>DASSOK010000040.1:0-31242 GCA_035700665.1 Marmoricola sp.
GTCACCGACGGCGTAGAGCACGGACTGGACCGAGAGCCGGCCGGCGAGCGGGGAAGGAGGCTTGAACTGCTCGATCACCTTCGGCACCGGGACATTCGACCATGCTGGCGGGGGCGAGGTCGCGCAGTTTTCCGCCCGAGCGGCCTCCGTCAGAGCCGGCGGAGCCTGGCCAGCCAGTCCCGGTGCGCGCCGCCGAAGGCGCCGGTGGAGTGCGCGACGGCGGCGTGCACCTCGTCGCAGCTGCGCATCGCGGCAGCGACGATCTCGACCGGGTACCCCAGCGACACCCGGTGGTCGGCGAACTCGTCCTCGTCGTCCACCCAGACACGTCCGGTCGAGCCCTTGATCACGTCCAGGTCCAGGTCCACCGCGCGGGCCTCCGTCTCGTCTGCGTTCCACCGCCACGGCGTCGCGATGTCGACGTAGACGTCGAAGGGCCGCTCGGGCTCGTCCCCGTAGAAGGTCGCCAGCCACCACCCGTCGTGGGGGAGTAGTACGACGTGGGGCGCCGTCGCGTGCATCCCTGCGCCCGGTCGGGCCATCCAGGTGCCGACAGGGAGGCCCACCCACTGCCCGTGCGCGTCGGCGCCGAGCCGGAGGGCGTCGTACTCCCAGTGTGGCTGGTCCGGCCACTTGCGGGTCAGCACCCGGACCAGCCGGGGGCTCGGGGAGGGGGCGTTCACCCGGCCACACTAGAAGGGGGTCAGGCGTCCCCGCGCGGACCCCGCTCGCCCTTGTGCGAGGGCATCACCTTCGGCGCCAGCCTGGCGACGATGTCCTGGTAGTGCGACCCGGTCAGCTTCGCGAAGTGGTGCAGGGCGTGCGCGTCGATGCCGACGAGGACGCGCGCCTTCTTCGCGAGCGCGCCCTTGAGGATGATCCGCGCCGCCTTGTCGGCCGGCATCCGGGCCAGCTTCTCGTCGAACAGTCGGTCGACGGCCTCGGCGTCCTCGCTGGCGGTCTTGCGGCCGTGCCGGGCGATGCCGGTCTTGATGCCGCCGGGGTGCACGCAGGTGACCGCGACGGGGTGCCCGTTGATGAGCATCTCCTCGCGCAGCGCCTCGGTGAAGCCACGGACGGCGTACTTCGTCGCGTTGTAGGCGGTCTGACCAGGCATGGAGATCAGCCCGAACAGCGAGGAGATGTTGACCAGGTAGCCGTCGCCCGAGGCGATCAGATGGGGAAGGAACTCCTTGGTGCCGTTGACGACCCCGTAGAAGTTGATGCCGACGATCCAGTCGAAGTCCGCATACGACATCTCCTCGAAGTCGCCGGTCACGGTCACGCCAGCGTTGTTGACCACCATGTTGACGCGGCCGAACTGGTCGGCCACCGCCGTGGCCCAGTCGTGCATCGCTGCGCGGTCGGAGACGTCGACGACGTCGGTGCGCAGCTCGCGGGCGCCGCGCTGCTTGGCCAGGTCGGCCGTCTCCGCGAGGGCGGCCTCGTTCCAGTCCGAGATGGCCAGGAGGGCGCCCTCGGTGGCTGCCTGGAGCGCCATCTCGCGGCCCATGCCGGAGCCGGCGCCGGTGATCACGACGACCTTGTCGGTGAGGGTGTTCATGCGACCTGCTCCTTGTCGGTGTCCTGCTGGTGGTCCGCGCCTTGCGCGGTGACGACGTACTCTTCCACGTCGAAGTCCCGCAGCAGCTGGCGGAAGGTGAAGGTGGTGCGCGGCCAGAGCGTCGTGTTCTTGCCGTGCTCGTCGAGGTACCAGCTGGCACAGCCGCCGGTGCTCCACACGGTGCGCTGCATCCGCCGCTGCAGGTCCTCGTTCCACGCACGTTGCGCCTCGACGCGCGGCTCGAGCGCCACGATGCCGCGCTCGCGCATCGTCTGCAGCGCGGCGAGGATGTAGGCGATCTGGCTCTCGATGATGAACACCATCGAGGAGTGCCCCAGCCCGGTGTTGGGGCCGACGATCTGGAACAGGTTGGGGAAGCCGCTGATGGTCGTCCCCTTGTACGCCGTCTGGCCGGTCTCGCGCCAGGCGTCGGCCAGGGTGATCCCGTCCCGGCCCTTCACGTGGTGGGCGATCGGCTGGTCGGTGGTGTGGAAGCCGGTCGCGACGACGATCGCGTCGACCTCTCGGTGCGTCCCGTCACGGGTGACGATGCCGGTCGGCGTGATCTCGGCGATCCCCTCGGTCACCAGCTCGACGTTGTCCCGGTCGAGGGCGGGGTAGTAGGTGTTCGAGATCAGGATCCGCTTGCAGCCGATCTGGAAGGTCGGGGTGACGGCCTTGCGGAGCTCGGGGTCGGAGATGCCCTTCTCGATGTTCTTCAGCGCCATCCGCTGCGCCGGCGCCGCGAGGCGGGGGTTCCAGGTGAAGCCCGGCACGTAGCACTCCCGGCCCCAGTAGATCGCGGTGCGGTAGAGCCGCTGCAGTCCGGGGACGTGGCGCAGGAGGAAGCGCTCCAGGCCGCCGTACTCCCGGTCGTGCCGCGGCATCACCCACGGGGCGGTGCGCTGGTAGACGTCGAGGTGCGCCGCCTGCCGGGCGACCTCGGGGACGATCTGGATCGAGGAGGCGCCCGTGCCGATGACCGCCACGCGCTTGCCGGTCAGGTCGTAGTCGTGGTTCCAGCGCGCGGAGTGGAAGATCTCGCCGGTGAAGCCGTCGATGCCCTTGATGTCGGGCAGCTTCGGCTCGGACAGGCCGCCGGCCCCGGTGACCACCACGTCGGCCGTCACGGTGCCCGCAGAGGTGACCACCGTCCACCGCTGGTCGGTCTCGTCCCACGCGGCGTCCTGCACGGTGACGCCGAAGCGGAACCGGTCGAGCACGCCGGACTGCCGGGCGACGTCCTCCAGGTAGGCCTGGATCTCCGGCTGCGGGGAGAACGACCGCGACCAGCTCGGGTTGGGCGCGAAGGAGAACGAGTAGAGCTGGCTCGGGACGTCGCACGCGGCGCCCGGGTAGGTGTTGTCCCGCCAGGTGCCGCCGACCGTGTCGCCGTTGTCGACGACCAGGAAGTCGGGATGGCCGCTCCCGTCGAGCTGGATCGCCATGCCGAGGCCGGCGAAGCCGGCGCCGACGACCAGCACCGGGACGTGGGCGGGGAGAGCGGCGGCCGCCGTCTGGGAGGTCATGTGCCCACGCTAGGCGGGCTGTTGAACCGGCGTCAATAGCGGTGTTGACGAAAGTTCAGTAACGTGGCACACATGACCAGTAGCACGGGAGCGAGCCCGAAAGCCGCGGGTCGGGTGCGGATGAAGCCCGACTCGCGCCGCGAGCAGCTGCTCGACCTCGGCACCCGGCTGCTGTCGACGCGGTCCCTGGAGGACCTCTCCATCGAGCTGCTCGCGGAGGAGGCCGGGATCTCCCGCGGACTGCTCTACCACTACTTCGGCAACAAGCAGGAGTTCCACCTGGCGGTCGTGCGCCGGGTCGTGGAGGACCTCTACGCGATCACCGCGCCGCGAGACATCGGCGACCCGCTGGAGCAGCTCGCCGTCTCGCTGGGCGCCTACGTGGACTTCGTGGTCGACAACCACGCCGGTTACGTCTCGCTCGTGCGTGCCGCCGCCGGCGGCAACGAGGCGCTGCGCGAGATCTACCTCCAGGCCAGGCGCGCGCTCACCGACCGGATCTTCACCATCGCCGGCCGGGAGCAGCTCGCTGAGTACGGCGTCGTCGACACCCCCGCGACGCGACTGCTCATCGAGGGCTGGGCTGCCTTCGCCGAGGAGGTCGTGCTCGGCTGGGTGTCCGACCCCCACGGGCTGTCGCGCGACGAGCTGCTCCACCGGCTCGCGCACGCGCTGCCGGCAATGGTGCGCTGAGCACTCGCGGGGTTTCAGCTCGGTGGTCCCCAGGCGCGCACCCCGTCGAGGGTCGCCACGAAGATGCGACTGCCGCCGACCGTCGCGGTCACGGTCCAGGTCGAGATGGTGCCGCCGTCCCAGACCGTCTCTCCGTTGCGCCGGTCGATGCCCACGATGCCGGTGGTGTTCGTGACCAGCACCAGGTCACCCGCCGCGCTGAGGTTCGGGATGGCACTGCCGTTGCCCACCACCCAAGGCTTCTTCCAGACCACGCGATCACTGGTGGTGTCGTACGCCGCTATCGCGTCGTCACCCCAGTAGAGCAGGACATTGCCCACCAGGACGGGTTGTGAGTAGTCCCAGTCGCCCACTCGGAATCGCTTCAGCACGGTGCCGTTGGCCGCGTCGGCCACCAGCTTGCTGCCGATCTCGGTCGCGTACACCTTCCCGCCCACAACGATCGGTGCGGCGGCCTCGAGTGTGAAGCAGTTGTCGAGCAACTTGCCGAGCATGTCGGCGTGCCACAGCTCTGCACCGGTCGCGGGGTCGAGTGCGGAGAGCGCGCACCCGGCGACGACGAACAGACGAGTACCGTCGGATGCTGGTGACGTGGTGATGCCGCTCAGCTCACTGGGCACACCGCCCCAGGAAGCCGAGCCGTCGGACAGGGAGAAGGCACGCAGCCTCGCATCTGTGGTGCGCACGACGACGGTGCCGTCGACGACCACCGGGTCGTCCACCAGGGTCGTTTCGGCGGTTCGCCACAGCCGAGTGCCTGTTGTGGCATCGAAGGCGTAGAGACCTCCGTCGGTACCGCGAACAAGCAGGCGGTCGCCGGCATGCACGACGCGGCCATTGAAGGTCGCCGCCTCATCGCCGTGTGCGGTCCAGAGCGGAGCTCGTGCTGCCGTCGTGCCGGTCGAGTCGTAGGCGGCGAGCAACCCATCCGGCGTGACGGTGTAGATGCGGGCGCCGACGGCAACGACGTTCCATGGCGCGAAGTGGTTCGCGCTGCCGGGCGTCTGGGTGGTCCAGCGCGGACCTATCGTCGCGGCGTCGTCCACGTCCAGGGCGCCGGTCCCGGGCTCGAACGGATTGCGCGTGCCGTCGCGTCCGGCACTCGTCCATGCGGGCGTGCCCGAAGCCACCACCGTCAGCGGCATGGTCAGCTGGGAGCTGCGGCTGTTCCCGGCGGTTGCTCGAACCGTCAGCTGGCTCGTCCCTGCGCCGGTGGGTGTTCCGCTGAGCAGTCCGGCCCCGGAGAGGGACAGCCCGCCGGGTAGGGACCCGCCGACGACGCTCCACGTGACTCCTCCGGCGCCAGCGACGCTGGTCAGCTGATGGGTGTACGGCGTCCCGACCCGGCCGAGCGTGAGCACACCGCTGGTGATCCGGGGCAGCACCCCACCGGTGCCGAACACGCGGAGGCGCGCCGGGGCTGGATTGCCGGCGCTGCCGCCCTGACTGAAGAGCACCTTCCCGGCGCCGACGGCGAACTGGGAGGAGTAGATGTTGTCCTCAAACTCGATCCGCTTCACCTCGGCCCCGGTGCTGCGGGACACCGCGATCAGCGCGCTGTAGCGGCCCTGGCTGAATATCTGTGAGGTGGTCAGCCAGAACAGGTCTCCGGTCACAGCCACGTCGCGCACGCGCGTCGGCACGTTGTAGGCCCACCGCTCGCTGCCGTCGCTGCTGCGCAGGGCGCGCAGGATCGAGGGCTCCGGCGGACCGAAGTCGAACACGGCGCTCCAGACGTAGACGGTGTCGCCGTCCCCAGCGAGCAGGCGGTAGACGCCGAACTCGGGGGAGACCGACCAGCCCGCCTCCCCGTCGGCGACGGCGTAGCGCTGGACGCTGTCGGCGTCGTGGACGTAGGCCCAAGCGCCCGATGCCACCACCTCCGCCGAGCCGGCTCCCGTCACGCTCCAGAGCTGGCCGCCGGTGCCGAGGGACAGCGCCCGCAGCCGATCGTCGTAGGCCACCAGCACGGTGGTACCCGACACGGCGACGTCGTACAGAGTGGTGGCGCCGCTGGGCAGGAGTTGTTGCCAGAGTCGCTGCCCGTCGGCGAGGGAGTAGGCGGCGACCCTGTCGGTCGACCGCGCCACCAGTGTGTCGGCGCTCAGCAGGAATGACTGGAAGCTATGTCCGGGGTCCGTCTCGTCGATGTCCCAGAGGAGGACGTGGCCAGACGTCCGCGAGTAGCCGCGGTAGGAGCCGCCGCAGCTCACCACAACGACGCTGCTCGTGAGCGCGATGCTCCCGGCCGAGCAGCCGTTGGTCTGGAACTCGTCGCTGAGCGCGCCCGTGGTGAGGTCGTAGACGCGGACACTGCTGCCACCGAACTGGTCGGTGCCGTAGACCCAGGCGCTGGTCCCGGAGATGACCGGTGCGCCGGGTGCCTCGTCCCACTCCTCGGCGACGGAGGTGGCGTTGCCGGTGTTGAGCAGCGTCTCGGCCGGTGACCAGGAGTTCTGCTCCGGGCCGGCCCGGTTCTGTAGCCACTCGCCCGACGAGGCGCTCGTCGTGGTGGCACCAGCGGTCGCGGCGCTCGCGTAGTTGCGCGCCTCGTCGTAGGCGAAGAAGGCATAGCTGTAGTGCGTGCCCGGGCTCAACCCCGTGTCCGTGAAGGTCGTCCCGGGCTTCGCGACGTCAGCGGCCTGGGTGCCGGCGGTGGGAGAGGCCGGTGGTGTCGACCCGACAGCCCTGCGCACGCGGACGCCCGCGAAGTCGCCTGCGGTCGGGTTGGTCCACGAGAAGGACGCGGAGGACGGCGTCACCCCGGTCGCGGACAGGGCGGTGACCGGGCCCGGCGGCGTGCCGTCGGGTGTGGTGACCGTGACGGGCACGCCGTCGGCGAAGTTGCCGTCGTCGTCGTAGGCGAACAGGGCGTAGGAGTACTGGGAGAGCGCCGACAGCCCGGTGTCGGTGAAGCTGGTCGCGGGCGCGGCGGCGTTGCCGACGAGCGTTCCGGCGGTGGGCGATGCCGGGGGTGCCGAGCCCGCGAGGCGACGGATCCGGACGCCGGCGAAGTCCTCGTCGGTCGGGTTCTCCCACGAGAGGCCGACCGAGGTCGCCGTGACCGTCGGGGCCGTCACGTTGGAGACCTGACCCGGCGGCGGTCCGGCGCTCGTCACCGTGATGCTCGTGCCTGGCCCGACGTTGCCGGCGTCATCCTGGGCGAAGAACGCGTAGGAGTACTGCGTGTCCACGTCGATGAAGAAGTCCGTGGCCGAGTGGTCCGGTGGGAACACGTCGGTCACGTACTCACCCGCAGAAGAAGTGCTGGGCGGTGTCGGCCCGACGGCACGGCGCAACTCGACGAAGGAGAGGTCAGCGGCCGTAGGGTTGGTCCAAGAGAAGGAGATGCCGGAGAGATCGTTCGCGGTCACGGTCAGGTCGGTGACGGCGCCCGGCGCTGTGCTGTCGGGCGGCTGGAAGAACGAGATCGTGCGGGACCCCGTCGCCTTGGCGGCCGCGCCGCGCCAGGCCCCGGTAACGACGCGGTACGTCGTGGACCCGGCCGAGGCTCGTGAGACGGAGAAGGACGCGCTGCCGTTGGAGTTCTGCGTCCGTGACGCGACGGCCGTCCAGGACCCACTGGCGAGGCGCTGCAGGGTCACCGGGCGCCCGACCCGGATCGGGCGGAACGTCCCGGTCACCGTGCCCGTGGTGGAGATCGCCAGGCTGGTCGGCGCGCTGATGCTGGCGGTCTGGGTCTGAACGGTGAGCGTCCGCGTCGGCGTCACGACGGCGCGGCGGACCACTCCGCCGATCGTCGTCCGCGGCGCGTAGACCCGGTACTTCGAGGTCCTCGAGGGGGTGCGGAGCGTGAAGCTGAACGTGCCGGTCGAGCTCGAGGTCTTCATGGTCAGAGTGCGCCACGTCGTACCGATGAGCCGCTGCAGCCGCACCTGCCTGGCGTGCTTCGGCGGCAGGGCACCGCGCGCGACGGAGGACTCGCCGGCGATCCGTGCGGAGGGCCGCAGCGTCAGCGAGCCGGCCACGGTAGCGGCGGACGCTGGCGCGGTGGGCACGGCGATGCCGGCCAGCGCGACGGCCAGCACTGCCGCGACGAGGGCCGCAAGCCGGACACCGGTGGACTTCTTGGTCGATCGGCCCATGAGGCCCCCCTCGGGATGGCCGGCTCGCTCTCGCGCGTCGACGCGTCTGAATGCAGTAAGGGCGCTCCGCGGGCGGGCGTCAACGGAAGCGTTGCTGACGGGCTAGACAGTCGACGGTCTGGCCGGACCACTTGGACGACTTTGTGCCGAAATCGTGGACGGCGACGCCGGGCAGGAGGACGCTGGTGCCATGGCAGAGACCAAGCGCTCCTGGCTGCGCACCCAGACGTGGGGCCTCGGCACGCTCGTGGGTGGTGCCGTGCTGGGCCTGCTCATCGGCGCCTCCGCCGGCGCCGCGACGATGGCGCTGGTCGCCGACGACACCGGCGGCTCCGGTGACCACCCCGGCGTCGGCAACGCGTTCGGCCACGAGAAGAACGCCGACAGGCACGGCGACGAGCGGGACAAGGGCGAGAAGGCCGACCGGGACGGTCACGGCAGCGAGCACGGCAAGAAGCACCGGAACAAGCACGGGGACAAGCACGGGGACAAGCACGGGGACAAGGCCGACAAGGGCCTCGGCCAGGGGCACGGCATCGAGCAGGGGATGGCGCACGGCCACGGGCCGGACGGCGACGGCCCGCCGGGACTGGTCAAGAAGGGCTGACTGGGCCTGAGGGTCGGAGCTCGCGCCACCAATGGGCTCTCACAGCTCCCGCGGCGGGCCAGCTGCGACCCTCAGGGCCCAATCGCGGCCAGAAGCGAAGCTCAGCCGCCCTGCTGCTGCAGGCCGATGCTGAACTCGACCGTCCCGTTCTGGTCGACGGCCGCGTCGAGCACCTTGTCGTCGAGCGAGGTGGCGGCGTTCGGCTCCAGGAAGACCTGGGCACCCGCCGACTCGACGACCTGGTCGGTCGGCTCGGGGCCCGGTGCGGGAGCCACGTCCAGGGCTGCCGAGTCCGGCGAGTCCTGACTGATCCGCAGGCCGGACTGGCCCTCGATCTGGTCGACGAGCTGCTTCACGACAGCGCTGGCGTTCGGGGTCAAGGTGAGCACGATCGGCTCCCGTTCCGTAGAGGTCAGTACGCCCTCCACCGTGCAGGGCGATCCGGACGCATTCAAGTTCGCACGCCCGCCCGGGAGTGTCGCGGCGGAGTGTCACGGCGGTGAGCAGCACAAACCGGTTGTCCCGTGCGGGAGAATGAGCCCGCTGTGCCAACGACCACCGACGACGCGCCCGGACCGCCGGACGCGCATCCCCGGATCAGCTTCCCGCCCGACCTCCCCGTCTCCGGTCGTCGCGACGACATCGAGGCGGCGCTTCGTGACCACCAGGTCGTGATCGTCGCCGGTGAGACCGGCTCGGGGAAGACCACGCAGCTGCCCAAGATCTGCCTGGCCATGGGTCGCGGGGCCGACGGCAGGCTGATCGGGCACACCCAGCCACGCCGGATCGCCGCGCGATCGGTGGCCGAGCGGATTGCCGAGGAGCTGGCCGGCGACGGCGTCGGCACGCAGCTCGGCGACGTCGTCGGCTACCAGGTCCGGTTCACCGACAAGACGTCCTCGGCCGGCCGGATCAAGGTGATGACCGACGGCATCCTGCTGGCCGAGCTGCAGCACGACAAGCTGCTGCGGCGGTACGACACGCTGATCATCGACGAGGCGCACGAGCGCAGCCTCAACATCGACTTCATCCTCGGCTACCTCAAGCGACTGCTACCCAAGCGGCCGGACCTGAAGCTGGTGATCACCTCCGCCACCATCGACCCCGAGCGGTTCGCCGCCCACTTCGCCGACGCCCAAGGCCGGCCGGCGCCGATCGTCGAGGTCTCCGGACGCACCTACCCCGTCGAGGTCCGCTACCGCCCGCTGGTCGAGGAGCAGTACGACGACGAGGAGGGCGAGGTCGTCGTCAGGGACCAGACCGAGGCGATCCTGGACGCGGTGGACGAGCTGCGCGCCGAGGGCGACGGCGACATCCTGGTGTTCCTTCCGGGCGAGCGGGAGATCCGCGACACTGCCGATGCGCTCGCGAAGAAGGCCGAGGGTCGTGGCGGAGGGGTGGGCGGCTTCGACGTCGTACCCCTCTTCTCCCGCCTCTCGGCAGCGGAGCAGCACCGGGTCTTCGAGCGGCACACCCGGCAGCGGGTGGTGCTCGCGACCAACGTGGCGGAGACCTCCCTGACGGTGCCGGGCATTCGCTACGTGATCGACACCGGCGTGGCCCGGATCAGCCGCTACTCGCTGCGTACCAAGGTGCAGCGGCTGCCGATCGAGCCGATCAGCCAGGCCTCCGCCAACCAGCGTTCGGGCCGCTGCGGCCGTCTCGAGGCGGGCATCGCGATCCGGCTCTACTCCCAGGAGGACTTCGCTGCCCGGCCGGAGTTCACCGAGCCGGAGATCCTCCGCACCAGCCTGGCCAGCGTGCTCCTCCAGATGGCGGCCCTCGGCCTCGGTGACGTCGCCCGGTTCCCGTTCGTGGACCCGCCCGACGCCCGCGCCGTGCGCTCCGGCGTGCTGCTGCTGGAGGAGCTCGGTGCCCTCAGCAGCGGATCCGGCGGTGCTCGCGGCCGGTCGCCGCAACGGCTCACCGGTCTGGGCCGCAAGCTGGCGCGCCTCCCGATCGACCCGCAGCTGGGCCGGATGCTGCTGGAGGCCGACCGCCTCGGCTGCCTGCGCGACGTGCTGGTGATCACCGCGGCGCTCTCGATCCAGGATCCCCGGGAGCGGCCGGCCGAGCAGCGTGCCCGCGCCGACCAGCTGCACGCGCGGTTCGCCGACAAAGGCTCGGACTTCATGGCCTGGCTGAACCTCTGGCACCACCTCAAGGAGCAGCAGCAGGACAAGGGGTCCAGTGCGTTCAGGCGGATGTGCCGTGACGAGCACCTCAACTACCTGCGGGTCCGCGAGTGGCAGGACTTCGAGGCGCAGCTGCGGCAGGTGTGCCGCCAGGTGGGCATGAAGGTGCCGCGCCCCTCGTCAGGCTCGGGGACCGGGAGAGACGAGGACGTCGTCCACCAGGCGCTGCTGAGCGGCCTGCTGTCCCACATCGGCCTGCGGGACACCGACCCCTCGACAGGCTCGGGGACCAGCGGACGCCATGCGGGGACCAGCGGACGTTACCTCGGCGCCCGCGGAGCCCGCTTCTCCATCTTCCCCGGGTCGGGGCTGTTCAAGTCACAGCCATCGTTCGTGATGGCGGCGGAGCTGGTCGAGACCTCGAAGCTGTGGGGCCGGCAGTGCGCCGCCATCGACCCGGCCTGGGCCGAGCGGCTCGGCGCCCACCTGGTCAAGCGCACCTACGCCGAGCCACACTGGTCGAAGAAGCGCGCCGCGGTGCTGGCCGCCGAGCGGGTCACGTTGTACGGCGTGCCGCTGGTCGCCGACCGGCAGGTCAGCTACGGCAAGATCGATCCGGAGGTGAGCAGGGAGCTGTTCATCCGGCACGCCCTGGTGCAGCGCGAGTGGCACGCCACCCACCGGTTCCTCGAGCACAACCAGCGCCTGCTCGACCAGGCGGCCGAGCTCGAGCACAAGGCCCGGCGGCGGGACCTGGTCGTCGACGAGGAGACCCTCTTCGACTTCTACGACCGCGTCGTCCCCGCGGGCATCGTCTCGGGCGCGCACTTCGACGCCTGGTGGAAGCAGGAGCGCCGGAGCAGCCCACACCTGCTCGACTTCGACGCGGCCATGCTGCTGCACGACCAGGCAGCGGAGGTCCGGCCCGAGGACTACCCCGACGCGTGGCGAGAGGGTTCGCTCGAGCTGCCGGTGAGCTATCAGTTCGAGCCGGGCAGCGCGGAGGACGGCGTCCGGATCGACGTACCGCTGGCGACCCTGAACCATCTCGGCGCCGTGCCCTTCACCTGGCAGGTGCCCGGGCGCCGTGAGGAGCTCGTGGTCGCGCTGATCCGGTCACTGCCGAAGCAGCTGCGGGTCAACTTCGTGCCGGCGCCCAACGTCGCGCGGCAGTTCCTCGCCGCGGTCCCGCCGGGCGAGGAGTCCGTCACCGACGCGCTGGGCCGCTACCTGCGCAGCACCACCGGCGTCAACGTGCCGCCGGAGGCCTGGGACTGGGCCAAGGTGCCCGAGCACCTCCGACCCACCTTCCGCATCCTCGACGAGGACGGCCGCGCCCTCTCTGAGGGCAAGGACCTCGAGGCACTCAAGCGGCCGCTGCGGCCGGCGTTCGAGAAGGCGATGACCAGCGTCGCCGAGGGATCCGGCCTGACGGCGACCGGCCGGACCAGCTGGACGTTCGGCGACATCGAGCAGTCGTTCGTCCAGCTCCGCGCCGGCCATGAGGTGCGCGGCTACCCCGGCCTGGTCGACGAGGGGACGACGGTGGGGCTGCGGGTCTTCGCCAGCGAGGAGGAGCAGCGCGCCCACCACCGTCGGGGCGTACGACGCCTGCTGGTCCTCCAGCTGCGCACGCCCGACGTGCTCGGGAGCCTCACCAATGCCGAGAAGCTGGCGCTCGCGGGGTCGCCGTACCCGAGCGTCCGTGAGCTTGCCGACGACATCGTGCTCAACGCCGTCGACCAGCTCGCCGGCGACGACGTGCTGGTGTGGACGAGTGCGGACTTCGAGTCGCTGGCCGGACACGTGGGCGCCGGGCTGCCCGACAAGGCCCAGGAGGTCCTGCAGCTCGTCATCCGCGTCCTCGCCCTCTGGCGCGACGCCGAGCGGGCGCTGCAGGGGCGCGTCGAGATGCAGGCGCTGCCGTCGATGACCGACCTGCAGGCCCATCTCGGTCGCCTCGTGCATCCGGGCTTCATCGCCGGGGCGGGGAGTCACCTGGTCCACCACCCCCGCTACCTCCAGGCGCTGCTGGCCCGCCGCGAGCGGCTCTCGACCGAGCCGGCGCGGGACCGTCAGCAGATGGCGCGGGTGGAGCAGTTCCAGCAGGCCTGGCAGCACCGCACCGAGGCACTGCCCGAGGGGCGTCCGCCGGGGGAGCGGCTGGAGCGGTTGCGCTGGCTGATCGAGGAGTACCGCGTCTCCCTGTGGGCGCAGAAGCTCGGCACGGCGGAGCCCGTGTCCGACGCCCGACTGCGCAAGCTGGTCGGCTGAGGACGCCGGCCCAGGAGGGAGCGGGTCAGCGGTCCAGGTACGGCCGGGCGGCGACCATGACGTCCTGGAAGACGCCGGCGTCCAGCGCGGCGCCCTCGCGGCGCACGTCCGCAGGGGCCAGGCGCAGCAGGCGGTTGAGCCGTACCTCGCTCGGCCGGCCGTTGGGGTCCCAGCCGCCCGCGCCCACGTCCATCCAGAACCGGCCGGCCGCCGCTTCCTGGCCGGCGTCCCGGTCGTGGTCCTTGCTGGTGAGCTGCAGGGCGAGCAGCCGGTCCGCGTCCGAGCCGATGATGAGCACCGGCCGGTCCTTGCCGCGAGCCGGGTCGTCCTCGTAGGGCACCCATGCCCAGCACACCTCGCCCGGGTCGGGGAGGCCGTCCGGCTCGGGGGCGTAGCGCAGCTTCACCCGAGGGACGACCGGGCGTACGGCTCGGGGAAGTCGGAGTCGGAAGCGTGGCATCGGCACCACCGTACCGAGATCAGCACCCAGCCGTCGCTGTGTCCGTCCCGGCCCCGCGGACGCGTCACCGGGGGCTCTCGGCGGACACAGCTCGCCGTAGTGCCCCGCGGAGAAGAGTGTGTCGCCGGACCGGGAGCGCCTCACGGCGCGTGGCCGCTCGAAGCGGCTGATTGTGGGACCCGGGGCTGCCGCGGTCCGGCGACGTGGAAATTGTAACGGGCGAAGTGTGGAGATGATTCCGGATCCACAGCATCCACGCGGTGTCAGCCGAGCGTGCCGTCCAGCTCCAGGCGTCCTGCGCGCTGCAGCTGGTCGGCGAGTCCCAGCAGCCGCGCCGCCGACACGTCCGAGGCGTACGACGATCCGTCGGTGTCCTCGCGGTGCGCCCGACCGCTGGCGCTGACCCGGGCGAAGGCAGCGGCCCGGAAGAGCGTGTCGGCGAAGTCGCCCACGACCACGCCACGCAGGACCGCGTCGACCAGGCTGCGCACCTCGGCCGGGCCCGGCGGGTCCTCGACGCCGGAGATCACCTCGGCCACGGGAGCGTGCCGGCGACCGAGGTCGAACTCCTGCGCGGCGGCGACCGGGTCGGCGTACACCCAGGACCGGAGCAGGTAGAGCCGCCACAGCGCACCGGCGAGGGAGTCGGCCGGGGAGCCGGACCACAGCTCGGCCAGCGTCTCCAGCCCCTCGGTCTCCGCGAGGTGCACGACCCGGGCGACCAGCTCCTCGTCGGCGTTGTCGCGAGCACCTCGGACGAGGGCGTGAGCGGCGCGGTCCGCAGCCTCCCGGATCAGGGCCGGGTCGACGCCCTGGTCCTCGTAGGCCTCGAAGTGCGCCGCCCCCGGCAGTGCCGGCCGGTGGTGCTCTCGCTCGCTCACCCCGTCACGATACGACCGGCCCTCACCCCTGCGGCACGAACAGCTCGTCGACCCGCTGGACCGCGCGATACATCGGGTCCTTCCGCGGCGAGTAGGAGTGGTCCTGGCCGTCGTGGTCCATGGTCAGCAGCACCATCCGGTCGTCGCGGACGACGATCCCGAAGGCCTGGAAGTGTCCGTCGTCGCCGCTCGTGGCCCAGCTGGTCAGGTACCACCAGGCCTCGCTCGAGCCCGACGGCACCGGCGCCAGCGACGTCACCTTGGCGTTCGAGCGCCCGGACCCGGCGAGCTCGCCCGCGCACCGGTCGTGCCACGCGACCAGCACTCGTCGCGCCCGCTCGGCGGTCATCCGGTCGGGGAAGCGGAGCGCCTGCACCGCGGCGGCCGTGTCGGCCGCGTCGCCCATCGCCGCTGCCGGCCGGTAGTCGCGCTGGACCGCCCGGCTCGCACCGAGGGCCGACATCTCGACCTTGGCGCACGCGCCGAACGGCGCGGAGGGCGCGGGTCCGGTGCGGGCCGCCTGCCAGCGCCACTGCGGGTCGAGCCCGGGCAGCTCCGACGCGGTGGGCAGCAGCCCGCGCAAGCCGGCCGGCCGGTTCGCGGCGGCGGTGCTCGGAGTGGACGAAGCGGCCGGCGCGGCGGTGGTCGTCGGCGCGGGCGTGGTGCTCGTGCTGGTTCCGGCGTCCGCGGGCGGGTCCGTCTCGCCCGGCGTGGTGCCGCAGGCGGTGAGCAGGAGGGCAGCGGCGAGGCCGAGGGCGGCGCCGTACTGCCGTGAGGGGGAAGGCATGGCCGCCAGACTAGGACCAGCCTCACATCCCGCCCCCGTGGCCGGTTCGGCGTGTCCCGATATCGTGAGCGTCGCCGGCCCTGGGAGCCGGACGGCGACGGAGGGAGCACCTGTGGGGGCCTGGCGGAGGTCCGGCGCGAGCCGGCGGACGACAGCGTTGCTCGTAGCAGCTGCCCTCATGAGTACGACGGTCCTCGCCGCCTGCTCGGCAGGGGAAGACCCCGACGCCGAGCCCTCGACCACCCCGAAGCCGACCCCGACTGCCTCGTCGACGGCGCCGGGCGCGCCCACGATCGTGACGTTCGCGGTCTACGGGGCCGCTCCGGTGGTCGCGGCCTACACCAAGATCGCGGCCGACTTCACCGCCGAGCACCCGGACATCGTGGTCAACGTCCGGCCCTACGACACCCACGACGACGCCGTCGCCGCGCTGGACGGCGACAACGACCCGGACGTGTTCATGGCCGAGCGCTCCGACCTCACCGCGCTCTCGGAGGCGGGCCGGATCCAGCCGGTCGACGCTCTCCTCGCCGAGGAGGGCGTGGACTTCGGCGACGGCTTCCAGCGGGAGGCGCTCGAGGCGTTCAGCGCCGACGCCTCGCTGAAGTGCATGCCGGTCGACAGCTCGCCCCTGGTCGTCTACTACAACAAGCGTCGTGTGGACCTGACCCGCCTCACCGAGGACGGAGAGCGCCCGGTGACCGGCGACAACGGCTGGAAGATGGAGCAGTTCGCCGCTGCCGCGCAGATGGCCAGCCGTCGCAAGGTGCGCGGTGTCTACATCGCTCCCACCCTGGAGCAGGTGGCGCCGTTCGTGTGGTCCGGCGGCGGCACACTGGTCGACGACCCCACGCACCCGACCACCCTGACGCTGTCGAACGAGGACAGCGTCCAGGCCCTCGAGCCGCTGCTGGAGCTGGTCCGCAACCCGCGACTGACCTTCAACCAACGCCAGGTCGAGCGCACCTCGCCGGTCAAGCTCTTCAAGGCCGGCCGGCTGGCGATGCTGCTGGGCTACCGCGAGCTCACCCCGGTCCTGCGCCAGCAGCAGAACCTCGAGTTCGACGTGATGCCGCTGCCGCGCGAGGGCCGCCGGGTCACCAGCGGCACCATCAAGGGGCTGTGCATCGCCGCCGACGCGGAGCACGCCGAGGCGGCGGCCGAGTTCATCGCCTACTCCGTCTCCGACGAGCCCACCGCGCTGCTCGCGTCGACCGGCTACGTGACGCCGACGAACCTCGACATCGCCAACTCCGACGCCTTCATGCAGCCCGACCAGCTGCCGACCGACGCCCAGGTCTTCACCAGGACGACCCGCTACATCGAGCCGCTGCCCTCGGGCGAGGGTTGGGAGCACGTCGCCGGCATGGCGCGCCGGATGCTGACCCGGTTGTTCTACGACCCGGTCATCGACCCCATGGAGGAGCGGCTGGCCACCATCGACGAGCGGTCGGCCGAGTTGTTCGCCCGCTACCCGCCGCCGTCGGAGACACCGTCCCCGAGCCCGTCGGCCACCCCGGACGAGTGACGGCCGCCTCACGCCGGTCGCCCCCGGTCAGTCGGACGGGTGCGCCAGGATCGCGTCGCTGATCAGGCCGGCGGTGAGCTGCACCTGCCAGGGCCGGGCGCCGAGCTCACGGAGCTGGTCGGCCACGGCGGTCTCCATCTCCGGCCCGGTCGCCCTCGGCGGCGACCAGAGCACCCGGCGCAGGTAGTCGGGGGTGAGCAGGTTCTCGGCCGGCACCTCGGTGCTCTCCGAGAGCTGCTTGACCGCCTCGCGCGCCTGAGCCAGGCGAGCGGCGGCGGCCGGGTCGCGGTCTGCCCAGGCCCGCGCCTGTGGCGGGCCGTCCCCGCGGCGCGCCAGCGACGGCAGCTCCTTCTCCGGGAGCGCCCGGGCCCGCTTGACGGCCTCGACCCAGTCGTCGGCGTACCGCCGGGCGCCGCGTCCGTGGAAGCCCTTGGTGTCCAGCAGCGCTCGGCGGTTGGTCGGCATCGTGTTCGCGGCCGCCAGGATTGCGGAGTCGGGGATCAGCCGTCCGGGCGTGGTGTCGAGCTCCTGGGCGATCCGGTCGCGCGCCTCCCACAGCTCCCGGACGGCGGCCAGGCCCCGGCGTCCGCGCGCCTTGTGGATCCCTGAGGTACGACGCCACGGGTCGATGCGCTCGGCCGGCTCGAAGTCCAGCAGGTGCTCGAACTCCTGCCGGGCCCACTCCGCCTTGCCGGTCTCTTGGAGCTGCGCGGCCAGCACGTCGCGCAGCTCAACGAGGACCTCCACGTCGAGGGCGGCGTACTCGAGCCACGGCTCCGGCAGCGGCCGGCGGGACCAGTCGGCCGCCGAGTGCTCCTTGCGCATCGTCCGGCCCGCGATCGCCTCGACGAGGGTGGCCAGGCCGACGCGAGGGTAGCCGAGCAGCCGGGCGGCCAGCTCGGTGTCGAACAGCGAAGTCGGGACGAGGCCGACCTCGCGGAGGCAGGGCAGGTCCTGGTTGGCGGCGTGCAGGATCCACTCCGCGCCGCCGAACGCGGCGTTGAGCTCCTCGAGGCCGTGGTCGAAGGCGGTCGGGTCGACCAGTGCCGTGCCGGCGCCCTCGCGGCGCAGCTGGATGAGGTAGGCACGGGCGGAGTAGCGGTAGCCGGACGCGCGCTCGGCGTCGAGCGCGACCGGACCCGTGGCCGCCGCGACCGCGGTCACCACCTGTTCCAGCGCGGCGTCGGTGTCCACCACCTCGGGCAGCCCGTCACGAAGGGTCAGCAGCGGCAGCTCAGGGGCCTCGTCGGCGCCGGGATCCGCGTCCTGCGGGGTCTGCTCGGCCGAAGGCGTCCCCATCAGTCGGTGCCGCGCTGTCCGCGCCGGCTCGGCATCGTAGCCACGCCCTCCGGCACTGGTGGCAGCCCCGACGCCGTGCAGAGCAGCTCGCCCCATGCCTCGACGTGTGCGGTGATGTCGCCCTCGGGCGTCCAGGAGGCGCGGATCTCGATCTGTGCCGTGGCCGGCTCGGCCGCCATCCCGCCGAAGCTCTCGGACGAGACGCAGGTGACCGTGCCGGACGGAGCGGTGTAGCCGGCGCCGTGCGCCTCCAGCGCCTCGGTGAGCCAGCTCCAGCCGACTTCACCGAGGAACGGGTCCGCGGCGACCTCCGGGTCGATCTCGGCGCGCGCGTAGGCGACGCAGCGGAAAGTGCCGTTCCAGGTGTCGTTGCCGGCCGGGTCGTGGAGCAGCACGATCCGGCCGGTCCCGACGTCCTCACCATCGACGGTGACGTCGGCGGAGAGGGCGGAGGCGTGCGGCGCGATCCGCTGGGGCGCGGGCATCTCCTCGACGAACATCTCGGCCCGGAACCGGGCCGCCCTCAGCTGGTCGACGGCACGCCGGAACTCTGCGGGAGCCGTGGCCGGCTCGGGGCGACGCTCGCCGGGTGCCGTCATGGACTCAGGTTAGGCCGCTGGCGGGGACCGCGGGTCCCGACTCGCCGCTTGACCTGCGAGGATCGGTGCCATGAGCAGCACTTCCCCGGCCGTCCGGCTCGCCGACTCCGCGTTCCTCAGGGCGGCCCGCGGCGAGCAGGTGCCGCACACGCCGGTGTGGTTCATGCGGCAGGCCGGCCGGTCGCTGCCGGAGTACCTCGAGGTGCGCGAGGGCATCTCGATGCTCGACTCCTGCATGCGACCCGACCTGGTCACCGAGATCACCCTCCAGCCGGTGCGCAGGTACGGCGTGGACGCCGCCATCTTCTTCTCCGACATCGTGCTGCCGCTCAAGGCGATCGGCGTCGACCTCGACATCGTCGCGGGGGTGGGACCGGTGGTCGCCAACCCGGTGCGGACCCTCGACGACGTGGCGGCCATTCCGGACCTGACCGGCGAGCAAGTCCCGTTCATCACCCAGGCGGTGCAGCAGCTCGTGGCCGAGCTGGGCGCGACGCCGCTGATCGGCTTCGCCGGAGCGCCCTTCACCGTCGCGTCGTACCTCGTCGAGGGCGGACCGTCCAAGGACCATGCCCGAACCAAGGCGCTGATGTTCGGGGCGCCGGACATCTGGGACGCGTTGATGCGCAAGATCGCCGGGATCGCCGCGGCCTACCTCGAGGTGCAGGTGGCGGCCGGCGCCTCGGCGGTGCAGCTCTTCGACTCCTGGGCCGGGGCACTCACCCGGGCCGACTACCAGACCGGGGTGCTGCCGCACTCCCGGCGGGTGCTGGAGTCGGTCACCGGCGTCCCACGGATCCACTTCGGCGTGGGCACCGGCGAGATCCTCGACCTGATGGGCGCGGCCGGCGCCGACGTCGTCGGGATCGACTGGCGGGTGCCTCTCGCTCGCGGCATCGAGCGGGTGGACGGGCGTTGCGTGCAGGGCAACCTGGACCCCACCCTCGTCTTCGCCCCCACCGACGTGATGCTGCAGCGCGCCGGCGAGGTGCTCGACGCCGGCCGAGCCGCCCCCGGGCACATCTTCAACCTCGGCCACGGCGTGATCCCCAGCACGGACCCCGACCAGCTCAAGCGGCTCACCGACTTCGTCCACGAGCACTCCGCGGCGGACCGCGCCGATGACCGCTGACCCGACCCCCGACGGAGCGGCCGTCCACGACCCGGGCGCGCCGCGCTCCGTCGTGGTCGTCGGCGGCGGCATCGCCGGGCTGGCGGCGGCTCACCGCCTGCACGAGGTGCTGCCCGCGGCCGCGGTGACGGTGCTGGAGGGCTCGCCGCACCTGGGCGGCAAGCTGCGGGTCGCGTCGGTGGCCGGCGTCCAGGTCGACGTGGGCGCCGAGGCGATGCTCTACCGGCGGCCGGAGGCCGTGGCGCTCGCCGAGGCGGCCGGCCTCGGCGGGGACGTCGTGCACCCGGCCACCACGAAGGCGTCGCTGTGGAGCCGAGCCGAGCTGCACCCGATGCCCCGGACGCTGATGGGCATCCCGGTCGACCTCAAGGGCCTCGAGGGCGTCATCTCGAAGCCGGGCATCGCCCGTGCGGCGATGGACGCGGTGCTGCCGGCCACCTCGCTGGAGGGCCGCGACACCAGCATCGGCGCCCTGGTGGAGGAGCGGTTCGGCAAGGAGGTGGTCGACCGGCTCGTCGAGCCACTGCTCGGCGGCGTCTACGCCGGCCACGCCCGCGAGATCTCCGCGCGCGCCGCCGTGCCGCAGGTGGTCGCGCTCCTGGACCGGGACCGCTCACTGATGCGGGCAGCGGCGAGGGCGCTGTCCGGACCCACCTCGGACCTCCCCGTCTTCGCCGGCATCCGCGGGGGAGTGGGCCGGCTGCCCGGCGCGGTGGCTGCGGCGTCCGGGGCGAGCGTCGAGACCGGGGCGACGGTGCGCGACCTCGCGCGCCGCCCCGAGGGCGGCTGGAACCTCGTCGTCGGCTCCGCCCACGATCCCCGTGTCGTCCAGGCGGACGCGGTGATCCTCGCGACGCCGGCGCGGAACGCCTCCCGGCTGCTGAGCGACGTCGCGCCCGCTGCGGCGCTGGAGCTCGCCCGGATCGAGTACGCGTCCGTCGCGATCGTCACCCTGGCGTTCGCCGCCCGCGACTTCGCGGCGACCAGCGGCTCCGGCTTCCTCGTGCCGGCGGTCGACAAGCACCGGATCAAGGCAGCGACCTTCTCCTTCGCCAAGTGGGACTGGGTCCGGCAGGCGGGCGCGGACGACGACGTGCTCGTGCTGCGCTGCTCGCTCGGACGGCACCGCGAGGAGCACCAGCTGCAGGCGGCCGACGAGGAGCTGGTCGAGGTCGCCCTGGAGGACCTCTCGGAGGCGGTCGGACTCTCCGTGCGGCCGGTCGATGCGCACGTCCAGCGGTGGGGCGGCGGGCTGCCGCAGTACGCCGTCGGGCATCTCGATCGGGTTGCCCGGATCCGCGCCGAGGTGGCCCGGGTGCCCGGCCTCGAGGTCTGCGGCGCGGCGTACGACGGGCTCGGGATCCCCGCGTGCATCGCCTCGGCCCACCGCGCCGTCGCTCAGCTGGTGCACTGACGGGGGTCGTCGTCGGCCACCACCATCGGCGAGGGACAATGGCGGCATGGCAGTGAAGAAGGCCCGTGAGCTCAACGACGTGATCCGCTACACCATGTGGTCGGTCTTCCGGCTGCGCGACCTCATCGGGGACGCCGACCGCACCGGCGAGGTCGCCGAGGTGCAGGAGCTCTTCGCCAAGCTCGAGGCAGCGGACACCGTGATCCGCGGTGTCTACGACGTCTCCGGCCTGCGCGCGGACGCCGACCTGATGATCTGGTGGCACGCCGAGAGCAGCGACGACCTGCAGGCGGCCTACCAGGCGTTCCGCAGCACCGCCTTCGGCCGTCGGCTGGACCCCGTCTGGTCACAGCTCGCGCTGCACCGTCCCGCGGAGTTCAACAAGAGCCACGTCCCGGCGTTCCTGGCCGAGGAGCAGTCGCGCGCCTACGTGGCGGTCTACCCGTTCGTCCGGTCCTACGACTGGTACCTCCTCGAGGACGCCGAGCGCCGGGCACTGCTCGCCGAGCACGGCCGGATGGCGCGGGAGTACCCCGACGTCCGGGCCAACACGGTGCCGTCGTTCGCGCTCGGCGACTACGAGTGGGTGCTCGCCTTCGAGGCCGACGAGCTGCACCGGATCGTCGACCTGATGCGGCATTTGCGTGGCTCCGAGACCCGCCGGCACGTCCGGCTCGAGGTGCCGTTCTACACCGGGCGCAAGGTCGACCCGGCCGAGCTGATCGACGCGCTGCCCTAGCTGCTCGACTCGAGCGTGAGGCTGATCGAGTTGATGCAGTAGCGCTGGTCGGTCGGGGTGTTGTAGCCCTCGCCCTCGAAGACGTGCCCCAGGTGGGAGCCGCAGTTCGCGCAGCGGACCTCCACGCGCTTCATGCCCATCGAGCGGTCCTCGATGTACTCCACCCGGTCGCCGGCCAGCGGTGCGTAGAACGACGGCCAGCCGCAGTGCGACTCGAACTTGGTGTCGGAGCGGAACAGCTCGGCCCGGCACGCGCGGCACCGGTAGACGCCTTGGGTCTTCGTGTCGGTGTACTCGCCGACGAACGGCGCCTCGGTGCCGGCCTGGCGCAGCACCCGGTACTCGTCGGGGGTCAGCTGCTCGCGCCACTCGTCGTCGGACTTCTGCACCTGGTAGCTCACCCCTCCAGCGTAGGTTCCTCCGCAAGTAGGTTGTCCTGCATGGCAGCTCCTGCGACCGAGGTGGAGGCGGCCGGGCGGGCCGTCCGGGTGACCAGTCCGGACCGGGTGATCTACCCGGCGACGGACCGCACGCCCGAGGTCACCAAGCTCGACGTCGTCCGTTACTACGTCGCCGTGGGCGACGGGATTCTGCGGGCCCTTCGCGACCGCCCCACCGCGCTGGAGCGGTGGCCCAAGGGGGTGCACCCGGGGATCCGGCTGGCGACCGGCCGTGGTGACAAGCAGGACGCCTTCTACCAGAAGCGCGTGCCCATGGGAGCGCCCGACTACGTGGAGTCCTGTGCGATCACCTTCCCCAGCGGCCGCACGGCGGAGGAGGTGTGCACCACGGAGCTGGCGACGGTGGCCTGGTGCGCTCAGATGGGCACGCTGACGTTCCACCCGTGGCCGGTGCGCCGCCGCGACGTCGACCGTCCCGACGAGCTGCGCCTGGACCTCGACCCGCAGCCCGGGACGACGTTCGCGGACTCCGTGCGGGTGGCCGGCGTGGCGCGGGAGCTGCTGGAGGAGCTCGGGCTGCGGGGCTACGCCAAGACGTCGGGCAACCGGGGCGTGCACGTCTACGTCCGCATCGAGCCGCGCTGGGAGTTCGTCGACGTGCGGCACGCCGCGATCGGCTTCGGCCGCGAGCTGGAGAGGCGCGACGGCGGTGTCACGACCGCCTGGTGGAAGGAGGAGCGCGGAGAGCGGATCTTCGTGGACTTCAACCAGAACTCCCGCGACCGCACCATCGCCTCCGCCTACTCGCTGAGACCGCTGCCGGGCGCCCCGGTCTCCACGCCGGTCAGCTGGGACGAGCTGGCCACCATCGCCGACCCCCACGAGTTCCACCTGCGCAGCGTCCCCGACCGAGTGGCCGACGGCGACCCGTGGGAAGACATCGACGAGACGTCGTACTCCCTGCAGCCGCTGCTCGACCTCTTCGAGGAACAGGGCGCGGTGGAGCTGAACTACCCGCCGGACTACCCCAAGATGCCGGGTGAGCCGCCGCGGGTGCAGCCGTCCAAGAAGGTCGAGTCGCACTGGGACGAGCACGGCAACCGGGTGGACCCGTGAGTCGACCGGTGACCTGTCCCTGCGGCGGGCTGCCGCCCGGCACGCCGTACGACGCCTGCTGCGCGCCCCTGCACCGGCAGGAGCGGTACGCCGAGACGCCCGAGCACCTGATGCGCTCGCGCTACAGCGCCTTCGCGCTGCACGACGCCGACCACCTGTTTCGCACCTGGCACCCCCGGACCCGGCCCGACGACGTGACGGCCCCGGTCCTGCACTGGACCGGGCTCGAGATCGTCGATGCTCCCGAGCCGGTGGCCGACCGTGCCGAGGTGGAGTTCGTCGCCTCCTACGCCGGGGGCCGCCTGCACGAGCGCAGCCGCTTCGAGCGCCGGCGCGGCCGCTGGCTCTACGTGGACGGCGACGCCCGGTGAGCGTCAGACGCCGGTGATGCCCTCGCCCTCACCGGCCTGCTCGTCGAAGGTCTCGTGCTCGAGCAGGTGCAGCACCGGCACCCCCAGCCTGCGGCGGGCTCGCGAGGTCCAGTCGAGGTGGAAGAACTCCTGCACCACGTGGGGACGGGTCAGGATGATGGCCTCGCGGGCGTCGACCTCGGCCACCTTGCCGGCCAGCGCCTCGATCGGGTCGATGCTGACGGTCTCGCCGACGGCCTGGGCGCCGCGGTGGTGCAGGGCCTCGATGGTCGTGCTGAGGTCCTCGCGGCACTCCTCGAGCAGCTCCTCGCGGATCTCCTGGATGTCGGCGTCGGAGATGGCCACCGAGGGCACCACCAGCATCTCGCCGTTGGCGAGCCCGCCGAGGCCGCTCTCGATCCGGTTCGCGCTGTCCTCGACCGGCATCAGCACGTGGTAGACGACGTTGCCCTCCACGGACTCGTGCAGGCCGTCGACCTGTGCGGCGTCGACGGCACTCATGGCCTGCTCGACCAGCAGCACCACGTCGTACTGCTCGCCGGGCGCGGCCTGGGCCCGCATGTCGTCCGCCTCCATGATCGCCACCTCCGGCTCGTCGCTGCGACACCTCAACTGTACCCATGCAGGCGGCCAGGAGCGCCGACCCGTCAGCCGGACAGGACCTCGCCAAGGTCGTAGCTCACCGGCTCCTCGAGCTGCTCGTAGCCGCACGACTCCGGATCGCGGTCGGGCCGCCAGCGCTTGAATTGAGCGGTGTGCCGGAAGCGGCGGCCCTCCATGTGGTCGTAGCCCACCTCGAGCACCCGCTCCGGGCGCAGCGGGATGAAGGAGAGGTCCTTGCCGGCGCTCCACCGGCTCTGCGTCCCCGGGACCCGGTCGGGGTTGGCGATCGCCCACTCCTCCCAGGCGCCCCACGGGTGCTCGTCCATCGGGCACTCCAGCGGCCGCAGCTCCTCGATCAGCTCGGCGCGCCGCCTGGCGGTGAAGCTCGCGGAGACGCCGACGTGCTGCAGGGTGCCGTCGGCGTAGAGCCCGAGCAGCATGGACCCGAGCAGCGGGTTGTCCGGTGTCGACGTCTTGTGCAGTCGGTAGCCGGCCAGCACGACGTCGGCCGTCCGCGAGTGCTTGACCTTGAGCATGGTGCGGGCGTTCTCGTCGTACGGCGCCCGCAGCGGCTTGGCCACCACGCCGTCGAGCCCCGCGCCCTCGAACCGCTCGAACCAGCCCTGCGCCTCGGCGACGTCGGTGGTCGTCCGGGTCAGGAACACCGGCGCCCGCACGCCGGACAGCGCCTGCTCGAGACGGGTGCGTCGCTCGGAGAACGGCTCCTTCACCAGGGACTCGTCGCCCAGTGCCAGGCAGTCGAACGCCACATAGCCCGCCGGAGTCTGCTCGGCCAGCAAGGTGACCCGGCTGGCAGCGGGGTGGATGCGCTCCTGCAGCACCTCGAATTCCAGCCTGTCCCCGATGGCGACGAAGACCTCGCCGTCCAGCACGCACCGGTCCGGCAGCTGCTCGCGCATCGCCTCGACGACCTCGGGGAAGTACCGGGTCAGCGGCTTGGTGTTCCGCGAGGTCAGTTCCACCTCGTCGCCGTCCTTGAACACCAGGCAACGGAACCCGTCCCACTTGGGCTCGAACGACAGGCCGCCGTACTTCTCGGGGTCCGGCATCGGCGGCACCGACTTCGCCAGCATCGGCCGCACCGGTGGCATCACGGGAAGGTCCATGTCAGCAGCCTAGGGGCGCAGCTCGCGGTGCCGGGACACGCAACTCGCGGCGCCGGGACACGCAACTCGGCGGTCAGCGGCGGAGCAGGCCCTTGGCGACGTGGGTGACCTGGACCTCGTTGGATCCGGCGTAGATCATCAGCACCTTGGCGTCGCGGGCGAGCTGCTCCACGTGGTACTCGGCCATGTAGCCGTTGCCGCCGAAGAGCTGCACCGCCTCCATCGCGACCTCACTGGCCGCCCGGGAGGCGTAGAGCTTCATCGCGGAGGCCTCCGCCATGTCGAGCACCACACCACGACGGCGGGCGTCGAGGCCCTTGAGCACCATGTTCTCCACGTTGACGCGGGCGATCTCCATCTCGGCGAGCTTGAGCTGGATCAGCTGGAAGTCCGAGATCGGCCTGCCCCAGAGCTCACGCTGCTTCGCGTAGTCGACGCAGAGCCGGAGGCACTCCTCGATCATGCCGAGCGCGAACGTGGCGATACCGAACCGCTCTGCCACGAAGTTGGCGCGCGCCGACTGGCGTCCGTCGGAGCCCGGCTTGCCCTCCAGCAGCCGGTCGCGGCCGACGCGGACGTCGTCGAAGAACAGCTCGCCGGTGGGGGAGGAGTGCATCCCCATCTTGCGGAACGGCTTGCCCTGGGTGAGGCCGTCCATGCCCGCGTCCAGCACGAAGGTCAGCACCGGCCGGTCGCGGAGTTCCCCGCCGGAGCCGTCGTCGAGCTTGGCGTAGACCACGAGGGTGTCGGCGTAGGGCCCGTTGGTGATGAAGGTCTTCTGCCCGTTCAGCAACCAGCCGTCACCGTCCGGTCGGGCAGTGGTGCGCATCCCGCCGAAGGCGTCGGAGCCCGCGTCGGGCTCGGTGATCGCCCAGGCGCCGACCTTGTCGAGGGTGAGCAGGTCGCGCACCCAGCGCTTGCGCTGCTCGAGGGACCCGAGCGCGTTGATGGTGCCGGCCGTCATGCCGGCGGAGATCCCGATCGACGTCGGGATGCCGGGACAGACCTTGACCAGCTCGAGGTTGGCGATGGTCAGGGTCGCGGGGTCGATCTCGTCCGGCTCCGGCTCGTCGAACGGCTGTCCGGCGGCCTCGGCCTCGGCGCGGCGGAGCTCGTGGTCGAAGCGCTCTGCGGCGGACTCGCCGATCCCGAAGGTGCGGTAGTAGTCGCGGGCCACGTCGTACGGCGGCACGCCACCGTGCTCGAGGTCGTCCCGGAGCGGCCGGACCACCTTGTCGACCCAGGCGCGCACCGACTCGCGGACCTCGAGGTCCTCCTTGGACCAGGTGAACGCGCTCACGCTCAGATCCGCTCGATGATGGTGCCGGAGGCCTGGGCGCCACCGGCGCACATGGACACCAGCGCGGTGCTGGCGTCGCGGCGCTCGAGCTCGTGCAGCGCCGTCGTCAGCAGCCGGGTGCCGGTCGAGCCCACGGGGTGGCCCAGCGCGATGGCGCCACCGTTGACGTTGATCTTGTCCTCGGGGACGTCGTGCACCTTGGCCCACGACATCACCACGCCGGCGAACGCCTCGTTGACCTCGCAGAGGTCGATGTCGCCGATCCCCATGCCGGTGTCCTTGAGCAGCTTCTCGGTGGCCTGCACCGGGCCGTCGAGGTGGTAGTAGGGGTCGGCGCCCACGAGGCACGAGGAGACGATCCGGGCGCGGGGTCGCAGGCCGAGGGAGCGGGCCAGGTCCTCGTCCATCAGCAGGACCGCCGAGGCGCCGTCGGAGATCTGCGATGACGTGCCCGCGGTGTGCGTGCCGCCCTCCAGCACCGGCTTGAGCCCGGCGAGGGCCTCCAGCGAGGTGTCGCGGATGCCCTGGTCGAGGTCGACCACGCGGGTCTCGCCGGTGGGGTTGCCCTGGTCGTCGAGCACCGGCGCCTCGATGCCGAAGATCTCCCGCTTGAAGTGGCCGGCCTCCTGCGCGGCCTTCGCCTTCTGCTGGGACCACAGCCCGAACCGGTCCACCTCCTCACGGCTGAAGCCGCGGTCGCGGACGATCCGGTCGGCTCCCTCGAACTGGTTGGGCAGGTCGATGTCCCAGTCCGACGGGCGCGGGTCGCCGAGGCCCTGCGGCACATTGGCCCCCAGGGGCGTGCGCGACATCGACTCCACGCCGCAGGCGAGTCCCACCTTCAGGGCGTCGGCGGCGATCATCGCGTTGACGAGGTGGGTCGCCTGCTGTCCCGAGGAGCACTGGGCGTCGATGACGGTCGAGGCCGTGTGGTTGGGCAGGCCGGCGTGCATCCACGCGCGACGCACCATGTTGTTGGACTGCTCTCCTGCCTGCGTCACGCAGCCGCCGATGACCTGGTCGACGAGCTCGGGGTCGACGCCGGCGCGCTCGAGCACCTCGACCTGCGCGGCGCCCAGCAGCACGGCCGGGTGCAGGCCGGCCAGCCAGCCGCGGCGCTTGCCGAGGGGGGTCCGCACTGCTTCGACGATGACCGGGTTGCCCATTGGTTCCTCCTGCTCGGGGCCGGTGGACCGGCGCTACTAGAACACGTTTCAGTTTAGGGCATGATCCGGCGGGGCGCAGAAATCGTCCGGACGGGCTCTTCCGAACATACGGAGGGTATGTCAGGATGACTAGAACGTGTTTCAGATTTGTGGAGGACCAAGGTGACTGCAGCGCCCGCCGTACCCCAGGGTTTCGACCCGACCGACCCCGACCTCTGCCATCAGCGGATCCCGCTGCAGGAGTTCCTCGAGCTGCGCAAGACCGCGCCGGTCTGGTGGGTCGAGCAGACCCCGGAGGCCCGCGCGGGCTTCCCGGACAGCACCGGCTACTGGGCGGTGAGCAAGCACGCCGACGTGGCGGCGGTCTCCAAGGACAGCAAGAACTTCTCCACCGCCGAGAACGGCGCGATCATCCGGTTTGCACCCGACATGACCCGCGACCAGGTCGAGCTGCAGCAGGTGATGCTGATCAACCAGGACCCGCCCGACCACACCAAGACCCGGGGGATCATCAGCCGCGGCTTCACCCCGCGGGCCATCGGCGCGATGCACGAGCTCCTGGTGGATCGCGCAAACAAGATCATCGACGACGCGCTGGCCAAGGGTGAGGGCGACTTCGTCTACGAGGTGGCCGCCGAGCTGCCGCTGCAGGCGATCGCGGACCTCCTCGGTGTCCCCCAGGAGGACCGACGCAAGCTGTTCGACTGGTCGAACTCGATGCTGGCCTACGACGACCCGGAGTACGACGTCGACCCCGACGTCGCGGCCGCCGAGATCCTGGGCTACGCGATGGCGATGGCCGAGGACCGCAAGGCCAACCCGCGCGACGACATCATCACCAAGCTGATCACCGCCGACGTCGACGGGCACAAGCTCAACGACGACGAGTTCGGCTACTTCGTGATCCTGCTCGCCGTGGCCGGCAACGAGACCACCCGCAACGCCATCACCCACGGCATGAACGCCTTCCTCGACAACCCCGACCAGTGGGAGCTCTACAAGCGGGAGCGCCCGCGGTCCGCGGTCGACGAGATCATCCGCTGGGCCACCCCGGTGACGGTGTTCCAGCGCACCGCGCTCAACGACGTCGAGGTCGGCGGCCAGCTGGTCCGCAAGGGCGAGCGCGTCGGGCTCTTCTACGCCAGCGGCAACCACGACGAGGACGTCTTCACCGACCCGCGCCGGTTCGACATCATGCGCGACCCCAACCCGCACCTGTCCTTCGGCGGGCACGGCGCGCACTACTGCATCGGCGCGAACCTGGCCCGGCTCGAGGTCGAGGTGATGTTCAACGCGATCGCCGACCGGGTCCCGGACATCCAGAAGACAGGTGAGCCGCGCCGGCTCCGCAGCGCCTGGATCAACGGGATCAAGGAGCTGCCGGTCAAGTACGCCTAGACCCCCTCGGCGATCTGCAGCTGCCGTTCGAGGCGGCGTACTGCCTCCACCGGGTCCAGCCCGACGCCCTCGGCCACCACGGCCACCAGGGACTGTGCCTCCTCGTGGCACGCCGGGCACCCGACCAGGTGCGAGCGGAACGCCGCGCTCAGCGGCCGACGCCGCAGGACGACGTCCTCGGCGGCGCGGTCGACCTGGTCGAAGCAGTCGTCGCACGACAACCACACGCCGGCGTCGAGGGTGAGCCGTCGGGCCGACGGCAGGTCGAGTCGGTGCTGCGGTCGGACGTGGTGGTGGCGGGTCACGGTGCAACCCCTTCGAGGTCGTCGGTGGGTTCAGCGGTCGGCAGGTAGCCCGTGCGGCACAGCTCGGCGCGCAGCCGCACCCGCACGTCGTGCAGCGTCTTGTAGACCGCGTTGCGGTTGCTGCCCAGACGCTCGGCGAGCACGTCGATCGGCACGCCGTCCACGAGCAGGGCCAGCGCGACCCTGCGCTGGTGGTCGGTCAGGCACGACTCCATCGCCCGGCCGACCGCGCCGGTGAAGGCGACGGCCTCGGCCACCAGCTCGGGGCCGGCCGCGGGGGTGACCGGCTCCGCCACCACGGAGAGGTCCACCTCGCGGCCGTGCCAGGCCGCCCGGCGCAGCTCCACCGCGGCGTGCAGGATGCCGAACTTGAACGCCCACGTGGTGAACCGGCTGCGCCCCTCGAAGGAGTCCAGCCGGCTGAGCACCGCGACAGTCGCCTCGTCCGCAGCGGTCTGCACCACGTCCTCCAGCGTCCTGCGGCCCAGGTGCGCCGACGTCGGCGAGCGGCCGACGTGACGTCGGGCCGCCCGCACCATCAACCCGTGCAGGCGGCGGACCGCGTCCTCGTGGCCCGGCCCCGGGGCGGCCAGCAGCGCCACCCAGTCAAAGCTGTCGTCGCCCGGGCCTGGGTCCGCACCGGGGCGACCCAGCGTGCGCGCCGGCATCGTCGTCATGGCGTCGGCCTCATCCACGAGGTCCGGCCCCGGTGTCCATGATCCGCGCCGCGAGTGCCGGCGGGCAACCCTTGGCGACCAGGCCGAGCACGGCGTGCAGGTCGACCCCGCGCTGCCGGGCCAGGTCGTCGGCGGTCGGCTCGTCGAACCCGGCGGCCAGCAGCTGCTCCCGCCGCCACGCCAGCACGCGGTCGGTGGGCGGCGGCACGGCGACCTCCGGGAGCCCACGACCTGCGCGTTCGGTCCTCATGCACATGGGTGTCCTCCGGAGGCTCCGGTCTTACCGATCTCCTCGAACTGGTCCGGACCAGCTTGGTCGCCCGACGCGCGAGCCGGTAAGGGACGCGCACTCCGACGACACCCATGGCGCATCAACCCACGTCGAAAGGACGTCCGATGAACCCGACACCAGCCCTTGGCGCCATCCCACGCCGTGCTGCGCTCAGCGCGGTGGGCGCGCTGGCCCTGGCCACGACGCTCGCCGGCTGCGGCACCGAGGCCGTGGGCCATCAGCACGATGCTGCCGCCGTGCACGCCGCGACCGCCGCCGAGCCGGTCATGGCGATGGCGCACACGAGCGCCAGCAGCTCGACCGTGCGGCTCTACGGCACCATGCGGGCGCTCTGGGCGCAACACATGGAGTGGACCTGGAGCGTGGTCGTGGCGTTCGCCGCGGACAGTCCGGGACTCTCCGCCAGCATCGACCGGCTGCTGGCGAACCAGGACGACCTGGGCGACGCCATCAAGCCGTTCTACGGCAGTGCGGCCGCCGGGCAGCTGACCTCACTGCTGCGCACCCACATCACCGAGGCGGTGCCGGTGCTCCAGGCGGCCAAGGCAGGCGACACCGAGGCCCTGGGGAAGGCCGTCGACGCCTGGTACGCCAACGCCGAGCAGATCGCCGACTTCCTGGCGGCGGCCAACCCGAGCTGGCCGCGCGGCGAGATGCGGCAGATGATGCGCCAGCACATCAGCCAGACGATCACCTACGCCGCCGAGCAGCTGCAGGGCCAGTACGCCGCCTCCATCGC
>DASSOK010000041.1:0-25226 GCA_035700665.1 Marmoricola sp.
CATTCCACCCCGAGCTCACCGGCGACCTTCGCGTGCACCGGTTCTTCGTCGGGATGGTGCGCGCCGCGCGGTCCGGGGTGCGCCACAGCTGATCTCGTTGGAGGGTAGAGCCGATGTCCGGCCACTCAAAGTGGGCGACCACCAAGCACAAGAAGGCGGTGGTCGACGCCAAGCGCGGCAAGTTGTTCGCCAAGCTGATCAAGAACATCGAGGTGGCCGCCCGCACCGGCGGGGGAGACGTGGCCGGCAATCCCACGCTCGCCGATGCGATCGCCAAGGCCAAGGGCCAGTCGGTGCCGAACGACAACATCGACCGCGCCGTCAAGCGCGGCTCCGGTGCCGAGGCCGGCGGTGCGGACTACCAGACGATCATGTACGAGGGCTACGGCCCCGGGGGCGTGGCGCTGCTCATCGAGTGCCTCACCGACAACAAGAACCGGGCCGCGATGGAGGTCCGCACCGCGATCTCGCGCAACGGCGGCAACCTCGCCGACCTGCTTGCCCTCCTGCTCGCGCGGCACGAGCACCACGCCCTTGCGGCTGAACAGGTAGGAGACCGAGCCGGGGTCCGCGAGCGAGCCGCCGTTGCGGGTCATCGCCGTACGCACTTCCATGGCGGCCCGGTTCCGGTTGTCGGTGAGGCACTCGACCAGCATCGCCACGCCGTTCGGGCCGTAGCCCTCGTACATGATCGTCTGGTACTCCGCGCCGCCCGCCTCGGCACCCGAGCCGCGCTTGACCGCGCGGTCGATGTTGTCGTTCGGGACCGAGGACTTCTTCGCCTTCTGGATGGCGTCGTACAGGGTCGGGTTCCCGCCGGGGTCGCCACCGCCCATCCGGGCGGCCACCTCGATGTTCTTGATCAGCTTCGCGAACATCTTGCCGCGCTTGGCGTCGATGACCGCCTTCTTGTGCTTGGTGGTCGCCCACTTGGAGTGGCCGGACATGCACGATCCTTCCTAGTTGCGGTGGTCCAGCGCCGTCGAGACGACGTGGTCCACGAAGAGCTGGTGGATGCGGTCGTCGCTCCCGACCTCGGGGTGGAACGACGTCGCCATCAGGTGCCCCTGCCGAACGGCGACGATCCTACCCGCGGCCTCGCCCGAGCCCACGCGCGCGAGCACCTCGACGCCGGGGCCGACCGACTCGACCCACGGTGCGCGGATGAACACCGCGTGCACCGGCTCGGCCAGTCCCGCCACCTCCAGCGCGCCCTCGAAGGAGTCCACCTGCCGACCGAACGCGTTGCGTCGCACGGTGATGTCGAGGCCGCCCAGCGTCTCCTGGTCGGCTGTCCCGTCGAGGACCCGGTCGGCGAGCAGGATCATGCCGGCGCAGGTGCCGAACGCCGGCATCCCGTCCGCCAGTCGCTTCCGGATGGGCTCGAACACCTCGAAGGTCCGGGCCAGCTTGGCCATCGTGGTCGACTCCCCACCCGGCAGGACGAGGGCGTCGCAGCGCTCGAGCTCCTCGGGGCGTCGTACGACGACCGGGTTCGCGCCGAGCCGCTCCAAGGCGTGCAGGTGCTCGCGCACGTCGCCCTGCAGCGCGAAGACGCCGATGGCCGGAGAAGCACTCACCAGCCGATCGTAGCGATGCCCGCCGACCCGCTACCGGACCACCCGAAGGACCCTCAACGGACGCCGAGCAGCAGGTCGTCGAGCGGAGTCTCGCCGTCGAGCTCCACGCCCCGGTCGCGGGCATGGCCGTCGAGCTGGATCCAGATCGACCGGGCCACGTGGTCGGCGAACGCATCGGCGTCGGGCGCCAGCGGCGTGCGCCCCAGCCAGACCCGGACGGCGGCAAAGACCTGGCCGATGATCCCGAAGACGAGCGGGTCGACCAGCTGCTCGTCACCGGGGCCGAGCCTGATCCCGAGGAGCTGGGCGCCGGAGCGGACCAGCTCCGTCAGCTCGGCGCCCAGGCGTCCGATGGCACGCTCGAGGCCGATCGACCCCTCGCCCGTCGTCGACTGCGCGACACCGAACCGGTGCAGGGCCGGGTGCTCGGCGGCCCAGCCCACGTAGGCGCCGACGATGCGCCGGATGATCTGCTCGATGTTGCCGTTCAGGGTGACCTCGGGGCCGAGCCGGTCCAGCAGCGACTCCAGGATCCGGTCCTGGATCGCCCGGTCGAGCTCGGCACGGTCGGCGAAGTGGCGGTAGACGACCGCTCGTCCCAGGCCGGCCTCGTCGGCGACGTCGCGCACGTGGAACTCGGCACCCGGAGGTTGCCGCTCGAGCACGGCGAGGGCCGCCCCGACGATGCGCTTACGACGCTCGGAGCGGTGCTGCTCCCAGCGTGCGCTGCGCCCGTCCGGCCGTGCGTCCCCCGCCGGCGTCCCCTTGCTCACGGGGACAAGGGTAGGACTCGGCGGCGTCACCGGCTCCGGGCCAGCACCTTGCGGGACGACGGGACGGCGCTGCGAGCGGCATGCAGCAGGTCCGTTCGGTCCACCAGCTTGACCCTCGGACGCCCGGCGGCAGCGCCGCGCCGGCGCTCCTCCGCGTCGATCGCTCGCCAGCCGGCGAGGTCGACCACCTCGGTGGGGGCTGTGGCTAGCATCGTCTCGAGCGCTGCCCTGCTGCCGACGGGATCCGGCAGCAGGCCCTGCTCGAGGTCGTCGAGGAGGCTCGCGACGGTCTCCCCGGCACAGGACTTGTTCGTGCCCAGGAAGCCGGTCGGACCGCGCTTGATCCATCCCGCCACGTAGCGTCCGGGGCTGACCCGTCCGCGCTCGTGGGGTACCGTCCCGGTCGCCTCGTCGAAGGGCAGCCCGGCGACCGGGCGTGCGCGGTAGCCCACGGAGCGGAGCACCATCGCCGCGTCGAGCGTCTCGGTCTCCCCGGTGGGCTCGGCCCGGAGCTGACCGTCCCGCTCCACCAGCCGCGTCCTGGTCACCTCGACGCCGGACACGGCACCTTCGCCGAGCACGGCGACCGGCGCGGTGAGGAAGCGCAGCACGATCCGCCGGTCGGCGCCCCTCGCCGGGCGCTCCGCCAGCTCGCGGAGGAGACGAGCCTGGGGGCTCCGGCCGAGGACGGGCGCCCCGCCGGTGTCCACGACGACGTCCACGTCCTCGAGGCCGGCCAGCCCCACCAGCTCCGGCACGGTGAACGAGGCCTGGTCGGGGCCGCGACGACCCAGCACCACCACCTCGCGCACCCGGCTGCCACGGAGCGCGGCGAGCGGCAGCGCCGCGATGTCGGTGTCGCGCAGGCAGGCCGGGTCGGTCGTCAGGATCCGAGCCACGTCGAGGGCGACATTGCCGTTGCCGACCAGCACCACGCGGTCGCCGCCGAGATCGACCAGTGCGTCCTGGTGGTCGGGATGCCCGTTGTACCAGCCCACGAACGCGGTGGCCGACAGGCTGCCGGGCAGGTCCTCCCCGGGGATGCCGAGGGGCCGGTCATCCGCAGCGCCGACCGTGTAGACCACGGCGTGGTAGTGCCGGGCCAGCTCGTCATGACCGACGTGCCGGCCGACCTCGACGTTGAGCCGGTAGCGGAAGCCGGGCTGCTCCTCGATGGCGCCGAAGAGCCCGGTGATCCCGCGGGTGCGCTGGTGGTCCGGCGCCACGCCGGCGCGGGCCAGTCCGTACGGCGTCGGCAGCCTGTCGTAGACGTCCACGCTCACACCCGGGTGGCGCAGCAGCTCGTCGGCGGCGTACATCCCGGCCGGTCCGGCTCCGACGACCGCGACCCGCACGTCGGGGTGTGCCACCTTCCGTCGGCGCGGCACGATCGCCATCGGCGTGCGGTCGGCATGCGGCTCCGCGGCGTAGTAGAGCCGGTTCAGCTCGACGAACGGCAGCTCTGCGGCGTCGAGGCTGGTGTGTGGCTTCACCGCGTCCACCGGGCAGGCGGTGGCGCACGCCCCGCAGTCCACACAGGCGTCCGGGTCCACGTAGACCATCTCCGCCTCGGCGAAGCCGGGCTCCCCCGGTGCTGGATGGATGCAGTTCACCGGGCAGGCGACGACGCAAGAGGCGTCGCTGCAGCACGACTGCGTGACGACGTACGGCATGCTCGACCGCCGATCAGGCCGCAGCCGGCTCGCTGCGGAACCGCGAGGGGCGGCCGTCGATGCCCAGACGCTTCCACACCCGGCGGGACACCCGGTTCATCAGGCCCAGGTCGTCGGCCAGCGCCCTGACGTCGGCGAACAGCTCCCGGCGCATCCGGTCGCCGTCAGGGCTGTCCCAGAACACCTCGTCGAGGACCTCCTGCGGGATCCCGACGGCGCGGCGCATCTCCTTGCCGGGGACCATGATGACGTCGCCGAGGACGCGCATGATGACCGGGAAGGCAACCGACAGGGCGGCCTTCTGCCGGCGGTTCAGCCGTGGCACCGTGCGCTTGAGGTACTCGTGCGCGAAGGAGATGTGCCGGGCCTCCTCGGCGACGTGGATCTGCATGATCCGCTGGAGCAGCGGGTGCACCTGGTCGCCCGAGCGCAGGATCGACTTCTGCACGTGGTCGATCGGCTCCTCGCCGGCGAGCACCCCGACGAAGAAGGCCGCGGGGACGTAGCGCGCCGCGAGCGGCAGCCAGGGCGCCAGCCGCCGGAAGTACGCCGGACCGCCCGGGACGTCCACGCCGGTGCGGTTGACGAACTCCTGGAACATCTGCGTGTGGTGGGTCTCCTCGGTCGCCTCGTGGGTGCAGTAGCGGAACTCCCGGGACCCGTTGGGCAGCTCCATCACGTGCTCCATCAGGCCGCGGATCAGCACGTTCTCGAACTGCAGGCCGACCTTGGTGACGTTGGCCTGGCGCCAGATGCCGATCTCGATCTGCCGGTCCAGCGGCTGGGCCTTGTACCACGGGTGCCGGCCGAGCGCGTCCGCCTCCGGGAGCACCCACCGAGGGTCGTCCCGCCGTACGGCGTACTCCGGGTCGTCCCACGCGATGTCGGTCCACGGGTCGAAGTGCTGGTGCACCGATCCCTCCGACAGGGTCTGCAGCTTGTCGTCGTAGCTCTGCACGGCGGTCATGTCTCGCCCCTTCGCACGTCGGTTGCCTTGGGGACAAATTAGCGAGACATCGCGTCACATGTAAACACCTGTGCGTGACATGGCGTCACGGATATCTGCTGGCCAGCGTGGGGTGTGACCGGCGTCACTCCGCGGGCGGCGGGCGGTGCCAGAACGCCGAGACCTCGATGCGGCCCTCGTCGAAGCGGCCCGGCAGGCCGGCGCCGGCGAGGACGCCGAGCACCTCCTCGAGCAGCGGCTGGCCCTCGGCGGCGTTCGCACCGTCGGGGTGCCACAGGTTCACCTCGAGCATGCCGTCGTCGATCGCGTGCCACACGTCGGTGGGTACGAACCAGAGCACGCCCCGGACCGCGCCGGCCTCCCGGTCCAGCACCGCACGTGCGGCCCAGTGGTCGGTGCAGCCCTGGAGCACCACGAAGCCGCGGTCCTCGAGCTCGGCGAACGCCGCCTGGAGCCTCTGGTAGTCGGTCGGCTCCGACCAGCCCGCCGCGTCCTCGCGCCAGCTCGCCTGCTCGGCGTCGATCCACTCGGTCGCGGCTGCCGGAGCGTCGAGCCAGCGATGGTCGGAGGCGATGGCGTCCACGACCTGGGCGCGCACCTCTCCCGGTGTGCCGAGACCGGAGCGGACGAGCGAGCGCACCCAGACCCTGGTGGCGGCCTCTGCGCGGGCCCGGCGGCGTGAGCGTCTGCTCACCAGTCGCGCCCTACCAGCCGCGTTCGGACAGCCGGTGCGGCTGCGGCAGCTCCTCGACGTTGATGCCGACCATCGCCTCGCCGAGGCCCCGGGACACCTTGGCGACGACATCGGGGTCGTCGTGGAAGGTGGTCGCCTTGACGATCGCCTCGGCACGCTGCGCGGGATTGCCGGACTTGAAGATGCCGGAGCCGACGAAGACACCCTCGGCGCCCAGCTGCATCATCATGGCGGCGTCCGCCGGGGTGGCGATGCCGCCGGCGGTGAACAGCACGACCGGCAGCTTGCCGGCCCGGGCGACCTCCTTGACCAGGTCGTAGGGCGCCTGCAGCTCCTTGGCGGCGACGTAGAGCTCGTCGTCGGTGAGCACGGTCAAGCGGCGGAGCTCCTTGCGGATGGTGCGCATGTGCGTGACGGCGTTGGAGACGTCACCGGTGCCGGCCTCGCCCTTGGACCGGATCATCGCCGCACCCTCGGTGATGCGGCGCAGCGCCTCGCCGAGGTTCGTGGCACCGCAGACGAACGGCACCGTGAAGGCCCACTTGTCGATGTGGTTCTCGTAGTCGGCCGGGGTGAGCACCTCGGACTCGTCGATGTAGTCCACGCCCAGGCTCTGCAGGACCTGCGCCTCTGCGAAGTGACCGATCCGCGCCTTGGCCATCACCGGGATCGAGACCGCCTCGATGATGCTGTCGATCATGTCGGGGTCGCTCATCCGGGAGACACCGCCCTGTGCCCGGATGTCGGCCGGGACCCGCTCCAGCGCCATCACGGCGACCGCCCCGGCGTCCTCGGCGATCCTGGCCTGCTCGGCGGTGACGACGTCCATGATCACGCCGCCCTTGAGCATCTCCGCCATGCCACGCTTCACGCGGGTGGTGCCGACCCCCGGGCCGGTGTTCTCGGAAGTGGCGCGGTCGGTGGTCTGCTCAGCGGTCATGGCGCAATTCTAGGGCCTGGTCGCGCACGACCTTCACCCGCTGCGCAACCGTGACCGTGCTGGCCACCGCCAGCACCCCGAGGGTCACCGGGATCGCCCACAGGACCCGCTCGTCGACGCCCAGTCGCCGCAGCAGGTCGGCCAGCCCGGTGATCACCAGGATCGAGACGAGCCGGTCCGCCCGCTCGGCGATGCCGACCTTCGCCTGCATGCCCAACGACTCCGCGCGGGCGCGGGCGTACGACGTCACCGAGCCCATGCTGAGGCAGTAGATCGCCAGCGCCGCGAACCACTCGTTGTCCCCTGGACCGACGTAGTACATCGCCAGGCCGCCGAAGATCGCAGCGTCGCCGATGCGGTCGAGCGTGGAGTCCCAGAACGCACCGAACTCCGACACCTGGCCGGTGCTCCGGGCCATGTAGCCGTCGATGATGTCGCTGAACACGAAGGCGGTGATCACCAGGACACCGACGAGGAGCTGGCCCTGCGGGAAGAAGATCACCGCACCCGCCACGACCCCGAGGGTGCCGACGAAGGTCACCGTGTTGGGGCTGATGCCCAGGCGAATGAACAGGTGCGCGACGGGCGCCCAGAAGCTGGTCCAGAACTGGCGGAATCTCTCGAGCATGGCGCGCGCAGCCTATCCGTCCCTGAGCCGCGCGATGATCTCGGCCACCGCCGTCGGTGCGCCCGCCACCGACCACTCGACCCCGGCGGCCGTCGTGCGACGGGCGTCGCCTCCGGTGCCGCGGACCAGCGCGGAGCCGGGCCACCAGTCCCACGAGGCCACGGAGTGCTGGACCAGGGCGTGCATGACGCCCCTCGCGACGGCGGTGTGGTCCATGCTCCCCGAGCCCAGCATCCGCAGGGTCGCCGCCCCGCTCACGACCGCGCCGAACGCGGCGCCCACCTCACCGCCGTGGAAGGGCGGGTGCAGGTAGGTGGTCAGGCAGCTCGTGGACAGCGGCCTGTCCTCGATGCGCGGCAGCCGCACCCCGTTCGCCGTCGTCGGCAGCTGCGGTCCGCCGACGTAGAGCACGTCCGTGGCCGGGTGGTAGACGGCGCCCAGGACGACGTCGTCGCCGTCCAGCAGTGCGATCGCCGAGCACCACCAGTCCAGGCCCGCGTAGTAGTTGTAGGTGCCGTCGACCGGGTCGACGTGCCAGCTGCGGCCGCTGGTCGACGCCTCAGCCGTGCCCTCCTCCCCCACGACGCCGTCCTCCGGTCGCTCCGCGCGGAGCCGGTCGAGCACCAGTGCCTCGGCGGCGTGGTCGGCGTCGGTGACGATGTCGGAGACCGAGCGCTTCTGCTGTGCCTCGACGCCCTCGGCACGCATGCGCAGGGCGAGCTGTCCCGCCGCGGTGACCAGCCGGCCGGCCAGCGCGGCGTCCTCGCCGAGGTCGGTCGAGGTCATTCGGCCCCGGGGCCGGACCAGTGGTCGGCGAACAGCTGCCGGGTCTGCGCCAGGAGCTGCGGCAGTGCCTTGGTGCGGCCGACCACGGGCAGGAAGTTCTGGTCACCGCCCCAGCGCGGCACCACGTGCTGGTGCAGGTGTGCGGCGATGCCGGCGCCCGCGACGGCGCCCTGGTTGAGGCCGATGTTGAACCCGTGGGCGCCGCTGACCGCGCGGACCGTCCGCATCGCCTGCTTGGTGAGCTCGGCGACCTCGGCGGTCTCGTCACCGGTCAGCTCGGTGTAGTCGGACACGTGCCGGTACGGGCAGACCAGGAGGTGGCCGGAGTTGTAGGGGTAGAGGTTCAGCACCACGTAGGCGGCCGCGCCGCGTCGTACGACGAGCCCCTCGCTGTCGCCCAGCGAGGGGATCCGGCAGAACGGGCACTCCTGCGCGCTGTCGTCGGCCGGCTTGCTCTCCCCCCGGATGTAGGCCATCCGGTGCGGCGTCCACAGCCGCTCCAGCCCGTCGGGCTCCCCGACCCCGTGCTGCTCGACGACCTCGTCCGCCACGACGCTCAGACCTGTGCCCGGCTCGCCACGGCGTTGACGACGCGCTGGATCGCCTCGTCGATCGGCACGCCGTTGTCCTGGCGGCCGTCGCGGTAGCGGAACGACACGGCGCCGGCTTCGACGTCCTGGTCACCGGCGATCACCATGAACGGCACCTTCTGCAGCTGGGCGTTGCGGATCTTCTTCTGCATCCGGTCGTCGGAGTCGTCGACTTCGACGCGGATGCCTTGCGAGCGCATCCTGCTCGCCACGTCGAAGAGGTAGCCGTCGTGCCGCTCCGCGATCGGGATCCCGACGACCTGGACCGGGGCCAGCCAGGGCGGGAACGCACCGGCGTAGTGCTCGACCAGCACACCGAGGAACCGCTCGATGGAGCCGAACAGCGCCCGGTGGATCATCACCGGCTGCTGCCGGGAGCCGTCGGGCGCGGTGTACTCGAGGTCGAACAGCTTCGGCTCGTTGAAGTCGAGCTGGATCGTCGACATCTGCCAGGTGCGGCCGATCGCGTCGCGCGCCTGGACGGAGATCTTCGGGCCGTAGAACGCCGCACCGCCCGGGTCGGGGACCAGCTCGAGGCCGGACTCGCCGGCCACCTCCTCCAGGGTCCGGGTGGCCTCCTCCCAGACCTCGTCGGAGCCGACGTACTTCTCCGGGTCCTTGGTGGACAGCTCGAGGTAGAAGTCGTCGAGGCCGTAGTCCTTGAGCAGGTCGAGCACGAAGGTCAGCAGGCTGGCCAGCTCCTCGCGCATCTGCTCGCGGGTGCAGAAGATGTGCGCGTCGTCCTGGGTCATCCCGCGGACCCTGGTGAGCCCGTGCACGACACCGGACTTCTCGTAGCGGTAGACGGAGCCGAACTCGAAGAGCCGCAGCGGCAGCTCGCGGTAGGACCGCCCGCGCGACTTGAAGATCAGGCAGTGGAACGGGCAGTTCATCGGCTTGAGGTAGTAGTCCTGGCCGGGCTTGGTGACGTTGCCACGGTCGTCGGCGACCTCGTCGAGGTGCATCGGCGGGTACATGCCGTCGGCGTACCAGTCCAGGTGCCCCGAGGTCTCGAAGAGGTTCTTCTTGGTGATGTGCGGCGTGTAGACGAACTCGTAGCCCGCCTCCTGGTGCCGCTGCCGCGAGTAGTCCTCCATCCGCATCCGCAGCTGGCCGCCCTTGGGGTGGAAGACCGCCAGGCCGGAGCCGATCTCGTCGGGGAAGCTGAACAGGTCCAGCTCGCGGCCGAGCTTGCGGTGGTCCCGGCGCTCGGCCTCCTCGAGCCGGTGGAGGTGGGAGTCCAGGGCCTCCTTGCTCTCCCAGGCGGTGCCGTAGATGCGCTGCAGCTGCTTGTTCTTCTCGTCACCCCGCCAGTAGGCAGCGGCCGACCGCATCAGCTTGAACGCCGGGATCCTCCTGGTGGTGGGCAGGTGCGGCCCCCGGCACAGGTCCTTCCAGGCGACCTCGCCCTTGCGGTCGATGTTGTCGTAGATCGTGAGCTCGCCCGCGCCGACCTCTGCGCCGGCGCCCTCCGCGGCATCGGCGGCGTCCGCGCCCATGCTGCCCTTGAGCCCGATCAGCTCCAGCTTGTAGGGCTCGTCGGCGAGCTCGGACCGCGCCTCGTCCTCCGCCACCACGCGGCGGGAGAACTTCTGGTTCTCCTTGATGATCTTGCGCATCCGCGACTCGATCTTCTCGAGGTCGGCGGGGTTGAACGGGGTCTCGACGTCGAAGTCGTAGTAGAAGCCGTCCTGGATCGGCGGCCCGATCCCGAGCTTGGCGCCGGCGAACAGGTCCTGCACGGCCTGCGCCATCACGTGGGCGGTCGAGTGCCGCAGGATGTCGTGGCCGTCCGGGCTGTCGATCCGCACGCCTTCGACGACGTCCCCGTCGCGCAGCTCGTAGGAGAGGTCCTTCAGCTCGCCGTCGCCTCCCTCACCGACCCGGGCGGCGATGACCTCCGGATCGTCGGGGAAGAGCTCCCAGGCACGCGTGCCCGTGGTGACCTCGCGCTCCGCCTTGCCGGACGGGCTGAGGACAGTGACGAGTACGTCGGACACGGGGCGCTCCTGGTGATGGAGATCGGCGGACCCGTCGATCGTATCGACGCAGCGTCCACCGGCGCGCCCGGGTTTGGCCCGTGATGCGCGAGAGCCCAGCCGTCGGGGCCGGGCTCTGTGCTGCTGGTGGGCGATACTGGGTTCGAACCAGTGACCTCTTCGGTGTGAACGAAGCGCGCTACCACTGCGCCAATCGCCCAGCTGCGTCCCGCAGGACGCGGGAAACCTTAGCGCAGGTGCCCGAGGGACTTCATCCTGGGCTCCGGACGGCCGTCCAGCTGGTATTCCTGAGGCCCTCACCGGACTAGACCACGACGCTTTGAAACTAGACCAGCCGCTCGTTTTCACTAGACCGGTGACCCCCAAATCGGGCATATCCACCGCGTACGACTTGCCAGATCGCGCGGGAGGCTGAGACTCGAATTGTCGCGGGAGGCCCGAAGGAAGCCGGGCCGTCAGGAACCGTGGCAGCACCTGGGGAGGGGCAACCATCATGCAGAAGGCAACAACCGTCGCGGCGGTCGTGACGCTCGAGGTCGGAATGGAGCTCATCGACGACGAGGGCACCTCAGCGGCCATCGACACCGATCTGGTCTACGACCCGAGCGACCCGTTCGCGGCCACCATCGTCTTCAAGAGCAACGGCAACAGCGTCCGCTGGACCTTCGCCCGCGACCTCCTGGTCGGGGGACTCTACGAGCCGACCGGGGAGGGCGACGTCCACGTCTGGCCGTGCCTGGCCTCGGACGGGACCGCCGTGGTCATCGTCGAGCTGCAGTCGCCGGCCGGCGGCGTGCTCGTCCAGGCTCCGACCCGCGATGTGCACCGCTTCGTCACCCAGAGCCTGGCCTCCGTGCCGCAGGGCCACGAGCTGACCGGCGTCGACGTCGACGCCGCCCTGCGGGACCTGCTCGCCGGCTGACCTTCCTCGTCCCCCGTCAGGGGTCGAGGTCGTCGCCCTCGCGCTCGGCCCAGGTGCGCATCGCTTCCCTCGTCATCGGGCCGGGCGCGGCAAGCTCGCGGTCGTCGCAGCGCCGTACGGCCTGGACGTCCCGGGTGGTCGAGGCCAGGAACACCTCGTCGGCGCGGCCCAGCGTCTCGATCGGCTCGTCCACCTCCGTGGCGCCGACCCACTCCAGCAGCAGCGCTCGCGTCACGCCGGCCAGGCACCCTGAGCCCAACGTCGGTGTGCGCAGCTGGCCGTCCACGACGTAGAAGACGTTCGAGCCCGTCCCCTCGCACAGGTCGCCGCGCGTGTTCGCGAAGATCGCCTCGGTCGCGCCCCGACGCTGCGCCTCGGCCAGCGCGATGACGTTCTCGGCGTACGACGTCGTCTTGAGGCCCGCGACGGCGCTCCGCTCGTTGCGCGTCCACGGCACCGTGACCACGACCGTCGTCTCGGCACGCGGCTCGAGCGGCACCGCGACGACGGCGAGGGTCCCGGCCCCCTCGCTGCGGCCGGATCCAAGAGGGCCCGGACCGGCGGTCCAGGTGATCCGCAACCGGCCCAGCGGCAGGGGCTCCGCCGACAGCACGGCGTCGATCGCGCGCCGCACGTCGGCCCGGCTCGGCTCGGCCAGCCCGAGCCCGCGGGCCGAACCAGCCAGCCGGTCGAGGTGCCGGGTGAGCGCGAACGGCTCACCGCCGACGACCTTGACGCTCTCGAAGACGCCGTCACCCACGGTGAAGCCGTGATCCGTCACGGGCAGCACGGCGGCCTCCGGGTCGGCGAGGAGCGCGCCGTTCACCCAGGTCTGCATGCGACGAGCCTAGTCAGCCGTCGTACGACGAAGCCGATTCCCCTTGCGGACATGGCCTTCTGAGGCTCGCTGAACCGCTGGTACTACGGGTCGACACGACGCGCACCGGGTCGAATTGGTGGATCACGGACCATCGGCTAATGTTCTCTTCGCGCCGACGGGAAGCCGCCGGGTGCAAGCGGACGTAGCTCAGTTGGTAGAGCGCAACCTTGCCAAGGTTGAGGTCGCGAGTTCGAGCCTCGTCGTCCGCTCGGAGTAGCCGGCCGAGTTCGGGCCTCCACGGTGGGTTGGCCGAGAGGCGAGGCAACGGACTGCAAATCCGTCTACACGGGTTCAAATCCCGTACCCACCTCGAACTGCATAACCGATCCACCCAGGGCGATTGGCGCAGCGGTAGCGCGCTTCCTTGACACGGAAGAGGTCACTGGTTCAAACCCAGTATCGCCCACCAGAAACCGCAGGTCAGAGGCCCTTTCGGGGGCCTTTTCACTCCGGGGAACAGCGATACGGTCGTCCTGACCGCGTTTGGCACACCGACTCCCGTCTCTAACCCGACTCCCGTGAGCCGGCGAAACACAGTGAATCGTCGCAGTTCCGGCCCGAAGCAGCCAGCACACACGCTGGAATGAAGCATGCTGCGAAGGAGGACGGCGCTGTACTCGCGCCGCAGGTATCGGAAGGCGCTTCGTCACTGCATCTTCCCGATCCCAAGCCACTGATGACGGTCTGCGACGGCAGTGGTCCTGCATCGGCGTCGCCCTCGACCTACTTGACACCATCCTGACCGGCAGCCAGCCCGACGCCCCAGCCGGCATCGGCGCGAAGGCTCGGCTCCCCCAGGGCCACTGGTTCGGCGAGCGAGCGGCTCGCGACATCTTCGACCTCGCCCGTCGGGGACGAGCCCACGGCGCGCTGGGAGCGCTGATCTCCAAGCAGGGCAGCCAAGCCGTGCAGTCAGGCGCGGCGATCGCGTTGGCGGGCACGATGCAGGCGTGGGCAGACTCGGTCGGCATGCCGGTTGATCAGATCACCTCGGTGGCGTTCAGCACGGACTAACCGTGCTCAGCCAATGCGGACTTTCAGCGTCACGAGGTCACGCTGGTCGTCAGCCAGTTCGTCGTCAGGCAGAAGCACGAACTGAAGCTGGGCGTCCAAGGCCTCGACGAGCTTGAGCAAGGTCGTCACCTTCGGCACGATCATGCCTCGCTCGATGCGACTGATGTCGGCCTGAGTGACTCCGCTCGCCTCAGCAAGGTCGATCTGACGGAGTCGGCGCACCTTGCGGGCCCTGTAGATGAGGGAGCCGAACATCGCTGCAGCATCGAACGCACGCCCCAACTCGCGCGACTCGGGGCTCATCTGGACTTCGCGCTCACGTGCGTACTCTGCAAAGGTCTTGGCCACGCGATGACCTCCTTTGCAAGCGAATATATGTCTCTGGACACATAGTTCGAACCGCAAGCGAACGCCGCCTCGTCGCGAACGTAACATATATGCTACGCTCCTGATGAGGAGTTGATGACCATGACCAAGCGCAACGCGTTCTGGGACGACCTGGCCCGCGACTTGGAGGACCCCCAGTTCCTGCGGGAGTACATCACGGAGTCGATGCGTATTGCGACGATTGACGGGATCGTCAACGCTCTCGACGACGCCCGCGAAGCCGCTGGGCTCTCGAAGGCCGAGCTCGCACGGGCAATCCAGGCCGAGCCGGCCACGATCCGACGACTCTTCTCCTCCGACAAGACCAACCCGACCCTCGGCACGCTTGCTGAGGTCGCTGCTGCACTCGGTTTGCGCATCACAGTGCAGCCGTTGGCCAAAGATGAGCGCAGCCAGGTGACAGCTCCGCTCCTGGAAGGTCGTGCCGCCGACCCGAAGAACCTGGCGAGACACCTCGACACTCTCCGGGTTCGCAAGCCCAAGGCTTCCGTCTGACGATCAAACGACCGAGCGAGGATTGCGCTTGCGATACTCCTCGCCGAGCGCCCGCACGTCCGCGTAGTCCTTCTCAGACAGCACCGTCCGGAACGGCTTGTCCCTTCCGTCGATGACCACGAGCAGCGGCTTCTCGTGGCCCTTCGCCTCGTAGTCGAGTAGGCAGAAGAGCCTGTAGTGGTGCCGTCCGGAACCGTCTGCTCGAAGTTCGAACCAGCCCGTCATGTCGCCCTTCATCGCCTCCCAGTAGCCGCCACCAGCAAAGCGCTTCGGCGGCGCAACAGCGACAGCGACGAGCCTGGCGCGCAACTTGGCGCGCACGCTCGCTGGATACGACTCGAGAGCCTCCCGACCCGGAGTCACCTGATCGGGGTCGTCGCTCTTGTGGCGACGGAAGAAGACGATCTCGTGCTCGTCATCGGCCGACGGCCCGAAGCGCACCGCCGAACTGGCACGCTTCGGTTTGGTCACCTTGCGGCGATCGCGTCGATCAGGACTCATTGGCGCCCATCCTGTCGTGCAGGTCCGACAGCCTCCGTGCGATCTCGGCGTCCCGGTCCGCGGCCGCGTGCTGGTAGCGCATCGCGGCGCCCGGAGTCGAGTGCCCGAGGCGGCCCATCAGCTCCGCGAGCGTCGCGCCGGCCTGCGCTGCGAGCACGCCTCCGGTGTGCCTGAGGTCGTGTCCAGAACCGTCCGGACCTGTTCCGAGCGAATATGCCCTTTGACCTGCGCGTTTACCGTGAAATCGGACGTCGGAGAGGTCGTCGCGGTAGCCAGATTCTCAACCATTCAAGCCCAGTATCGCCCACCCAGCAGCACCACGAGCCACAGGTCACGCCCCCGGCTCGGACTCCCTGTCTGCCAGCTCCCGCTGCATCTCCGCGATCTGGTCCCCGGCCGGCACCTCGCCGCCGCCGTCGGGGATGAAGCGGCCGCTGTCGCGCCACTGCACGGCAGCCGGGAAGCCGTGCTGCTGGGCGAAGTCCACGAACCAGCGGCCTTCGGGCGAGTGCCGGGTGATCCCGTCGAAGAGGACCGCCATGTTCTGCGTGCTCTGCAGCCCCATGTTGTCGTAGGCCTGGTTGACCATCAGCTTCTGCATGACGAGCTGGTTGACGGGCACTCCGGCCATGCGGTCGGCGAGTCGCTCCACCGCGTCGTCGAGCTCCTCGGCGGGCACCGCGTCGAGGACCAGTCCCCAGTCGCGCGCCTGGACGCCGTCGATCGTGTCTCCGGTGAGCAGCATCCGCTTCGCCCGCTCCGCGCCGATGCGATACACCCACATGGCCGTCGTGGGGCAGCCCCAGATCCGCGCCGGCATGTAGCCGATCCGGGCGTCCTCGGCCATCACCACAAGGTCGCACGACAGCGCGATGTCGCTGCCGCCCGCGACGGCGTACCCATGCACCTTGGCGATGGTGGGCTTCGCCGATCGCCACAGGGAGAAGAAGTGGTCGGTGTTCGCCTTCATCAGCCGGAAGTCGCGGATCGGATCCCACACCTCCCCCTGGTGCTCCTCGCCGCCCTCGGCGTAGAGCTTGAGGTCGTAGCCGGCGCAGAACGCGCGGCCGGCACCCTGGACGATGATGAGGCGGACGGACTCGTCGGCGTTCGCCTCGGCCACCGCCTCGGCGATCTCGCGTCCCATCTCGCCGGTGATCGCGTTCAACCGTTCCGGACGGTCCAGGGTCAGGTACGCGCGACGGTCCCGGACCTCGTAGGCAACCGTGTTTCCGCTGAACGTCATCGTCGTCTCCCCTCGTCCGCGGTGCCGCGACCGTGCCACAGCCCCCGGGCACCGTCAACGACGCAGCAGGGGCCGCGGGCCGTGACCTCGGGTCCCGATGCTTCGTTGAACCGGCACCCGCAGCGGGCCTCCCGCTGCGGGCTCGGGAGCACGACCTAGGAGACGGCTGTGTCCACACCCCTCGTCCTGCGGATCCGGATACCGGCCCTGCTCGCTGTCCTCGCCGCCGTAGTCCTCGCCGCGACCACGCTGAGTCCCCCGGTCGCGCGCGCGGCCGGCACCTTCTCGGCCCATGGCAGTGCCCGGCAGGTGTATGCGACCGGCCTGCCCGCGGGCGCGAGCGCCACCCTGCTGGACGGACAGGGCCAGGTGGTGGCCACCCGACAGGCCACCTCGCTCGGCGGCGTGCTGTTCCGGGACGTCGATCCCGGCACCGGCTACGAGGTCCGCGAGGACGCCACCGGGGCGACCTCGGCACCCCTGACCGTGCACACCGAGGCCGCCGAGCCGTGGGACCCGAGCGTCTACGACCAGGTGATCCCGCAGGACGGCTACTCCTACCTGACCACCCGGGACGGCACCCAGCTCGCCCTGACGGTGCACCCGCCCACGCACCCGGCCGGGGTGGGCGGGCTCCCGGAGGGCTTCCCGGTGCCGAACGGCCCGGACTACACGCCGCCGTACCCCACGCTCATCGAGTACTCCGGCTACGGCTACGCCAACCCGGACGGTCCGGACAGCGGCATCGCGGCGATCGCGAACCTGATGGGCTTCGCGGTGGTCGACGTCAGCATGCGTGGCACCGGTTGCTCGGGTGGGGCCTTCGACTTCTTCGAGCCGCTGCAGAACCTCGACGGGTACGACGTCATCGAGACCATCGCCCGCCAGCCGTGGGTCAAGGGCGGCAAGGTCGGCATGATGGGCATCTCCTACGGCGGCATCAGCCAGCTCTTCACCGCGCAGCTCCGGCCGCCGCACCTGGCCGCGATCTCGCCGCTCTCGGTCATCGACGCGACGGCCACCACGCTCTACCCGGGCGGGATCCTCAACACCGGCTTCGCGGTGGCGTGGGCCAAGGAGCGCCAGCAGCAGGCGCAGCCGGCCGGGGTCGGCGCGACCGGGACGCAGCAGTACGCCGAGGAAAGGGTCGCCGAGGGTGACGCCACCTGCGCCGCGAACCAGGCCCTGCACGGCCAGGCCGCGGACCTGATGGCGAAGATCCGGGCCAACAGCCACTACGTCCCTGAGGTGGCGGACCCGCTCGACCCGATCAGCTTCGTGCACAAGATCGACGTGCCGGTCTTCATGGCCTGCCAGTGGGAGGACGAGCAGACTGGCGGGCACTGCCCCGCCCTCGTCTCGCACTTCACCGGCACCGACAAGAAGTGGTTCACCTTCACCAACGGCGCCCACATCGACTCGCTCGACCCCGCGACGCTCAACCGCTGGTACGACTTCCTCGAGCTCTACGTCGCCCATCAGGCGCCGGCGGTCAACTCGGCGATCGTCCGGGCCGGCGCGCCGTTGATCTACCAGAGCGCGATGGGCATCCCGCAGACGGACCCGATCACACTGCCGCTGGATCCGGTGCAGCTGCAGCCCACGTACGCCCTGGCGCTCGCCGCGTTCGAGAAGTCGCCACCGGTGCGGGTGCTCTTCGACAACGGGGCCGGTGCCTCTCCGCTGGGCACCCGGACCGCCGGGGACCCCTACCCGGCGTACGAGCACTCGTTCGCCTCCCTGCCCGTGCCAGGCGTCCGGGCCCGGTCCTGGTACCTGGGCACCGGCGGCTCACTCTCCGGGCAGGCCCCGACCGAGCGGCACGTCGCCACGTTCACCGCCGACGCGAACGCCACACCGAGGACCGACTACACCGGCAACACCGGCACCGGTGGCCTGTGGGGCAACGCCTCGCAGTGGAGCTGGAACTGGGAGCAGAACGAGCCCGGCACCGCCCTGGTCTACGTCTCCCCGCCGCTGGCCCAGGACCTCACCACCGTCGGCGCCGGGTCCGTGGAGCTGTGGTTGCGCTCGTCGACGCCGGACGTCGACCTGCAGGCCACGGTGAGCGAGATCAGGGACGGACACGAGACGTTCGTCCAGAACGGTTGGCTGCGGGCCAGCGAGCGCAAGCTCTCCACGACCGACGACAACATCCTCGGGCAGGCCAGCACGCTGCTGCAGCCGGTGCCGACGATGCTGGCCAGCGACGTGGAGCCGATGCCGAAGAACCAGTACGCGAAGGTCGTCATCCCGCTCTACTTCCAGGGCCACGCCTACCGCGCCGGGTCCCGGGTGCGGATCACCATCTCGGCTCCCAACGGGTCTCAGCCCATCTGGGCCTTCGACGAGACGGAGCCGACGGGCACCACGTCGGAGGTGTTCCTCACCTCCTCGCCCAGGCTCCCGTCGCGCCTGGTGCTCCCGGAGGTGCCGGGTCTGAGCATCCCCTCGCCGCCGCCGCCCTGCCCCAGCCTGCGCAACCAGCCGTGCCGGGACGCCGTGCCGTTCACCAACCAGACTGCCGTGCGGTAGCCGACGGCGGCCCCGCCACCGATCCGGGTCCAAGGTCACTGGGGGTCCCGGGCCCTACGACGGTGGTCCGGGATGCTCGGGCGGCGGACGATCGAGTCATGGACACCATCAGCTCCGCCACACCTCGAGCCCTCGCCCTGTCTGCCGGCATGATCGTGGCCGGCATCGACGGGTCCGCCGCCGCAGAACGCGCGGCCGACTGGGCCGCCGCAGAGGCCGACGCACACAGCCGACCGCTCCTGCTCGTCACCGGCATCGGCACGCTCAGCTCCTCCGGGACCGTGTGGCTCGCCAGCAGCGGCGTCGATCCGACACCCGTGCTCCAGGCCATGCGCAGGGAGGGAACGGCGCTCTTGCAGCAGACGGCCGACCGGGTGCGCAACCGCTTCCCCTTTCTCGACGTGCACCTGGCCGTCGACGAGCAGAGCGGTGCGGCCGCGGTGCTCCGGCATGCTGGCGACGCCGAGCTCGTGGTGGTCGGTTCCCGTGGGCGCGGCGCACTGCGCAGCCGGCTCCTGGGCTCGGTGAGCCTCACCGTGGCCGAGCACGCCCCGTGCCCGGTCAGCGTCGTGCGACCGCACTCCCTGGGCATGGTCCGGCGTGGCGTCCTCGTCGGTATCGACGGCACCGACAGCTGCATCCCGGTGCTCGAGCAGGCCTTCCGCCACGCCTCTGCGCACGCGCTTCCGCTCACGGCGCTGTTCGTGCTGTCGGAGAAGGTCACCGCCGCGATGCCGATGCGGGCCCGGATGACTCCGAAGGTGCAGGAGGAGGAGGCCCGGCGCGTCCTCGCCGAGTCCCTGGGCGGCCTGCGGGAGAAGTTCCCCGACGTGCACGTCGACTCGGTCGTGGCTCACGGCAACGCGGCCCAGCGTCTGGTCGAGCAGTCGGCGCGGATGAACCTTGTCGTGGTGGGACGGCATCAGCGCAACGGCCTCCGGCGGCTCGTCGAGGGCTCGGTCACCGCCGCCGTCGTCGAGCGCGCCGACACCCCGGTGGTCGTCGTACCGGTGACCGTCTGAGCCGGCGCGGACCGGTGGTCAGACGAACGTCGGCAACGTCGGCGGCGGCAGTGGCCCCGAGTCGGCGTCACGGGCTGTCTCATAGCCCGAGGCGATCTCGATCAGCGTCGTCTCGCTGCCAGCCCCGGCCCAGAAGCTGATCCCGACGGGCAGCCCGTGCGGCAGCCCTGACGGGACGCTGATGATGGGGTAGCCCGCCATGGCGCTGGGCGAGGTGCAGCCGCCGGCGTGGTGCTCGGGGTTGACCAGGTCGATCGGCAGGGCCGGCGCCATCGAGGGCGCCACCAGCGCGTCGAGCCGATGTTCGGCCAGGACGCCGTCGATGCCGCCGCGGGCGAGCTGCAGGCAGGCTGCGCGGGCGGCGCCGTACTCGGCCGAGTCCGCCGCGGGAAGCTCCAGCGCGCGCTCGAACAGGTCCTGGCCAAACCAGGACAGCTCCTGGTCCGCGTGCGCCCGGTTGAACTCGACCACCTCCGCCAGGCTCCTCGGCGCCCCGTCGCGGCTGGCGAGGTAGCCGGCGAGCGCGGGGACGAGCTCGGTGAGCATGACCACGAGCTCCAGCTCCCAGTCGAACTCCGCCAGCCCGGGCAGGTCGGTCCCGTCCACCAGCGTCGCTCCTGCAGCCGCCATCAGCCCGAGAGCATGCTCGGCCGCCGCGTCCGCCGGCTCGCTGTACCCCCACAGCCCCCTGCGTGGCACCCCGATGCGCTTGCCCACGAGCCCGTCCGCGACGGCATGGGCGGCGTGGTCGACGCCGTCACCCGTCAGCACCGAGAGCAGGGCAGCAGCATCTCGGACGGTCCGTGCCAGCGGTCCGGGTGAGTCCTGCGACGGTGAGATCGGCACCACGCCGCTCGTCGGCACCGCTCCGACCGTGGGCTTGATGCCCACGCAGCCGTTGAAGGCGGCCGGGCAGATGATCGACCCGTCGGTCTCGGTGCCGATGGCGAACGGCGCCAGCCCCGCGGCCACCGCCGCGCCGCTGCCCGAGCTCGACCCGCCGCTCGACCGGTTCAGGGCGTAGGGGTTGCGGGTCAGCCCGCCGTAGGCGCTCCATCCCGAGGTGGAGCTCAGCGAACGGATGTTGGCCCACTCGCTGAGGTTGGTCTTGCCCAGCACCACCATGCCCGCGGCCCGCAGCCGGCGCACCAGCTCGGCGTCCCGGTCTGGTGGGCTGCCGGCCAGGGCCAGCGAACCGGCTGTCGTCGCCAACCCGGCCGTGTCGATGTTGTCCTTGACCAGCACGGGGCGCCCGTGCAGCGGGCTCCGTCGGTTGCCGGCTGCCAGCTCCTCGTCACGCAGTGCCGCCTGCTCAGCAGCCGTCGGGTCGAGATCGCTGACCGAGCAGATCCGCGGGTCCACCTCGCGGATCCGGTCGAGCAGGGTCGCCGTCTCCTCGCGGCTGCTCGGCGCCGGCATGCGCTCAGTGCTCCTCGGCGGCGTGGTCCTCGCCGTGGGTGCCCGGCCGCGGGGCCCACGGCAGCTCCTTGGACGGCCGTACGACGACCAGTCGGTCGCCCCGCGCCAACTGGGTCACGGTCGGGTCGAAGTAGCGGTAGACCTTCTCGTCCCGCAGGATCGCGATCACCTGGTCCGGGAGCGACTGCGGCGCCTTGCCGACCTCGTTGACCAGGAGCTCGCGCTCGGCCACCTCGAGGCCCTCCCCCGCGGTCAGCAGGTCCTCCAGGACGGAGGCCAGCGGCGGCGAGATCGACGAGAGCCCGACGAGCCGGCCCACGGCGTCGGAGGAGGTGACCACGGCGTTGGCGCCGCTCTGCCGGACCAGCGGCACGTTGTCCTGCTCGCGGACCGCCGCCACGATGTGCGCCTCGGGGTTGAGCTGGCGCACCGTCAGCGTGGCCAGCACCGTGGTGTCGTCGCGGTTGCTGGTGATGATCACCTGTCGGGCGTTCTCCACACCGGCGCGCCGGAGGACGTCGCGGCGTGAGGCGTCTCCCGTGACCACGGCGAGTCCGTCCGCGTGCGCCTCCCCGAGCGCCACGTTGCTGGGGTCCACCACGACGATGCTCTCCCGCTCGGTGCCGTTCTTGACCAGCGTCTGCACGGCGCTGCGGCCCTTGGTGCCGTAGCCGATGACGACGACGTGCTGTTGCATGTGCTTCCTCCAGCGGGCGGCGCGGATCATCTCCCGGCCCTGGCTCGCCAGGACCTCCAGCGTGGTGCCGATCAGCAGCACCAGGAAGGCGATGCGCAACGGGGTGATGAGAAAGGCGTTGATCAGCCGGGAGTGCGCGGCGTCCGGGGTGATGTCGCCGTACCCGGTGGTGCTGAGCGTGACCGTCGTGTAGTAGATGGAGTCGACCAGGTCGACGGAGTGGTCGTTCGGCGTGCTGTTGTCGCGGTAGCCGTCGCGGTCGATGTAGACCAGCAGCACCGTGAACACCAGGATCCCGATCGCCATCAGCAGTCGCCGGGACAGCTCCCACCACGGCGAGCGTTGCGAGACGGGCAGGCGCAGGTGGCCCGGCACGCCCTTGGTCGCGGTCTCCGGCACGTCGGCCTACTCCACCACGGTGCCGAAGATGACGACACCACTCTCGTCGCTGCCCTTGGCGATCCTGCGGTCCAGCGAGACGAAGCGGAACCGGTCACCGGGCCGGGGCTTCACCCAGCCCGACCCGTGGCTCCACGTGCCGCACAGCGTGCCGTCGGAGCCCACGTCGTCCATCCCCTCGAGCTCGTCGCCCTCCAGGCACAGCCGTGAGCTGCCGGCGTCGTAGCTCGCGACCACCGCGGTGGGACGGTCCGGCTGACCGGACCCGAGCACCGATCCGGCGAGGTAGCCAGCCAGCACGCACAGCGCACCGCCGGCGACGAAGACGGGCGTCGGAAGGGTCACGTTTCCCACGCGCCGAGCATGTCACGCCGTCGGGCACGAACCCGGCAACGGGTGGCTCAGCGGCCGTCGCGCCGTCCGGTGCGGCGCAGCGGGATCACCTGCGCGGACGGCGCCGGACGCAGCGGCGCGTCGATCGTCACGCGCCCGTCGGACCAGCGCCGGAGCACCACCCAGTCACCGGGCGCCGGCGCCGCCGAGCGGTCGCGCGCGATCATCGCCAGCATGCCGGGGCCGTAGCTGGCCCGCACCTCCCCACGGTCGGTGAGGACGCGGGCGACGCCGGTCTCACCACCGACGACACAACCGACCCACGGGTTGAGGGGAGTGGCGCGCTCGGCTGTCATGCGGCCGTCCCGACGCAGTTGGTCACGGCTTCAACGGTACGACGGGCGGCGGCGTCCCGCATGCCTTTATTCGGCCCGCCCAGGATGCGGACCGGAGCCGGGTCGGCGGGCCCGCGCCCCGGTGGTGCCCAGCTGTGGCCACACCACGTCGCAGGCGGCGTTCAGCGCGGCCCCGATGAGCACGGCGATCGAGAGGATGTAGAGCCACAGCAGCACCGCGATCGGCGCGGCGAGCGGTCCGTAGATGGAGGTCGAGCCACGCGCGGTCTCCACGAGCACCCAGCGCAGCAAGGCGGACCCGAACACCCAGCAGAACATCGTGAACACCGCGCCGGGCAGGTTGAACCGCCACTTCGTCCGCACCGGCACGGAGACGTGGTAGAGCGTGGCCAGGAAGCAGATGCACAGCAGCACCACGGTCGGCCAGTAGAGCTCGTCCAGGAAGTCCAGCCGGTCGGGGGTCGCCCGGGCGACCAGTGTCGGCCCGGCGACGACCAGCGGGATCGTGATCACGCCGGTGACCATCCCCAGGACGTAGAGCAGGAAGCTCAGCGCCCGGGTCGAGACGATGCCCCGGTGACCGCCCAGCCCGTACATGATGGTGATGGTGTCCACGAAGACGTTCAGCGCCCGCGAGCCGGACCACAGCGCCAGCACGAAGCCGATCGAGATGACGTCGTAGCGTCCGCCGGCGAGCACGTCGTCGAGCGTCGGCTCGATGATGCTGTCGACCGTCTGCGGCGTGAGAGCGCGCTCGGCGATGCCGATGATGGTCGACCGGATCTCGTCGATCTGGCTGTTGCTGAACTGGGCGAGCACGTAGCCGAGGGATCCGGCCAGCGCGAAGATCAGCGGCGGCAGCGAGAGCACGGCGAAGAACGCGGCCTCCCCGGCGAGCCCGGTGACCCGGTTGCGCATGCAGGTGCCGACCGTCGCGGTGATCAGCCTCCACACCACCCCGCCGACCCTCGCGAGCAGGCCGCGGAACGCGGCGGCCGCAGCACTGCCCTGCGCCTGCGCCGCCATGCGATTACCGTAATGGCATGACCACGGACAACCGGGTAGCCGGGAACCAGCCGCCGCCCCTCGTCGGCTACAACGCCGTCCTCAGTGACGCTGCCCTCGTGGACGCCGTCAGCCGCCACGCCGGCGCGGAGATCGTGGAGGAGCTGGCGCCGCTGGGCGCCGAGGCCGGCTCCGCCGAGGCGCGCGAGCACGGCATGCTCGCCAACGAGTTCCACCCGGAGCTGGTCCGCTACGACCGCTACGGCAACCAGGTCGACGAGGTGCGCTTCCACCCGTCGTGGCACTGGCTGATGGAGCGGGCGGTCGGCCACGGGCTGCAGGCGGCGCCCTGGGAGCAGCAGGAGGACGGCGACGCGCACGCGCACGTCCGCCGGGCCGCCGGGTTCTTCGCGTGGGGGCAGACCGAGCCGGGTCACGGCTGCCCGATCTCGATGACGTACGCCGCCGTGCCCGCATTGCGGGTCGACGACGCGCTCGCCAAGGAGTGGACGCCGCGGCTGGCCTCCCGGGCCTACGAATTCGGCCTCCGGCCAGCGGGCGAGAAGGCGGGCGCCCTGGCCGGCATGGGGATGACCGAGAAGCAGGGCGGCTCCGACGTCCGCGCCAACGTCACCGAGGCACGGCGGACCCAGGTCGACGGGGAATACACCCTGCACGGCCACAAGTGGTTCACCTCCGCGCCGATGAACGACGTGTTCCTGGTGCTGGCCCAGGCGGAGGGCGGCGTCACCTGCTTCCTGGTGCCCCGCGTGCTGCCCTCCGGTGAGCGGAACCGGCTGGACGTCGTACGCCTCAAGGACAAGCTCGGCAACCGCTCCAACGCCTCCTCGGAGCTGGAGTTCGACGGCACCTGGGCGCAGCGGCTCGGTGACGAGGGCCGGGGCGTGCGCACCATCATCGAGATGGTGGCCGCCACGCGGCTCGACTGCGTGCTGGGGTCGGCCGCCCTGATGCGGCACGCCCTCGCCGAGGCGTCCTGGCACGTGGCGCACCGCTCGGCGTTCGGCTCTCGCCTGGCCGACAAGCCGCTGATGCAGAACGTCATCGCCGACCTCGCCGTCGAGTCGGAGGCAGCCACCGCGATCGGCATCCGGCTCGCTGCCGCCGTGGACGCGCTCACCGACCCGCAGGAGGCGGCCCACGAGCGAGCGCTGCGCCGGATCGCCCTCCCCCTGGCGAAGTTCTGGGTGTGCAAGCGCACCCCCATGATGGTTGCGGAGGCGCTGGAGTGCCTCGGCGGGAACGGCTACGTGGAGGAGTCGGGCCTGCCGCTGATGTACCGCGAGGCGCCGCTGAACTCCGTGTGGGAGGGGTCGGGCAACGTCAACGCACTCGACGTCCTCCGGGCGCTGGGTCGGGAGCC
>DASSOK010000042.1:0-70590 GCA_035700665.1 Marmoricola sp.
CCCAGCAGGATCAGCGCGACGTCCACCCGGTCATCGTGACACGCCGAGTTGCGTCTCGCGGCACGCCGAGTTGCGTCTCGTGGCCCGCCGAGTTGCGTCTCGTGGCCCGACGAGTCGTCAGTCGGGCATCGCCGGCTCCGCCACCCAGCGCATCGGGTCGCCCCAGCCGAGGTCGGTGACGCCGAACCGGTCCAGCGCCAGCACGCACAGCGTTCGCCGGTGTGCGGCGAAGGTGAGCACGTGCGCGACCATGCCGCCGTAGCTGAACACCTCGGCCGGCTCACACAGCGCGTCGACGAAGGTGTCGTCGAGCCGGCCAGCGGCGACGACGTCGCGGACGTGGGCGAGGTAGGTGGGTCCCTCCTCCGCCAGCCGTCGGCGCATCGAGGTGAGCGACTCGTGCTCCTCGACGGACCAGTCGTAGTCGCGGTTGGCGAGGGCGGCGTTCCACATGCCCATCTGGCCGATCAGCCGGGACAGCAGCGAGCGCAGCGTCTGCTCGTCCTCGTCGACGTTGAGCTCGATGCGTTCGTCGAGCTGCGCGGGGGTCAGCCGCTCGGCGCAGCGGAGGATCTCGCCGGTCAGCCAGATGTGGTGCTCGACCATGCGCGTCAGCAGGTCCATGGAGCTCACCTCGTCTCGTGCGGGCAGCCGGATGCCGCCGGGTGGGTGGAAATGCACGCCGCTGGGTGCCTCGATCCGGATCGCCCGCGGCCGCTTGCGCCAGCGCGCCGGCGGATCGCCGTACGCACTGGTGAACGCGCGGGTGAAGGCCTCGTGCGACCCGTAGCCCGCCTCGATCGCGATGTCGAGGATGCTGTGCCGGGTGCTGAGCAGCCGGTAGGCCGCCCGCTCGAGGAGGAGGCGCCGGCGCAACCGGTGCGGCGGCTCCCCCGCCACCTGGCTGACGATCCGGTCGAGGTGGAACCGCGACAGGCAGAGTCGTCCGGCCAGCTGCTCAGGCGTCGTGCCGTGGTCGTCGAGCACGTCGACGAGCGCGTCCACGAACGCCACGAAGGTGTCGCGACCGACGTCGTCGGGTGTGCCGGTGGCGTCGAGCTGGCTGGTGCTCATGACGGGATCCTCCCGCCGCCCAGCGTGCCGGACTTGATGCTCCTTGCGCTATGCCCCGGCGAGCGCCCGGATGGCGGTGTCGAGCTCCCGCCTGTTGTCGCGCCGGACCACCGCCTCGACGACCTCGATGCCGCCGTTGGGGCTGGCCAGCGCGTGCTCGAGCTCGGCACGGTCGGTGACCCGCCAGTGCGGCACCCTGAGCGCGGAGCAGAGCGCACCGAGGTCGAGCCCGTGCGGGGTGCCGAAGAGCTTGTCGTAGTGGTCTGCGTGCTCGGGCGCCCCCTGCTCGAGGGTGGCGAAGATCGAGCCGCCGTCGTCGTTGGCCACCACGATCGTCAGGTCCGGTCGCTGCTCGCCGGGGCCGATGACCAGCCCGGTCAGGTCGTGCAGGAACGTGACGTCCCCGAGGTGGAGGAACGCCCGGCTCGTGTGCGGTCGACCCAGCACTGCGCCGATGGCCGACGAGACGGTCCCGTCGATGCCGGCGAGGCCGCGGTTGGCCAGCAGCAGGCGGCGCTCGCCCACCGGGTAGGGCCGCGCCATCAGGTCGAGGTCCCGGATCGGGCTGCTGGCGCCGACGAAGAGCAGGCCGTTGGGAGGTACGGCGGCGTTGACGGCTGCCGCCACGTCGTACGGCGTCAGGCCGGGTTGTCCGGCGACGAAGGCGTCGATCCGGTCCGCCAGCGCGGCGTCTGCGGCCCGCCACTGCTCGACCCACTCCTGGTCGTCGTCCGCGTCGGCCGAGACCGCGTCGTACTCGGCCGCGACCGGGAACGGCCGCGCCGGCCACCGGCCCTTGTCGCGCACGGACACCACCTCCACGTCGTCGCGGCCCAGCAACCGGCTCACCGGGCGGCTCAGCGTCGGGTGTCCGAGCACCACCACGCGCTCGATCCGCTCGCCCAGCGGAGTCCCGAGCAGCAGGCGATAGGTCCGGATCGGCGTCGTCCCGTTGCGCGAACCGCTCGTCGGCTCCGCGAGCAGCGGCCAGTTCGCCTGCTCCGCCAGGAGCCGCGCCCGGTTGCCGCTGTCATCGCCCGCCACCACCACCGTCCGGGACCCGCGGGGAAGTTGAGTAGTCAGTTCTTCACCGTTGAGTGGCCCACTCTTCACCGTCGAGTGGTCACTTCTTCGTGGCACCCAGGGCACCGATGTCGCGCCGGGCACCAGCGGCTCGGTGAGCTGGACGTTGAGGTGGACGGGTCCGGGCCGCGCCCACGCCTCGTCGAGTACGACGACCTCTGGTCGCTCGAGGTCCGCGAAGGCGGCGGCGTCCCCGAACATCCCGACCTGGTCGGTGGTCTGGTTGGCCCCGGTACCTCGCAGGGAGGCGGGGCGGTCGGCGGTGATCGCGACCAGCCGGACGCCGGCATGGGCGGCCTCGAGGACGGCGGGATGGAGGTTGGCGGTCGCGGTGCCGGAGGTGGTGACGACCGCGACCGGCCGACGCGAGCTCTTGGTGATCCCGAGGGCAAGGAAGGCGGCCGTGCGCTCGTCGATCCGGGTGTGCAGCGTCACGAGGCCGGCGGCCGCGGCGTCGGCCAGGGCGAACGAGAGCGGCGCGTTCCGCGAGCCGGGACAGAGCACCACCTGCTGCATCCCACGACCGACCAGCTCGTCGACGAGCCAGCGGGCCAGCTCCGTGGAGGCATTCAGGGCACCGGTCACGACGACGATCCTGCCCGACGGACCTCGTCCAGGCGGTCCACCCAATGCTCCCGACGGACGGCTGACGCCGACCACCGGTCGAGCAGGACGTCGCTCACCACCGGACGCTGCACCGACAGCATGCCGTCGACCGGGAGCAGGGACTCCTCAACGACGTCCCCCTCGAGGAGCTGGACGGTGGCCAGGCCGCACGCGTGCTCGAGCGAGGGCAGCGCTGCCGCGAGCGCGACGCCGGCGGCGATGCCGACGCTGGTCTCGACGGCACTGCTGACCACGACGGGCAGGCCGATGTCCTCGGCGATGCGCAGGCACGCGCGCACCCCACCGAGGGGCTGCACCTTCAGCACGGCCACGTCCGCCGCCTGCAGGTCGCGCACCCGGTAGGGGTCCTCGGCGCGCCGGATCGACTCGTCGGCCGCGATCGGCACGTCGACCCGGCGACGGACGATGGCGAGGTCCTCGACCGAGGCGACCGGCTGCTCGACGTACTCCAGCCCCGCCGCGGCGCGCTCCAGCAGGGGGATCGCGTGCACCGCCTCATCGACCGTCCAGCCCCCGTTGGCGTCGATGCGCACCAGGCCGTCCGGGCCCAGGGCGTCGCGGACCGCCTCGAGCCGCGCCTGGTCCTCGGCGAGCCGCTGGCCCGCCTCGGCGACCTTCACCTTGGCGGTGCGGCAGCCGCTGGATCCCAGCACGATCGCCCGCGCCCGCCCGGGATCGCAGGCGGGCACCGTCACGTTGACCGGGATCGAGTCGCGCAGGGGCTCGGGCCAGCCCGCGTCGGCGGCTTCCCTCGCGGCCCGCAGCCAGGGCGCCGCGGTCGCTGCGTCGTACTCCAGGAACGGGCTGAACTCTCCCCAGCCGGCATCGCCCCGCAGCAGCACGCCCTCCCGCACCTCGATGCCGCGGAAGCGCGTGCGCAGCGGGATCGAGTACACCCTCACGGCGAGCCCTCCAGCACCATCGCGACCAGCGCCTGCCGGTCCACCTTGCCGTTGGGGAGCAGCGGCATCCGGTCCACCCAGATCACCTGCTTGGGCTTCCACCCGGTCGGCCACTCCACCGCATCCTCCGGCTCCGGGGACCCCGCCGAGTTGCGCGTCATGGCACCGCGAGTTGCGTCCCCTGGCACGCCGGATTGTGCCTTGCGTCGACTCGCGACCGCGACGACCCGCTGACCCCACTCACGGTCGGGCAGCCCGAGCACCACCGCCTGCTCGACGTCGGGACGCTGCTCGAGCAGCCTCGCGACGGCACCGGCCGGCACCTTGATCCCTCCGGTGATGATCACGTCGTCGGCACGGCCCTCGACGTGCAGGCGCCCGAGGTCGTCGAGGTGACCGAGGTCGTTCGTCACGAGCCAGCCATCGCGCAGGGCCGCAGCCGTGCGGTCCGGCTCGCCCTCGTAGCCGTCGAAGAGCACCGGCCCACGCAGCAGCACCTGGCCGTCGTCGATGCGCACCTCGACCACGTCGAGCGGCACGCCGTCGTAGACGCAGCCGCCACACGTCTCGCTCATCCCGTAGGTCTGCACGACACTGATCCCGTGCTCCTCCGCCCGGAGTCGAACGGCCGGGTCCAGTGGCCCGCCCCCGACGAGCACCGCTGAGTACGACGCCAGGGCGGCCACCTCCTCCGGCACCTCGAGCAGGCGCACGAGCTGCGTCGGCACCAGCGAGACGAAGCTCCGTCCGTGCACGCGGACGCCCGTGCGCGCGAAGGACTCGTCGAAGAGCACCGGCGTGGTCCCACTGACCACCGACCGGAAGAGCACCTGGACGCCGGCCACGTAGGTCGCCGGCAGGTTGAGGACCCAGTGGCCGGGACCGCCGAGCCGCTCGATGGTCGCCAGGGCGGAGGCACGCATCGCCTCGCGGGACAGCAGCACCCGCTTCGGCGCGCCGGTGGACCCCGAGGTGGCGATCACCAGCGACGGCGGGTCGGCGGCCGCTTCCCAGTCCCGCAACAGGCCCAGGATCTCCTCGGCGGTGCCGCTCACCGGCTGCAGGCTGCTCACCCCGGCAACCTACTGTCCGGTGCCGCGACCGCCGACTCGCGGTGCCGGGAGGCGCAACTCGCGGTGCCCGCGGGCGCAACTCGCGGTGCCGGGAGGCGCAACTCGCGGTGCCGGGAGGCGCAACTCGGCGGGGTGCGAGAATCCGGCGCATGGCAACAGCGGGACAGTGGGTCGCGGGGGCCCGGCCGCGGACGTTGCCGGCAGCGGTGGCGCCGGTGCTGGCGGCGACCGGGGTGGCGGCGTGGTTCCACCTCGAGGTCTGGTGGAAGGCCGTGCTCGCACTGCTGGTGAGCCTGCTGCTGCAGGTGGGGGTCAACTACGCCAACGACTACTCCGACGGCGTCCGGGGGACCGACGAGGGGCGTGTCGGGCCGATGCGGCTGGTCGGCTCGGGCGCGGCGACTCCTCGAGCGGTGAAGCACGCCGCCCTCGGCACCTTCGCCGCGGCGGCGGTGGTCGGCCTGGTGCTGGCGGCGGCGACCGCGTGGTGGCTGGTCGCGCTCGGCGCGGTCAGCATCCTCGCGGCCTGGTTCTACACCGGCGGCACGAAGCCCTACGGCTACCTCGGGCTCGGCGAGGTGATGGTCTTCGTCTTCTTCGGGCTCGTCGCCGTGCTCGGCACCGTGTTCGTCCAGGTGCACCACCACAGCGGGTACGACGACCACTCGGCCAGCCCGTGGCCGCCCGCGCTCTTCGCCGCCGTGGGCGTCGGCGCCCTCGCCTGCGCCATTCTCGTGGCCAACAACCTCCGCGACATCCCCACCGACGCCGGGACCGGGAAGCACACGCTGGCCGTGCGGCTCGGCGACCAGCGGACCCGCTACCTCTACGCGTTCCTCATCGCCCTCGCGGTGATCGCCCTTCTCGGAGTGGCCGGCACGACGAGCTGGTGGTCGCTACTCGGCCTGGTCGCCCTCGTCCCGCTCGGGCGCGCGACGCGGACGGTGCTGACCGGCGCCCGGGGGATGGCCCTGGTCCCCGTGCTCGCGGGCACCGGCCTCGGCGAGCTGCTCTGGTCGGTCGGGCTCTTCGTCGGGCTGCTCGCGGCCCGCTGATCGTCGTACTGCCGACATCACCGGGCACCTGCCAGACTGGCGGCATGACGCTGCTCATCCTGGTCGGCATCCTCGTGGCCGCCTTCGTGGTGTGGAAGTTCCGGGTGCCGTTGCTGGCGCGGCTGCTGGGCCAGCCCGAGGCCCGGATCGCCCGGCAGCTGGACAAGAAGCGCCGGTAGGCCGAGCCGGTCGCTGCGGGACGCTCCTCAGCGAGCGACGTCGGGCTCGACCCACTCTCCGGTGTCGCGGAACTTCGCGAGGGTGGACAGGTACGGCGCGATGTCGAGCTGCCGTTCGTCGAGCCACCCGTCGTCGTAGTAGGTGTGTGCGTAGCGCTCGCCGCCGTCGCACAGCAGGGTCACCACGGACCCCGTCTCGCCGCGGGCTCGCATCGCAGCCACCAGCCGAAGGGCGCCCCACATCGCCGTGCCGGTCGAGCCGCCGACCTTGCGGCCGGTGACGTCGGAGGTCCAGCGCATCGCCGCGATCGACGCGGCATCCGGCACGGAGACCATGCAGTCGACGACCGACGGCAGGAACGACGGCTCGACGCGTGGCCGGCCGATGCCCTCGATCCGCGACGCCTTCCCCGTGGAGTACGACGGGTCGGTGCGGGTCCAGCCCTCGAAGAACGCCGAGTTCTCCGGGTCGACGACGCAGAGCCGGGTGTCGTGGCGTTGGTAGCGCAGGTAGCGCCCGATCGTGGCCGAGGTCCCGCCGGTGCCGGCGCCCACCACGATCCAGGCGGGCACGGGGTGCCGCTCGAGCTCGAGCTGGCTGAAGATGGACTCGGCGATGTTGTTGTTGCCGCGCCAGTCGGTGGCCCGCTCGGCGTAGGTGAACTGGTCGAGGTAGTGGCCGCCGGTCTCCTCGGCGAGCCGGCGCGCCTCGTCGTAGATTGTCGACGGGTCCTCGACCAGGTGGCAGCGGCCACCCTGGAACTCGATGAGCGCGATCTTCTCCGTCGACGTCGAGGACGGCATCACGGCCACGAACGGCAACCCGAGCAGCCGGGCGAAGTAGGCCTCGGAGACGGCGGTGCTCCCGGAGGAGGCCTCGATGATGGTCGACGACTGGTGGATCCAGCCGTTGCAGAGCCCGTAGAGGAACAGCGAGCGCGCCAACCGGTGCTTCAGGGAGCCGGTCGGATGCACCGACTCGTCCTTGAGGTAGAGGTCGATCCCCCACTCCGGCGGCAACGGGAAGACGTGCAGGTGGGTGTCGGCCGACCTGTTGGCGTCCGCCTCCACCAGGCGGATCGCCTCGTGCACCCAGGCCCGGTCGCCGTCGTCGCGGACCGCCGCCGTCCGGCAACAGCCATCGCGTTCCTCGTGCATCTCGCCTCCCACACGCACCGCCGGCCGGCTCCTAGTCGACGTCTTCCTTCGAGCGGGCTCGCTCCACGGCGGCGCTGGCCCGCTCGGCACGACGCTGCACCGACTGGGCAAGCCGCTCGCGCGGCCCCTCGAGGAGCTTGAGGGACAGCACCGAGGACAGCACCGCCGCACCCACGATCGTCCAGATCCAGACGGTCGAGGTGTTGTCGAAGACGTTCACCGCGATCGTCGAGACGACCGCGAAGCAGGCCACGAACAGCGCGATCCGCAGCGTGGTGTAGACGAGGAAGTGCTTCACCAGCACAGGGTATCCGCCGGTCCGTCGCCGAGATGCCGCGCCAACTTTCGGCACGGCGTCCTAGTCTGGAACGGTGCTCCGGTTCATCGTCTGGATCCTGCTGCTTGCGGCAGTCGTCTACGCCCTGTTCTGGATCATGGATCGTCGTACCCGCGGTGGGTCCGGACGCGGCGGCGGCTTCGGCGGCGGCTCCCGGCCGGTCCGTCCGCCGGCACCCAAGGGACCGGACGACGACGAGGACTTCCTGCGCGACCTCGACTGGCAACGTCGCCGCAACGCCCGGCGCAAGCCGTCGGGAGACCAGCCGGCGACCGACCCCGATCCCGACCCCGCCTCGGACGAGCACGACCAATCCGGGGCGGACGACAGCGCCGAACCACCGCACAAATGACCGCCGGGCGGCGCACCCGCGTGCTCCCCTCCCCACCCAGAAGGAAATCCATGGCCTCCAGTGAGCAGACCCTGTCCGACTTCTCCGCCACCACCATCGACGGCCGCGACCAGTCGCTGTCGGAGTACGACGGCAAGGTGGCGCTCGTGGTTAACACCGCCTCGAAGTGCGGCTTCACCCCTCAGTACGAGGGCCTGGAGGCGCTCTACGAGAAGTACGCCGACGAGGGGCTGGTCGTGCTCGGCTTCCCCTGCAACCAGTTCGGCGCCCAGGAGCCCGGCAGCGAGGACGAGATCAGCGGCTTCTGCGAGAAGAACTACGGCGTGACGTTCCCGATGTTCGCCAAGGTCGATGTCAACGGCCCGGACGCGCACCCGCTCTACGACTGGCTGCGCAGCGAGCAGGGTGGACTGCTCGGGGAGAAGATCAAGTGGAACTTCACCAAGTTCCTGATCGGTCGGGACGGCAAGGTCGTCAAGCGCTACGCCCCCACGACGGCTCCGGAGAAGCTCACCGGCGACATCGAGAAGGCGCTCGGCTCCTAGCCCCCGAGCGTGCGCGCGACCAGCTCCGCTGCATAGGAGTGCTGGCTGCCGGACCCGAAGAAGAAGTTGATCCCGACGAAGTTGAACCACAGCGTCGCGAGCCCGACCAGGGCGATCACCGCGGCCTGACGACCCTTCCACCCGGCGGTGGCGCGGGCGTGCAGGTAGGCGGCGTAGACGACCCAGGTGATGAACGCCCAGATCTCCTTGGGGTCCCAGCCCCAGTAGCGACCCCAGGCGTGCTGCGCCCAGATCGGCCCGGCGATCAGCGCTGCGAACGTCCACAGGGGGAAGGCGAACGCGTGCGTGCGGTAGGCGAGCCGGTCGAGCTGCTCGAGGCCGGGGACCCGGGCGAGGTAGCCCGCCGGACGGTCGGCCGCGACATCGCGGCGCTCGAGCCAGCGCGCCTTCACGAGGTAGAGCACCGAGCACATCCCGCCGAGGGTGAAGGCGCCGGTCGCGATGATCGCCGCGATCACGTGGATCACCAGCCACGGCGACTGCAGCGCGTCGCGCAGCGGCACGACGGGCGTGTAGAGCAGCAGCACGTCGACCATCAGGGTGACCAGCACGAACCCGGTCACGATCGGGGAGAGCCAGCTCGCCTCGAGGCGGCGCTGCAGGAACAGGTAGCCGATCACCACCACGAGCGTCGCGGTCAGGGTGAACTCGTACATGTTGCCCCAAGGCACCCGCACGGGGTCCGCCGCGAGGCCGCGGGCGACCACGGCCACGAGGTGCACGCCGGCCGCGACCACGGTGGCGACGTACCCCCAGCGCGCCATCTGCGCGGTCCTGCCGGTTGCGTCCGCGGCTTGGTGCGCGGCGTCGACCAGCGGTTCGCCATCCGGTCCGACGGCGACTCGGGCCGGGGCGACGGAGCGCGCGAACGCCCACTCCGCCACGTGGAGCATGACGGCGACGAAGTAGAACACCGCGCAGACGGCGACGGCCTGGTTGCTGAGCACCTCGAACTGGTCGTGACTCATGGTTCTTCTCTCCCGGCGCCCTTGATCTGCGCCGCCATCGTGTCGATCCGGGTGCTGAGGTCCCCGCCCGAGGACCGGTCGAGGCCGGCCACCTCCACGAGGGTACGTCCCGGCCCGCCGGCGTCCCCGTCAGTACGACGGACGCGGACCCACACCCGCCGGGGCCGGATGAACAGTGACCCGAGGAGGCCCAGCAGCGCGAGGCTCACGCCGAGCAGGGCCAGCCAGTCCGCGGGCGTCCGGCTGATCTGCAGCTTCACGAAGGGGCTGATCCCGTCGAAGGTGACCGAGCCGAGCCCGTCGGGCAACCGTTGCGTCGCGCCGAGCGGGAGGTCGAGGCGCACCGGCTTGCCGTCGTCGTTCTTCAGCTGCGTGAGCCCGCTCTTGTCGAGGTCGTACACCGACTGCGGCACGCCGTCGTCGAGGCCGAGATCACCGCGCCACGCGGTCATCGAGATCAGCGGGTCCTTGTCGTCGGGGAAGGCGCTGAACGGGCCGGTCCTCATCGTGAAGCCGTAGGTCGGGTAGAGCTCGCCCTCGAGGCCGAGCTGGAGCGGCTGCCCCGAGCGGGTCCGGGCATCGGGCACCTTGACCACGCCGAAGGACCGGAACGTCGCGTCCTCGGGGAGGAACACCACCGGGCCGGAGAAGGCGACGTGGCCGGCGCCGTCGCGCACGGTGATGTGCGGCGCGTAGCCGTGGCTGATGAGGTAGACCTTGGTGCCGTCGACCTCGAGCGGGTGGTTCACCGCGATCTGCTGGCGCTGCGGCTCGCCGTCGAGGCCGCGACGGTAGGTCAGGTCGGCGGTGAACTCGTGCGCCATCCCGGCCTCGCGGCCCTCGGTGATGAAGGTGACGTCGAAGTCGTCGACGGTGAAGGAGAACGGCTCGAGCGACTTCTCGTCGAACAGCTTGCCGGCCACGAAGTCGTCGTACTGGCTCAGCGTGTTGGCGAAGCCGTTGCCCTTCACCACGATCACACCGCCCTTGAAGCCGAGCAGCGACCCGAGCGCGAAGCCGACCAGGACCACGATCACCGAGACGTGGAACAGCAGGTTGCCTGCCTCACGCAGGTAGCCGCGCTCCGCGGACAGCGTGCCCGGCTCGTGCGAGACCGCGCGGTAACCGGGAAGCGCACCGCGCGCCCGTTCCAGCACGGTCTCCGGCGCCTCGTCGGTGGCGAAGGAGCGGTGCTCGGGCAGCCGCTCCAGGTTGCGCGGTGCCCGGGGCGGTGCAGCGCGCAGCGCGTCGAGGTAGACCTTGCAACGGGGGACGATGCAGCCCACCAGCGACAGCATCAGCAGGAGGTAGATCGCCGAGAACCACACCGACCCGTAGACGTCGAACAGCCCTAGCCGGTCGTAGACCGGGGCGAGGTCGGGATGCTGCTCGCGCCACTGGGAGGCGGCGAACGCATCCACGCCGTCCTGCGGAACCACGGAGCCGGGCACGGAGGCCAGCGCAAGGAGGAAGAGCAGCACCAGGGCGGTGCGCATGGAGGTGAACTGGCGCCAGGCCCATCGGCCGAACTCGCGAGGCGCCAGCGGCATCGCGTCGGGCTGCCGCTGCTCACGTTCCTGCTGCGTGGTGGTGCTCATGTCACACGCCTGCGGTGAAGTCGGGGAAGAACCAGGCGCGGATGTCGTCGACGAGGGCGTCCCACCAGCCGGTGACGAGCAGGAGACCGACGAGCACGAGCATCAGGCCGCCGGCACGGGTGACCCAGGCCTGGTGGCGCCGCACCCAACCGATCGCCCCGAGCATCCGCCGGTAGGCGAGCGCCGCCACGATGAACGGCACCCCCAGGCCCAGGCAGTAGGCCAGGCCCAGCAGGGCGCCTCGTCCGGCGGACGCCTCGTTGGTGGACAGGCTGAACACCGCGGACAGGGTCGGGCCGATGCACGGCGTCCAGCCGAGCCCGAAGAGCACGCCGAGCAGCGGCGCGGCGGCGAGCCCGACGGCCGGCACCCGGTGCACCCGCCAGTCGCGCTGCAGCCAGGGCACCAGGCCGAGGAACGCCAGCCCCAGGAGGATCACCAGCACGCCCAGCCCCAGCGTGAGTTGGCGCTGGTAGGCGAACAGCCAGTCCCCCACCGCGCCGAAGAGGGCGCCGAAGGAGACGAAGACGAACGAGAAACCGAGGATGAACAACATCGAGCCGGCGAGCATCCGGCCCCTGCTGCCCCGGCCGCCGGTGTCCTGCAGGTCGGCCCCGGAGAGGCCGGTCGTGTAGGCGAGGTAGCCGGGCAGCAGCGGCACCACGCACGGGGAGAAGAACGAGACCAGGCCGGCGACCAGCGCCACCGGCACCGCGAGCAGCAGGGTGCCGTCGAGGGCGGTGTCGCGGAACCAGTCACCGAGGGCGAGAACGGCGAGCCCGGTCACGACGACCCCGTCCTGCCCCGGCGCACGTCTTCCACCAGGTCCACCAGCGTGCGGGCGCTGGTCAGCTCCCCGAGGATGCTCGCCGCGACCCGGCCCTGCTCGTCGATGACCACCGTGCTCGGGATCGAGTTGGGTCGCAGGGTGCCGCGGAAGGCCAACAGGGTGCGGCCGGACGGGTCGTAGAGCGAGGGGTAGGGCACGTCATGGGTGCGCTGGAAGGACAGCGCGTTGTCGCGGCTGCTGTCGCGGGTGTTGATCCCGACGAAGGCGACGTCCTGCCGGGCCAGCTCCCGGGCGGCCGTGGCGAGGTCATCCGCCTCGGCGCGGCACGGCGGGCACCAGGCGCCCCAGACGTTCACGACGACCACCTGACCGTCGTACGACGCCAGGGACAGCCGGTCGCCCTCCAGCGTCTCGCCGGCCACCTCGCCGGGGGGCCTGCGCTCGTCCTCGGGAAGCACCGTGATGACGCCGTTGCCGGAGACGTAGCCCTTGCTGCCCGCGGAGTCCAGGTCGTTGCCGCAGCCGGCAAGGACGGCGACGCAACCGAGGGCACACAGGAGGGCGGCCAGGGCCCGGGAACGCGTCATGCCGACCGGTCTGCTCCTCGGCTGGTGGCGACGACGCCCTGCACCGGCTCGTCGGTGAACCCGCTGCCGGCCGAGAAGGTCGCGCGCTTGTCCGCCTCCGGGATCAGGTCACCGGCGGGCTCGGAGTAGTCGATGCCGGTGAGCCGGTCGCCGGCGAAGGTGAACGAGGTCAGCGAGCACAGCGTGCACTCCCGCTGCCGCGGGTCGTGCAGGAACGGCCTGCCCTCGGCGTAGAGCCGGGTGACCCAGATCGGCAGCTGGTGGGACACGATCACGCCCTCGTGCCCGTCAGCGGCCTTGCGGACGTCCTGCACGGCCGACCACATCCGCGCGGCCACGTCGACGTAGGGCTCCCCCCACGACGGCCGGAACGGGTTGAGGAGGTGCGGCCACATGGCCGGGTTCTTCAGGATGCTGTCCTCGAGGGAGAACCGCTTGCCCTCGAAGAGGTTCGTCGACTCGATCACCCGCTGGTCCAGGGTGATGTCGAGCCCCCGCGCAGCGGCCAGCGGCGCTGCGGTCTGCTGGGCGCGCTCGAGGGGCGAGGACACGATGTGGGTGATGTCCCGGTCGCCGATCCGCTCCGCGACCCGCTCGGCCATGGCGACGCCGCGGTCGGAGAGGAAGAAGCCGGTCGAGCGGCCGTAGAGGATGCCCTCGGGGTTGTAGACCTCACCGTGCCGGAGCAGGTGAACCGTCGTGCGGGAGCTGGCTGGGCTCATCGGGTCGTCTCCTGGGAGGGGTCGGCCGCGGCGCGGGCCGCCGCCGGCAGTGCGTCCAGGACGTGCTCGACCGCTCGGTCGTCGTGCGCAGCCGAGCAGAACCACGCCTCGAAGGCGCTCGGCGGCAGGTAGACGCCGCGGTCCAGCATCGCGGTGAAGAACCGGCTGAAGGCGGCGACGTCCTGGTCGTTGGCGTCGTCGAAGTCGCGCACCGCGTCGGCGCCGGTGAAGAAGACGCTGAACATGTTGCCGTTCGACTGCAGCAGGTGCGGCACGCCGGCGGCCGTCAGCGCCTCGTCCGCGGCGGCTGAGATGGTGGCGGCCACCTCGTCGACGTGGCGGTAGACGTCCTCCGTCGCCAGGCGCAGGGTGGCCAGGCCCGCGGCGGTGGCGATGGGGTTCCCCGACAACGTGCCGGCCTGGTAGACCGGCCCCTCGGGGGAGAGCGCTGCCATCACGTCGGCCCGCCCGCCGAACGCGGCAGCGGGGAAGCCTCCGCCCATCACCTTGCCGAACGTCATCAGGTCGGGGGCCCAGCCCTCCACGGCACCATCGCGGCCCCACTGGCCCTGCCGGGACACGCGGAACCCGGTCATCACCTCGTCGGAGACGAACAGGGCGCCGTGCCGGCGGCAGGTCTCGGCGAGGAAGCCGTTGAAGCCGTCCTCGGGCGGCACCACGCCCATGTTGCCCGGGGACGCCTCGGTGACCAGGCAGGCGATCCGGTCGCCGTACTCGGCGAATGCCCGCTCGACGGCCGCACGGTCGTTGTAGGGCAGCACCAACGTGGCGGCGGTGGCGCCCTCGGGCACGCCGGGGGTGCCCGGGTGGCCGAAGGTGGCGACGCCGGAGCCGGCGGCGGCGAGCAGCGAGTCGACGTGGCCGTGGTAGCAGCCGGCGAACTTCACCACGAGCTCCCGCCCGGTGAAGCCGCGGGCCAGCCGGATCGCCGACATGGTCGCCTCGGTGCCCGAGGACACCAGCCGGACCTGCTCCACCGGGGTGCGTCCGACGATCTCCTCGGCGAGCTCCACCTCGGTCGGTGTCGGAGTGCCGTACGACGTCCCGCGGGCGACCGCCTCGATGACGGCGGCGAGCACGTCGGCGTGGGCGTGCCCGAGCAGCATCGGGCCCCAGGAGCAGACCAGGTCGACGTACTCGTTGCCGTCGACGTCGGTGAGCCAGGCGCCGGCGGCGGACCTCATGAACCGTGGGGTGCCGCCGACCGCCCGGAACGCGCGGACCGGCGAGTTCACGCCACCGGGCGTCACCGCCCTGGCCCGGTCGAACCAGGCGACAGACGTGGTCGGAGAGGTCACGGGCGCATTCTCCCCGACGGCCGCAACCGGCGCCCACCCGCGTCCAGCGGTGCAGCCGCGTGCCGGCCTGAGATTTGGGTAATGAATTCATCCGGACGGGACCTGGCACCTCGTATCGGCGTCATGCCCGTCCGGTGGACACGTCCTGCTGATGAGCGGTGCGCTCGGGGTCGGGTTCCGGATCCCGTCTGGAAATTTCGGGCGGAATATTTCGGGCGGAATTGGGACCCGTGACCTCCACCGGACATACTCGTTGGTAAGCGTGTCGCTCGGGAAGAGGGACCCGGCGCCAGCACGTAGGGAGTAATCAGGGACATGGCAGGCAAGGCACTCACGCGCAAGAGCAAGGCGGCGACGCTCGTCCCGCTCGCGGCGCTGTCCGCAGTCTGGACCGCGAGCATCGTGACCGTCGGCACCAGCGCGACCGCCGCGAAGCCGGCGAGCGACCACAACCTCCCCGACGGCACCACGGTGCCGGCGCAGGCCATCCAGGCCCCGGCGAGCGTGCCGGTGCCCGGCGCGATCGCGCCCGCCGTCCCGGACGGCGCCACCGACCAGGTCGTCGCGTCGGCCTCCACCAGCGGCATCCCGGCGCCGGCCCTGGCCGCCTACCAGCGCGGCGCCCAGATCATGGACTCCGCCGACGCGTCCTGCCACATCCCCTGGGAGCTGATCGCGGCGATCGGCCGGGTGGAGTCCGACCACGGCCGCTACGGCGGCAACACGCTGACCGCCGAGGGCGTCGCCGAGCCCGGCATCTACGGCCCCCAGCTCAACGGCAAGAACGGCACCCAGGCGATCGACGACACCGACGGCGGCGAGCTGGACAACGACCCAGTCTTCGACCGCGCGGTCGGCCCGATGCAGTTCATCCCGTCCACGTGGTCGGTGGTGAAGGTCGACGCCGACGGTGACACCAAGCGCAACCCGCAGGACATCGACGACGCGGCGCTCGCCACCGGCGTCTACCTGTGCTCCGGCACGGAGAACCTCGGCACCCGTCAGGGCCAGGAGACCGCGGTCTACCGCTACAACCACTCGCACAGCTACGTGAACCTCGTGCTGCGGATCATGGAGGCCTACAGCCAGGGCGAGTACACCGCGATCCCGTCCGGCACCTACGGCGGCACGCTCTTCACGCCCAGCTACACCGCTGCGATCGACAACCAGCAGCGTGCGAACACCGTGGCCGGCGAGCGTCCGGGCGCCCAGGCCCCGCGCGGCGGGAGCGGCGGCTCCGGCGGCAGCGGCTCCACCCCGGGTGGCGACAACGGCGGTACGCCGGGCACCGGCGGCGACGACGGCACCGACAGCGGCCTTCCCGGCACGCCGGGCACGGAGGACCCGGGCACCCCGGACAACCCGGTGACCAAGCCGCTGACCGACGCGCTCGACGACGTGACCACCACCGTCACCGAGGCCGCCAGCCCGGTCGCCAAGCCGGTGGTCGACGTGCTGACCGCGACCGAGGCGCTGAACCTGTGCAGCAGCCAGTTCGCGGCCATCCCGGACCCGTTGGGCCTGCTCAAGCCGCTGAAGGACAACTGTGCCGCGAAGGTCGAGGGCAAGACCGAGGCCGACGCGCTGGCGCTGATCCCGAACACCCTCGACGGGATCCTGGCCTGGCTCACCTGACCCAAACACACGAACGCCCCGGTCGGCCGACCGGGGCGTTCGTCGTTCCGGGCGAGGGGTGGTTCAGGCCCGCAGCATCCGCGCGGCGTCCAGCGCCCAGTAGGTGAGGACCACGTCGGCGCCGGCACGGCGGATCGAGACGAGCGTCTCGAGCACGGCGGCGTCCCGGTCGATCCAGCCGTTGGCGGCGGCGGCCTCGACCATGGAGTACTCACCGGAGATGTTGTAGGCCGCCACCGGCACGTCGACGGCCTCGGCGACGGCGCGGACCACGTCGAGGTAGCCCAGGGCCGGCTTGACCATCACCAGGTCGGCGCCCTCCTCGACGTCGAGCAGGGCCTCGCGGACGCCCTCACGGCGGTTGGCGGGGTTCTGCTGGTAGGTGCGGCGGTCGCCTTCCAGGGCGGAGTCGACGGCCTCGCGGAACGGGCCGTAGAACGCCGAGGCGTACTTCGCCGAGTAGGCCAGGATGCCGACCCGCTTGTGCTCCTCGGCATCGAGCGCCTCGCGGATCATCCCGACCTGCCCGTCCATCATCCCGCTGGGCGCGACGAGGTCCACCCCGGCCGCGGCCTGGGCGACCGCCATCTCGGCGTAGACCTGCAGGGTGCGGTCGTTGTCGACGTTGCCGTCCGGGTCGAGCACGCCGCAGTGGCCATGGTCGGTGAACTCGTCCAGGCACAGGTCGGACATCACCGTCAGCTGGTCACCCGCCTCGCCCACCACGTCGGTGATCGCGAGGTTCAGGATGCCGTCGGCGTCGACCGCCCCGGTCCCGGTCGCGTCCTTGTGCTCCGGGATGCCGAAGAGCATCACCCCACCGATCCCGGCCTGCAACGCGTCCTGGACCGCCTGCTTGAGGGTGTCACGGGTGTGCTGAACGACCCCGGGCATCGACGAGATCAGCACCGGCTCGCTGATGCCCTCGCGGACGAACAGCGGCAGCACCAGCTGGCGCGGCGCCAGCTCGGTCTCCGCGACGAGCCGGCGCAGCGCCGGAGTACGACGCAGGCGCCGGGGACGGTGCGTCGGGAAGCTCACTTCCCGGAGGCCTTCCGCCGCGACGACGGTCGCCGCTCGGACGGCCGGGTCACCGGCTCGCCGCCCTCCAGCAGCGCGGCCCGGCGCGCCGCCCCGAAGTCGGCGAGCGCGTCGGCGAGCTCCTCCACCGACGGGTTCGGCGCCATCACGTCGACCCGCAGGCCGTGCTCCTCGGCGGTCTTGGCCGTGGCCGGCCCGATGCAGGCGATGATCGTCGAGGCGTGCGGCTTGCCGGCGATGCCGACCAGGTTGCGCACGGTCGACGACGAGGTGAAGACCACCGCGTCGAACTTGCCGGTCTTGATCGCCTCGCGGGTCGGCGCCGGCGGCGGGGCGGCCCGCACCGTGCGGTAGGCGGTGACGTCGTCGACCTCCCACCCGAGCTCGACCAGCCCGGCCACCAGGGTCTCGGTGGCGATGTCGGCACGCGGCAGGAACACCCGGTTGATCGGGTCCAGCAGCTCGTCGTACGGCGGCCAGTCCTCGACGAGCCCACGGGCGGACTGCTCACCGGATGGCGTCAGGTCGGCGCGCAGCCCCCAGTCGAGAAGCGCTGCAGCCGTCTTCTCGCCGACCGCAGCGATCTTCAGGCCGGAGAAGGCACGAGCGTCCAGGCCGTACTCCTCGAAGCGCTCGCGGACCGCCCGGACGGCGTTCACCGAGGTGAACGCGATCCACTCGTAGCGGCCCTCGACGAGCCCGCGGACGGCCTTCTCCATCTGCTGCGGGTTCCGCGGCGGCTCCACCGAGATGGTGGGCACCTCCTCCGGCTCGGAACCGTAGCCGCGGAGCCGGACGGACAGCGACGCTGCCTGCTCCTTGGTGCGCGGCACCAGCACCCGCCAGCCGAACAGCGGCTTGGTCTCGAACCACGACAGCGGCTCCCGCAGGTCCACGACGGGGCCCACGACGATCACCGCGGGGTCGCAGATCTTCTCCGCCTTCACCCGGGCGGCGATGTCGGCCAGGGTGCCGATGACGGTGCGCTGGGTGGTGACCGTGCCGGTGCAGGTGACCGCGACCGGGGTGTCGGCGGCCCGACCGGCGCCGACGAGCTCGGCGGCGATCGTGGCGAGCGGGCCGAGCGCCGAGAGCAGCACGAGGGTCTCGCGGTCGGCGTACTGCCCCCAGTCGAGGCCGGAGCCGGCGCACGAGAGCACCGTGAACTCGCGGTGGTTCTTCGACGTCAGCGGGATGCCGGCGTAGGCGGGCACCGCGTTCACCGAGGACACACCGGGGACCAGCTCGAAGCCGATGCCCGCCTTGGCACAGGCCTGCGCCTCCTCCGGACCGGAGGCGTAGAGGAACGGGTCGCCGGCCATCAGCCGGACGACGCGCTTGCCGGTGCGCGCCTGCTTGAGCACCACCTTGGCCCGGTTGGCGTGGGTCAGCGGCTGGCCGTCCTCGCCGAAGCCGCCGTCGACGAACACCGGGCCGTCGGTCGGCTCGGCGCCCTCGACCGGCGCCGGCAGCCCCAGCAGCGTCCGCACGAGGCGCTCGTGCTCGGGGAGCTCGGTGACCACCACCTCGGCGCTCCGCAGGAGCTCGACGGCCCGGACCGTCAGCAGGTCGGGGTCGCCCGGCCCGGCGCCCACGAACGACACCCAGCGTGCGGTGCGTGCGGTCTCGCGGGTCAGGTTCCCAGGAACAGTCTTCGTCACAGTTGCCCTACTTCTCTGTGTCGACGTGTGCGTCGGTCTGTGTGTCAGTCGGTGCGTCGGTTGCGTTCGTCGGTGCGTTCTCTGGCGCTTTCTCTGCTGCCTTCTCCGGTGCGGTTCCTGCTGATTTCCCTGGCCCGTCGAGCAGGTCGGCAGCACCGTCGGCCACCATCTCGGCAGCCAGCAGACGACCCACCCCGACCGGGTCCGCCGGGTCTCCCGAGGCGGACCGGCGGACGCTGAGCCCGCCGTCCGGCGAGAGCGCGACCGCCCGGATCCAGAGCTCCTCGTCGTCCTCGCCCTCCACCACCTCGGCCAGCGCGCCGACCGGCGCGGCGCACCCGGCTTCGAGCTCGGCGAGCACGGTGCGCTCGCACTCCACGGCCGCGCGCGTGTGCGGGTCGTCGAGGGCCCCCTCGAGGAGCTTGACCAGGTCGGCGTCCTGGGTGCGGCACTCGACGGCGAGCGCTCCCTGGCCCGGGGCCGGCAGCATCTGCAGCGGGTCGAGCACCTCGGTCGCCTCGTCGACACGGCCGAGCCGGGACAGGCCGGCGCGGGCCAGCACGATGGCGTCGTACTCCCCGGCGGCCAGCTTGCCGATGCGCGTGTCGACGTTGCCACGGATGCCCACCACGGTGACGCCCAGGCCGAGAGCTTCGAGCTGGGCTGCACGCCGGGGTGAGCCGGTGCCGACCCTGCTGCCCTGCGGAAGCTCGCCCAGCGTGAGCCCGTCCCGGGCGATCACCACGTCGCGGGGGTCCTCCCGCAGGGGTACGGCGGCCAGGGTGATGCCCTCGGCAGGATCGGTCGGGAGGTCCTTGAGGGAGTGCACGGCCAGGTCGACCTCGCCGGCCAGCAGGGCGTCGCGCAGGGCGCTGACGAAGACGCCGGTGCCACCGAGCTCGGCGAGCGCGGCGCGCGAGGTGTCCCCCACCGTGGTGACCGTGACCAGCTCGACCGGCCGGCCGGTGGCCTCGGTGAGCAGCTCGGCGACGAGCCGGCTCTGGGTGGTGGCCAGCTCGGAGCGGCGGGTGCCCAGGCGCAGCGGGCGGTCCGGGTCGTCGAGGACGCTCATCGGCCACCTCCTTCCACGCGGGTCACGGCGTCGACCGCGTCGGGGTCGAGCGAGAACAGCTCGGCGAGCGCCGCGGCGTAGGAGATCGCCCCGGCGTCGTTGGCCAGCTCCTTGACCCGCACCGTCGGCTGGTGCAGCAGCTTGTCGGCGACCCGGCGCACCGCCAGCTCGATCTCCCCGCGGGCGGCGTCGTCGAGGTGCGGCAACCGGCCGGCGAGCCGCTCCAGCTCCGCCTCCACCACGCCTGTCGCCATGGTGCGCAGCGCCACCACCGTGGGTGTCACGCTGGCGGAGCGGCGAGCGGCGAGGAAGGCGGCGAGCTCCTCGGAGACGATCTCGCGGACCGCTTCGACGCCGGAGACCTCGTCAGCCTCAGCGAGGTCGCCGGCCAGCGCCTCGAGGTCGACCAGGCGCACGCCGCGGAGGTCGGCGACCGCCGGGTCGACGTCGTGGGGCAGGGCGAGGTCGATGACCGCGAGCGGCCGGTCCGCCGCTGCCCGCGGCGCCACCGCGGCACCGTCCACGACGACCCCGGTGGCACCGGTGCAGGAGATCAGCAGGTCGGCCTGCGCGAGCTCTGCCGGCAGCGCAGCCAGCTCGACCGCCCGGACGCCGTACGCGGTGGCGAGCCGCTGGCCGTGCGCGTCTGTGCGGTTCGCGACCACGACGTCGTCGACGCCGAGGCGCTGCAGCGTCGCGAGGGACAGGCCGGCCATCGAGCCGGCGCCCACCACGATCGCACGTCGCCCGGCCAGCGGGCCGATGTGCTCCGCGGCCCGCTCGAGCGCGGCGGCCACGAGCGACGGGCCGGCCCGGTCGATGTCGGTCTCGGCATGGGCGCGCTTGCCCACCCGGAGCGCCTGCTGGAAGAGGGAGTTGAGCGAGGAGCCGACCGTGCCGACCTCCTGGCCGACCCGCAGGGCCTCCCGGGCCTGTCCGAGGATCTGGCTCTCGCCGACCACCATCGAGTCCAGCCCCGAGGCGACGTGGAAGAGGTGGCTCACCGCAGCGTCGTCGTAGTGGACGTAGAGGTGGCCGAGCAGCTCCTCGACCGGCTCGTCCGCCTTCTCCAGGATCATCCGCGAGACGTCCTCGACGCTGCCGTGGAACCGGTCCACGTCGGCGTAGACCTCCACCCGGTTGCAGGTGGAGAGCACCGTCGCCTCGGTGACGTGCTCGCTCTCGACGACGTCGTGGACCAGCTTGACGACCGCTTCACTGTCGAGCGCGACCTTCTCCAGCACCGACACGGGGGCGGACCGGTGCGAGACGCCGACGACCAGGACGCTCATGCCGGGTCCCCGACGAGGAGCGGAGGGAGCAGCTCGGTGGGGTGCTTCATGCTGGAACCACGCCGCCGGGAGGGACCGTCGCGTCCGCTGCGGCCTTGCGCTGCTCGTGGTAGGCGAGGATCTGCAGCTCGCTGGAGAGGTCGACCATGCGGATGTCGACACCCGCCGGGACGCTGAGCACCGTCGGTGCGAAGTTGAGGATGCTGCGGATCCCTGCTCCGACCATCGCGTCACAGACCGACTGCGCGGCCGAGGCCGGCGTGGCGATGACCCCGATGGCGACCCGGTGCTCGGCGACGATCGCGTCGAGCTCGTCGAAGCTGCGCACCTTCAGGCCGGCGACGAGGGTGCCCTGCTGGGCCGGGTCGGCGTCGAGCAGGGCCACGGTGCGGAAGCCACGGGAGGAGAAGCCGGAGTAGTTCGCCAGCGCGTGGCCCAGGTTGCCGATCCCGACGATGACCACCGGCCAGTCCTGGGTCAGGCCGATCTCGCGGGAGATCTGGTAGCGGAGGTACTCCACGTCATAGCCCACCCCGCGGGTGCCGTAGGAGCCCAGATGCGAGAGATCCTTGCGCAGCTTGGCGCTGTTCACCCCGGCCGCGGAGGCGAGCTCCTCGCTGGAGCAGGTCCCGGCACCGGCCTCGTGCAGGCCGTTGAGGGCCCGCAGATAGACCGGCAGTCGCGCCACCGTCGCCTCAGGGATGCGGGAAGTGCTCACTCTTGACTCTCCAGCAGGCCCGCCGGAGCCCGACTCTCGGGGCGTCCTCGAACAGGCCTGCCCACTCACTGTAGGAGTTTGTGAACGTGGGAACAAACCGAGTCCACCAGCCGACTAGCACAGGGGTGACCTGCGCCACGGACCGGGGTGGGTCAGGCCCGGGGTCCGGCCTGCAGGGCGCCTCGGAGCCGCTCGGGGTCGACCCGCCAGAAGTCGTGCTGAAGGCCGTCGACGAAGGTGACCGGGACCTGATCGCCGAAGCGCTCCACGAGCTCGGGGTCCGTGGTGATGTCGACCTCGTCGTACGACGTGCCGACCTCGGCGCAGACAGCCTCGATCACCGCACGCGCGTCGTCGCACAGGTGGCAGCCCGGCCTGGCGTAGAGCAGGACCCGGGCAGGCGGCTCGCCGGGACCGGTCATTCGAGCAGCCCCAGCGCCCGTCGGCGCTCGGTCGCCCGGAGCCGGCCCTTCTGGACCTTGCCGGTGTAGGTGTAGGGCAGGTCGTCGACGACGTGCACCACGGCAGGCTGCTTGAACCGGGCCAGGCGGGCGTCGCAGTGCGCGCGGACCCGGTCGGCGAGGCCGTCCGGGTCGACGTCGGAGCGCGGCTTGACGTAGGCCACCACCGCCTCCCCGGTCGCCTCGTCGTCGACACCGATGACCGCGACCGCCGCCACGTCGGGCAGCTCGGCGATCACGTCCTCGACCTCGCTGGGGTAGACGTTGAACCCGGACACGATGACGAGCTCCTTGAGCCGGTCGACGAGGAAGAGGTTGCGGTCCTCGTCGAGGTAGCCGACGTCCCCGGTCGCCCACCAGCCGTCGGCGTCCGGGCCGTCCGTGCCGTCCGGCCAGTAGCCGGAGAACAGGTTGTCACCCCGCACGTGGATCTCCCCGCCGTCCTCGACCCCGGGCTCGTGACCGGCCTCGTCGACGAGCCGGAGCTCGATGCCCGGGAGTGCGGCGCCAACGGACCCCGGCACGACCGTGCGACTGCACTGGGTGGAGGTGACGACCGGCGCGGCCTCGGTGAGCCCGTAGCCCTGGTGCACCTGCACACCGGTGCGCTCGGTAAAGGCGGCGGTCAGCTCCGGCGAGAGCGGTGCCGATCCGCTCAGCGCCAGCCGAACGGGTCCGAGGCGGTCCTCCAGGCTCGGAACCTGCATCCAGTAAGCGAACACCGCCGGTGCGACCGGGACGACGGAGATCGCCTCGTCCTCGATGATGTCGAGCGACCCCTCCGGGTCGAAGCCGTCCACGAGCACCATGCGCGCGTGCTGGCGGAGCACCTGTCCGAGCACGGCGTTCAGCCCATAGACGTGGAAGAGGGGCAGCACCCCGAAGACGACGTCCTGACCGGTGATCAGCCGTGGCTCGACGGCGGCCGCCTGCTCGATGTTGGCCAGCAGCGCCCGGTGCGAGAGCATCGCCGCGCGCGGGCGGCCGGAGGTGCCGCTGGTGTAGAGGAGGACGGCGAGGCCCTCGTCGTCGGCCCGGGAGGGGATCGGCTCGCTCGGCGGCAGCGCGACCAGGTCGTCCCAGGCGAGCTCCCCCTCGGCCGCCGGCGCCCCGACGGTCACCACGCGGGGCCGCACCGCTCCTGGGACCTCCTCTGGAGACGCCTCGATGGCGCCGACCAGGCCGCCCACGGCGTCGCGGACGAGGTCGATGGTGCTCCCGTCGGCCACGACCATGCGGGCGCCGGAGTCAGCGAGGATCCGGATCACCTCGCCGGTCGCGCTCCGCGGGTTCACCGGGACCACGACGAGGTGGGCGCGCAGGGCGCCGAGATAGGTCGCGACGAACTCGATCCGGTTCGTGGTGATGACAACGACGCGGTAGCCGGTCACCATGCCGGCCCGGGTGAGCCCGCCGGCCAACCGGTCGGCGAGGTCGTCGAGGCCGGCCCACGTCACCGAGCGGCCTGTCGAGGCTTCGCTCAGGGCCGTCTTCTCCGGCTCCACCTGGGCAGCGGTCGCCAGCAGGTCGGCGACGTTCGTCTCCATCCGGGGAGTTTCCCACAACGGCCCGACGACGACAGGACCATCCCCCACGGGCGCCACTAGTCTGGCGGCGTGACCGACGAAGTGTTCCAGCCGGAGTCGGCCCGCCGGCGGCGCAACCTGACCCGGCGCTCGCAGCTGGCCGGCGAGGCGGCCGCCGCGGCTGCCGAGGTGGAGGACTCACTCGTCGTGTCGGGTGACCGGGCCGTCGCGGCGTTCTTCGACGTCGACAACACCGTCATGCAGGGCGCCTCCATCTTCCACCTGGCGAAGGGGCTCTACCGCCGCAAGTTCTTCAGCACCCGCGACATCGTCGGCGCCACCTGGAAGCAGCTGTACTTCCGGGTCGCCGGCGTGGAGGACCCCGAGCACATCGCCGAGACCCGGGCGGCGGCACTGTCGTTCATCGCCGGGCACACCGTGGAGGAGCTCGAGGCGGTCGGCAGCGAGATCTTCGACGAGCTGATGGCCGAGCGGATCTGGCCGGGAACCCGGGCGCTGGCCCAGCTCCACCTCGACGAGGGGCACCGCGTCTGGCTCGTCACGGCGGCACCGATCGAGATCGCCACGATCATCGCCCGACGACTGGGGCTGACCGGTGCGCTGGGCACGGTCGCGGAGCACCTCAACGGCGTCTACACCGGCCGCCTGGTCGGCGACATGCTGCACGGGCAGGCCAAGGCGTACGCGATCGAGGCGCTCGCCGACCGGGAGGGCCTCGACCTGGCCCGGTGCTCGGCCTACTCCGACTCCTACAACGACCTGCCGATGCTCTCGCTCGTCGGCCATCCGTGCGCGGTCAACCCCGACACGAAGCTGCGTGAGCACGCCCGCCGACACGGTTGGCAGATCCGCGACTACCGCACCGGCCGCAAGGTCGCGCGCGCCGGCCTCCTCGCGGGCGCGCTGGCCGGCGCAGCGGCCGGCACCATGGCAGCCGGTCAGGCGATCCGGCGCCGCCTCGGCTGATCCCCCCACCCGCCTGTCCCGCCGAGTTGCGCCCGCGGGTACACCGAGTTGCGCCTCCCGGTCGGCCGAGTTGCGCCTCCGGGCCGAATGTCCGCGATGAGGATCCTCTCCCCAAATGCGCACAACTCACCTATCCTACTGAGGTGTAGCGCCTGGCTGGAGGGCCAGGGAGGGAGCGCAATTTGTCCGCCGATCCACTCACGCGTGGTCTGACCTCGCTGAGGCGCGCCCTGGCGGAGCTGCTGGACGGTCCCCCGCCCGCCCTCGCGACCGTCGGTGCCGCCGACCCGTGGTGGCTCACGCACGACGACCTCCGCGAGGCGCCCGGGATCCTGTGGACCAAGGCGGCCGGCGCGGCGGGCACGCTGCCGCTGCACAGCAACCTCCACGGCGACGCCGACCTGGCCACCTCCTCGGCCGAGGATGCCGCCGAGGGCACCCGCCTCATCGCACTGGTGGAGCTGGCCCGCAACGGCGACAAGGACGCCTTCGGACTGCTCTACGACCATTACCACGTGTCGGTCTACCGGTTCCTCTACTACCGCGTGGGAGCGGCCCAGCTGGCGGAGGACCTGACCTCGGAGACGTTCTTCCGGGCACTGCGGAGCATGAACTCCTTCCGGTGGCAGGGCAAGGACTTCGGCGCCTGGCTGATGACCATCGCCCGCAACCTCGCCGCCGACCACTTCAAGGCGGGGCGCACCCGGCTCGAGTTCGCCACCGAGGACGAGCACACGCTGGACGGCTCGACGGAGGGCCCCGAGGGCGCCGTACTGGCGTCCCTCACCAACGAGAGCCTGTTGAAGGCGCTCGGCGAGCTCCCCACGGAGCAGCGCGAGTGCCTGATCATGCGGTTCCTGCAGGGCCTGTCCATCGCCGAGACGGCCGAGGTGCTCGGCCGCAGCACCGGTGCCGTCAAGCAGCTCCAGCTGCGCGGCGTGCGCAACCTCGCCAAGCTGCTCCCCGAGGGGGCACGGCCATGACCGTCGACCTGTGCGGCAGCACACCCGCGGTGTCCATAACCTTCCGGCGGTGCGGTTCGTTGCCACTGGTGTACGACCGCCAGGCGGGTGGCGTCATCCCTGCCGTCCTGACTGGTGGTCCCTCCCACAGCACAGGAGCCCGCTCATGACCTCCCTCTTCGCCGCGCGACGCGCTGCCGAGGAGTTCGCCGACACCGTCGACCGATCCGTCGACGGGCACGGCGCAGCGACCCCCCGCTCCGGCCACCACGCCGAGCTCCTCCAGACGGTCGCGCTGCTGCGTCAGCAGACCTCCGTGACCCCCCGCGCGGAGTTCGTCGCGGACCTGCGGGCCCGCCTGCTGGCGGCCGCCGACACCGTGCTCGAGCCGGCCGCTGCCCGGGACCGCTCCGCCGACCTGGTCGCGCTGCCGACGCGCTCCGCCTCCAGCCGTATCGGCGCCGCCGCGGCCGCCGCACTCGTGGTCATCGGCGGTACGACGGGCCTCGCCGCCGCGGCCCAGGGGTCGGTGCCCGGCGACACCCTCTACCCGGTCAAGCGCGGCATCGAGAATGCCGTGTCCGCCTTCAACACCAGCGACGCCGGTCGCGGCACCGACCTGCTCGGTGAGGCCGGCAACCGCCTCGAGGAGGCGCAGGCGCTCACCGACAAGGACGCCTCGGCCGCCGCCATCGCGGACACGCTGGCCGACTTCGAGGACGCGGCCAACGAGGGCGCCGAGCTGCTGTTCACCTCCTACCGGACCGACGCGGACGGCGACGACATCGCGACGGTGCGCCAGTTCACCGCCCAGAGCAGGGGCGACCTGGACGCGCTCGCGTTGACCGCGCCGGCCGGGGCCCAGCCCTCGATCGACTCCGCGCGGGCCACCCTGGGCGACCTCGACACGCAGGCCCGGACTCTGTGCGCGGCCTGCGGTGACGACTTCGCGCTCGCCGGGCTCGACTCACTGCCGGCTGCCGCCACGTTCCGGACGCTGATCACCCAGCCGGTCCGCGAGGCCGGTGCTCGCGACCAGGCGCTCCTGGCCGAGCAGCAGCAGTCGGCGCTGGCCGAGGCGGCCGAGCAGGCCAGCCACGAAACGCCGCCGAGCGTCGCCCCCGGCCCGCAGACCGGGCCGTCGAGCGGCGACCAGCAGGGCACGGCCGGTCCGGCGCTTCCGGGCGTGGGGACCGCTGACGTCCCGGTCGACAGCACTGCGCTCAACGCGGTGACCGCGCCGGTCAAGAGCACGCTCACCGGAACGACTGCCGGCGTGAAGGGCCTGATCAGCGAGGTCACGGGCACCACCCCGCTGGCACCCGTGACCGACCCGCTGGCCGACACCCTCCAGGACACCGTCGACGGGGTCACCGGCCTGCTGCCCTGAGGCTACTGCGACCTCGCCGCCCCCGGTGGGCGGATCCGTGCTGTCCGGACCCGGGGCCGGCCTCCGGCTCAGCCGAAGACGGACTCGCGCTGCATCAAGAGGCTGTAGAGCGTCTGCTGGATCGTCTCGCGCACCTGGTCGGTGACGTTGAAGACGAGCATCGGGTCGTCGGCGCCCGTGGCGTCGTACTCGTCGGTGCGGATCGGCTCGCCGAACTCGATCAGCCACTTGGAGGGCAGCGGCACGAGGCCCAGCGGTCCGAGCAACGGGAAGAACGGCGTGATCGGGATGTAGGGCAGGCCCAGCAACCGGGCCAACGACGGGATGTTGCCGACCAGGGGATAGATCTCCTCGGCGCCGACGACCGAGGTCGGGATGATCGGGACGCCCGTGCGGATCGCCGCGGAGACGAAGCCGCCGCGGCCGAAGCGCTGCAGCTTGTAGCGCTCGGAGTAGGGCTTGCCGATCCCCTTGAAGCCCTCGGGCCAGACACCGACGAGCTCGCCGCCGCGGAGCATCCGCTCGGCGTCCTCGTTACAGGCCAGCGTGGCGCCGCCCTTGCGGGCCAGCTCACCGACGACGGGCAGCCGGAAGACGAGGTCGGCGCCCAGCGGTCGCAGCGACCGGTGTGCATGGTCGTGGATGCTCACCATGGTCATCAGCCCGTCGACCGGGATGGTGCCGGAGTGGTTGGAGACGACCAGGGCGCCGCCGTCGGCCGGGATGTTCTCCACACCGCGCACCTCGATGCGGAACCACTTGCGCGCGATCGGCCGGATCGCGGCCATGAAGAAGCGCTGGGTGACCTCGGGGTCGAAGCCGTACTCGTCGACGGTGTAGTCGCCGGTGACCCGGCGGCGCAGGAAGGCGAGGAACTCGGCCAGACGGGGCTCCCAGCTCTCGCCGAAGATCTCCTTCGAAGCTCCCGTGAAGGCGTTGAGCCAGTCGATGACCGGGATGCCCGCGCCCGGCCCGGAGGTTGACGCCGGGTGTGACGTGGTCACCGGAGGAGGCTTTGACGAGGTCGGCTCAGCGGTCGCCGGAGCGGTCAACGGATCGGGCTGCTCGCCGGGCAGCCCACCGGCCGTCGGCTCCTGCACGGGATCGGCGGAAGCCTCGCCGGTGCGCGCCTTCGGCGCGCTCTTGCCGGCCAGGCTGCGCGACGCGCTCGACGGCTTCGCCCGGCCGCTGCCACGACCCGGCCTCCCGCGGGTGCCCAGGGGGATGATGTCGGCGTCAGCCACGACCGGACCCTCCCGCCGAGCTGAGGGCGCTCGCCAGGGCCAGCTCGGCACCCTGGATCCGCTCGGCGGAGAGCGGGCCGGGACCGCGCGCGGCGGCGAACTCGGCGAACGCCTGGGCAGTGGTCCGCGACGGGGTGAAGCCGAGCACCTTCCGCATCCGGGTGGTGTCCACGCCGCGACCGTAGGTCAGGAAGCCGACCCGCTCCGGGCTGAAGTCGGCGAGCCGGGTCGGCCGGATGGCGCTGCCGAACTGCGTGAGCGCGAACCCCGGCACCGGCACCGAGGGCCGGCCCAGCCTGCGCACGGCCTGCGACAGCATCAGGACACCGTCGCCGGCGACGTTGAAGGTGCCGGCGACGTCGGCCAGCACGGCGTGCTCCATCGCGTCGAGGAGGTCGGTCTCGTGCAGGAACTGCAGACGCGCGTCGAAGCCGAGCACCGTCGGGATGACCGGGAGCCGGAAGTACGCCGTCAGCGAGGTGCTCACCCGGGGGCCGATGGCGGGAGCCGTCCGCAGCGTGGTGACGCGCACGTCGGGGCGGCGGCGGGCGAAGCCGCGCACATAGGACTCCACCTCGGTGACGTCCTTGGAGAAGCCTCCGCGCGGCAGCCGCTTGGCCCCCATGTCCTCGGAGAACATCGCCGGGTCGCGGTTGGAGGCGCCGTAGACCGCCGTACTCGACTTGACCACCAGGTGGCGGAGGTCGGGCGCCTGCTGGCAACCGGCGAGGAGCTGCATCGTGCCGATGACGTTGAGCTCCTTGGCCGAGGTGCGGCCGCTCGCCTCGCCGTCGCCGAGCACGCTCATGTGCACGACCGTGTCGACGTGCTCCCGGACGATCACCTTGGCGATGACGGGGTTGCGGATGTCGGCACGCACGAACTGGACCGTGCCGAGGTCGCCCCGCGGAGGCTGCACGTCCACGCCGATCACTCGTGCCACGTCGGGCGACGCGGCGATCTGCCGGGCGAAGCGACGACCGAGGTCGCGGGCGACCCCGGTCACGAGGACGGTTCGGCTCATCGGTGGCTCAGGCACCTCTGGGGCAGCTCTCGGCGCGATTCTGGGGCAGTTCTCGGGACAGTCCGCAGGCAGGCACAGTCAGCCGTGCGCGCTCACTTGCCGAGCTTGCGGCGCTGGACGCGCGTCTTCTTCAGCAGCTTGCGGTGCTTCTTCTTCGCCATGCGCTTGCGGCGCTTCTTGATGACAGAACCCACGGATGCCCTTTCGCATGCCTGACGGAGCCGGCGGGCCCCTGGTTTTCAGCAGACGCCCAGCCTAACCGCCACGCCGCCGACAACCGAATTCGCCCTTCTCCCGCGAGACGCAGGCCTGCCTCGTCAAGCCGCCGGCCGGTCAGCCGGTCTGGTAGAAGGAGCTCTTGAGGTACTCGTTCACGTCCTTCTCGCTCACCCGGAAGGAGCGGCCGACCCGCACGGCGGGGAGCTCACCGCTGTGCACCAGACGGTAAACCGTCATCTTGGAGACACGCATCACCGAGGCGACCTCGGCGACGGTCAGGAACTTGACCTCGGAGATGTCCCCCGACAGGTTCGAACCCATGGTTCACCGCACTTTCTGGTGCGAACGGTCCCCGGCTTCCCCACCGGAGATCTCGCGTTCACGCTGGACAGAGGATAGAGCCTGAAGTGACGGATGGGGAAGGGTTCTATGAATGAGACATTCCGACACTCCGGGCACCCCTAATCCGGACACATCGGGCGCCCTTCACCCTGCCCGGATCAGGGCATCGGATCAAGCCCGTTGAGGGGGAACACCGCCTCCCGGGTGGCCTGGACCGCGCGGTCCAGCCAGGTGTCGGGGTTGTAGCCCTCGGACCAGTCGCGATAGGCGGGTTCGCGCCCGTCGGTCATCCGCACCGGCGCGCGCCGGCCCAGCCGCGAGGCAGCCTCCGCGCGCCACTCCAAGGGGGTGTCGAGGCCCGGCTCGAGTGGTTGGCCCGAGAGGATCGCGAGCAGGTGCGTCCACGCCCGGGGCACCACCTCCACGACCGCGTAGCCGCCACCGCCGAAGGCCACCCAGCGGCCGCCGGCGACCTCGTGGGCCAGGTCGTGCAGCGCCAGATAGCTCGCCCGCTGGCCGTCCACGCTCAACATCAGGTGCGCGAGCGGGTCGTCCCGGTGCGAGTCGCAGCCCTGCTGGGTGACCAGGATGTCCGGCGCGAATTCGCGGACCAGCGGGGGTACGACGGCGTGGAAGGCGCGCAGCCACCCCGCGTCCGAGGTGCCCGGGGGCAGCGCCACGTTGACTGCGGTGCCCTCGGCGCCGGGGCCGCCGAGCTCGTTCGGGAAGCCGGTGCCTGGGAAGAGCATCTGCCCGGTCTCGTGCAGGGAGATGGTCAGCACCCGCGGGTCGTCGTAGAACACCTGCTGCACGCCGTCGCCGTGGTGCACGTCGACGTCGACGTAGGCGACCCGCTCGGCGCCGTTGTCGAGCAGCCACCTGATCGCCACCGCGACGTCGTTGTAGACGCAGAAGCCGCTCGCCTTCGTGGGCAGCGCGTGGTGTAGACCACCGGCGATGTTGGCGGCGTGGACGGCCTCTCCCTGCCACACCCGTCGGGCGGCCTCGATGCTGGCGCCGACGACGTGCCGGGCCGCCCGGTGCATGTTCGGGAACGTCGGGTTGTCCTCCGTGCCGAGCCCGTGCGCCGGGTCGGTCAGCGCCGGATCCATGCTGCTGCGCTCCACCGCGTCCAGCAGATCCTGCTCGTGGACGGTGAGCAGGTCGGCGTCGCCGGCGTCCGGCGCCGGTACGGCGACCAGTCGGTCGGCCGCCACCACGCCCAGGGACTCCGCGAGCTTCATGGTGAGGTCCACGCGCAGCGGGTTCATCGGGTGGTCCGGGCCGAAGTCGTAGGCGGTCAGCGAGCTGTCGTAGACCACGCAGCACGGACCCCCACAGCCCCCTCCCGGCACGGGTCAGTCCGTCCCGGCGGCGAGCTCGCTCGAGCGGTTCCGGGCAGCCTCCATCGCGGTGATGAACGCGGCGCGCACCTTGTGGTCCTCCAGCTGCCGGATCGCCGCTGCGGTGGTGCCGCCGGGCGAGGTGACCCGCTCGCGCAGCACCGTGGGGTGGTCGCCGGTCTCCCGCAGCAGCTTGGCCGAGCCGACCACGGTCTGCACGACCAGCTCGGTGGCGGTCGTGCGGGGCAGCCCGAGGTGCACCCCTGCCTCGATCATCGCCTCGACGACGAAGAACAGGTAGGCCGGGCCGGAGCCGGAGATCGCCGTGACGGCGTCCTGCTGCTTCTCGGGCACCCGCAGCACCCGCCCGGTGGAGGAGAGAAGCTTCTCGGCCAGGTCGAGGTGCTCGTCGTCGCAGTGGGTCCCGGCGGAGATGGCGGCCATGCCCTCGTCGACGAGGGCGGGTGTGTTCGGCATGACCCGCACCACCGCGAGGCCGTCGGGGAGGTGCTGCTCGATGAACGCGGTCGTGATCCCCGCGGCCAGCGAGACCAGCAGCTGGTCAGGCCGCAGCACCGGCGCGATCTCGCCGAGCACGTCACTCATGTCCTGCGGCTTGACCACCAGCACCACCGTGTCCGCCGCCCCGGCCGCCTCGGTGTTGGCGACCACCTGGACGTCGTACCGCTGGCGCAGCTCGTCGGCGCGCTCCGGCCGCTTCTCCCCGATCACCAGCGCGGCCGGGTCGTGGCCGGCACGCAACAGCCCCGAGAGCAGGGTCTCCCCCATCACTCCGGCACCGATGATGGCCACGGTCATGGCAGCCTCTTACTTCTTCGAGGTCAGGGACTTGAGGAAGAATGACAGGTTCGCCGGGCGCTCGGCGAGCCTTCTCATCAGGTAGCCGTACCACTCCTGCCCGTAGGGGACGTAGACACGGACCTGGTTGCCACGCTCGGCAAGGCGTCGCTGCTCGTCGGGCCTGATGCCGTAGAGCATCTGGAACTCGAAGGTGCCCGGGGCGCGGTCGAAGCGGGTCGCGAGCGCCTCGGCGATGCGGACCATCCGCGGGTCGTGGCTCGCGACCATGGGGTAGCCCTGGCCGGCCATCAGCACCTTGAGGCAGCGCACGTAGGCCTCCGCGACCTCCTGCCGCGACTGGTAGGCCACCGAGTCGGGCTCGTTGTAGGCGCCCTTGCACAGCCGCACCCGCGAGCCCTCGAAGGCCAGGGCGCGGCAGTCGTCCTCGGTGCGGTGCAGGTAGGCCTGGAGGACCGCGCCGGTCTCGGGGAAGTCCTTCCGCAGCTCGCGCAGGGTGCCCAGCGTCTGGTCCGTGGTGGTGTGGTCCTCCATGTCGAGGGTGACGGTGGTGCCGGCGTTGCGCGCCGCGCGGCAGATCCGCCGGGCGTTCTCGAGGCTCAGCTTCGCGCCGACGTCGGGCAGCGCCTGACCGATCGCCGACAGCTTGACGCTCACCTCGGCGCTCCTGGCGAGCCCGTGGTCGCCGAGCTGCCCGAGGACGTCGAGGTACGCCGCCACGGTGGTCTCCGCCTGCTCCTGGTCGAGCGTGTCCTCGCCCAGGAAGTCGAGGGTGACGGTGAGCCCGTCGGCCACGAGGCTCTTGGTCGCCGCCACCGCGTCGGCGGTCGTCTCGCCCGGCACGTAGCGCGACACGATCCCGTTGCTGACGGGCATCGTGGTGACCAGATCCTTCACACGCCGGCTCCGGGCGAGCATCAGCAGGGTTTGGCGCAGCATCTCTCTCCAGTACGACGTGACGCGCGGCACATTTACGTGCCCGCCGACAACGTTACGCGGCGGCTCAGTCCGTCTGTCGGCGGAGGGTCAGCGCGCCCAGCACCAGGCCACCCACGACGTAGAGGGCCACGACGGCCAGGTCACCCCACAGCGGAGGGTCGGCATCGGTGGAGACCTTGCTCATCGCGTCCACGGCGTAGGAGAGCGGCAGGACGTCCGACACCACCTCCAGCACCCGGGGCAGCGCGTCTCGGGCCACGAACAGTCCGCACAGCAGGATCTGCGGGATGAGCAGGGCGGGCATGAACTGCACGGCCTGGAACTCGGTGCGGGCGAAGGCCGAGACGAACAGTCCCAGCGCCGTGCCGAGCAGCGCGTCCATCACGGCGACCAGCAGCAACAGCCAGACCGGTCCGCTGACCCGGAGGTCGAGGAACCAGATGCAGACGGCGACGGCGAGCGCCGACTGCAGCACGGCGACGAGGCCGAACGCCATGGCGTAGCCGAGCAGGAAGTCACCCTTCCCCATCGGCATGGCCAGGAGTCGCTCCAGCGTCCCGGAGGTGCGCTCACGCAGGGTGGTGACCGACGTGACCAGGAACATCACGATGGTGGGGATCAGCGCGAGCAGGGCCGGCGCGAGCTCACCGAAGCCGGGCCCGGGCAGGTCCTGGAACATCCACCACAGCAGGGTCATCAGCAGGCAGGGCAGGACCAGCAGCATCGCCAGGGTGCGGTGGTCGCGGCGCAGCTGCACCAGCACGCGGCGAGCGACCGCCAGGGTGATCCTGGGCGTCATCGGCGGTCCTCCTCCACCAGCTGGAGGAAGGCCTGCTCGATGTCCTCCGCACCCGTCTGCGCCAGCAGCCCCGACGGACTGTCATCGGCGATGATCCGGCCCTCGCGCATCAACAACAGGCGGTCGCAGCGCATCGCCTCGTCCATCACGTGACTGGAGACGAACACCGCCGCCCCGTCGTCGGCGAGCTCGTGGAACGTCTGCCACAGCTGCATCCGCAGCACCGGGTCCAGCCCGACGGTCGGCTCGTCGAGGACGATCAGCTCCGGTTGCCCGAGCAGGGCGACCGCGAGGGACACCCGCGAGCGCTGCCCGCCGGACAGCTCGTCCACCACACTGTCACGGCGGTCCGCGAGCGCGACCAGCTCCAGGCACTCGTCCACGCGGCGCTCGCCCACGCCGAGGACACTGCCGAAGAAGCGGAGGTTCTCGCCGACGCTGAGGTCGCCGTACACACTGGGCGCCTGGGTGACGTAGCCGATCCGGGAGCGCAGCGCCGGCGAGCCGGCCGGGCGGCCCAGCACCGTCACCTCGCCTGCGGTGATGCGCTGCACCCCGACGATCGCCCGCATCAGGGTCGACTTGCCGCACCCGGAGGGGCCGAGCAGCCCGGTGACCTGACCGGCCGGAACGCCAAAACCCAGTTCGTGCAGCACCTGCCGGCCTCGGCGAGCGACGCTGAGGCCGGCGACCTCGACGGCGCGGCCCACTGGGCCCGTCACTGGACCGTTCACCGGGCCGGTCACTGGGCCTCCTGGGTGGTCGCGAAGTGCAACCGGCTGAACGCCAGGGACTCCAGCAGGTCGTTCTCCCGAGCGGCCCGGTTAGCCGACCGGCGGGTGTTGATCTCCACGACGATGTGCCCGTCGAAGCCCCCGGTCGCGAGGTGCTCCAGGAGCTCCCCGCACGGCATCGCCCCGCGGCCCGGAACCAGGTGCTCATCCTTGGCGGAGCCGCTGCCGTCGGTCATGTGGACGTGCCGCAGCCGATCACCGAGCCGCACCGCCATATCGACCGGATCGCTGTGCGCCGTCGCAGCGTGGGACAGGTCGAGAGTGGTGTTGGCGTAGTCCTCGCCGGACGGGTCCCAGTGCGGCTGGTAGACCTCCATCTCCCGACGCGACGTCGCCCGCCACGGATACATGTTCTCCACCGCGAAGGCGATGCCGGTCTGCTGCTCCAGCCGCGCGATGCCCTCGACGAACTCCTTGGCGTAGTCGCGCTGCCAGCGAAACGGCGGGTGTACGACGACCACGTCGGCCTCGAGCTCGTGCGCCATCTCGGCGCTCATCTCGAGCTTCACCCACGGGTCGCTCCCCCACACGCGCTGGGTGATCAGCAGGCACGGCGAGTGCACTGCGCAGACCGGGACCTCGTGGTAGTCGCGCAGTCTCCGCACCTTGCCGATGTCCTGGCTGACGGCGTCGATGCCGACCATGACCTCGACCGCGTCGTACCCCAGCCGGGCGGCGTACTCGAAGGCGTGCGAGGTGGACTCGGGGTAGACCGAGGCGCTCGACAGGCCGAAGAGGGGCACGGGGTCAGCCCAGCCCTCGGGGGGACCCGGTGCCGCACAGCCCTGCACGCATGGGAATCAGCCTAGCGATCAGCGGCTATCGTGCCCGGGTGCCCGAAGTCGACCTGGTGTTCCCCCGTGCGTGGGTGGAGTTCGAGGACCCCGCGGACCCGGGCCAGGTCTTCCGCTGCGACCTGACCTGGCTGGCGTCGCGGTGGACCTGCATCTTCGGTGGTGGCTGCCAGGGGATCTACCGCTCCGCCCCGGACGCCGGGTGCTGCACGCTGGGGGCACACTTCTCCGACCGGGACGACGAGCGCCGGGTCGCTGGCTGGGTCGCCCGCCTGGACGACTCGCTGTGGGAGAAGCGCGCCGAGGCGGTCAACCCGCGCGGCCGGCTGACCCGGGCGGGCTGGACGGAGGTGGAGGACGGCGAGCGCAAGACCCGCGTCGTGGGTGGCGCCTGCATCTTCCACAACAGCCGTGGCTTCGAGGGCGGCTACGGGTGCGCGCTGCACGCGCTGGCACTTCGCGAGGGCGTGCACTTCGTCGAGACCAAGCCGGACGTCTGCTGGCAGCTCCCGATCCGACGCACCTACCGGACGGTCGAGCGGCCCGACGACACGTCGTACCTCGAGATCAGCATCGCTGAGTACGACCGGCGCGGCTGGGGGCCGGGCGGGCACGACCTCGACTGGTACTGCTCCGGCAACACCGATGCCCACGTCGGCGCCGAGCCCGTCTACCTCTCCAGCGCCACCGAGCTGATCGCCCTGATGGGGCAACCCGCCTACGACGTCCTGGCCGCGAAGTGCGAGGCGCACCTGCGGTCGGGCTCGCGACTGGCGCCGCACCCGGCGGATCCGGCCTGACTCCACCCCCGGTGTCCCGAGCCGATCCCTCGCGGGTCAGAATCAGGCATGCGCCTCGACCACATCGTCTTCGCAGCCGGGCCCGACGGACTGGACGCAACGGCAGCGCGTCTCTCTGCACAGCTGGGTGAGGACTTCCAGGACGGCGGGGTGCACCCGCGGTTCGGCACCCGCAACCGGATCCTGCCCCTCACCGACCAGCACTACCTCGAGCTCGTCGAGGTCCTCGACCACCCCGCCTCCGACAAGGCGCCGTTCGGCCAGGCCGTGCGGGCGCGCTCCGAGCTCGGCGGCGGCTGGATGGGCTGGGTCGTCGGCGTCGACGACATCCGCCCGCACGAGCAGCGCCTGGGACGTGAGTCGGTCAAGGGCAACCGGCACCGTCCCGACGGCACCGAGCTCCTCTGGAAGCAGCTGGGCGTCAAGGGCCTGCAGGCCGACCCTCAGCTCCCGTTCTTCGTGCAGTGGGAGATCGACTCCGCCGAGCACCCGTCGACCGGGGCCTCCGGCCGGATCGGTCTCGAACGACTCGACATCGCCGGTGACCCGCTGCGGGTCTCGGAGTGGCTCGGCCAGCCGGTCGAGGAGTTCCTCACCGACCTGAAGGTCGAGTGGGTCGCCCCGAACGGCACCCCGGGCATCGTGGCCGCGTCGTTCCACACACCGGCCGGGGTCGTCCGGATCTGAGCGACCCGATCAGCCCGGGCGCCCGGCCCAGCCCCAACATCTGGAACAGCCCGGAGACCTACGAGATCGAGAACCGCGCCGTCGACCGCGCGGGCCGGCTCGCCGCTCTGCTTCGGTCGCTGGCGTCGTGGGAGGGCCGCCACGTGCTCGACGTCGGCTGCGGCACCGGCTTCCACCTTCCCTGGTTCGCCGAGACCGCGGCGACGGTGACCGGGGTCGAGCCGCACCCGGCCCTGGCGGACATCGCCCGTCGGCGGACGCGCCGGCTGCCGAACGTCACGGTGCTGCAGGGGACCGCCGAGGAGCTGCCGGTCCGCTCCGGCTCGGTGGACGTTGCCCACGCCCGCTGGGCCTACTTCTTCGGGCCGGGCTGCGAGCCCGGGCTGGCCGAGCTGGACCGGGTGGTACGACGCGGAGGGACCGCTCTGGTCGTGGACAACGACGCCTCGCGGTCCACCTTCGGGTCCTGGTTCCGCCGCGGCTTCCCCTCCGTCGACCCCGACGAGGTGGACCGGTTCTGGTCGGTGCAGGGCTGGTCCACCGAGCGGCTCGAGATCGCCTGGACCTTCGACCGGCGCGAGGACCTCGAGGCCGTCGTACGGATCGAGCTGCCGACGCAGGTCGCCGACCAGGTGCTCGCGGAGCACCCGGGGATCACGGAGGTCGACTACGCGGTCAACGTCCGGTGGCGCCGGTTCTGACCCGCTCGGCAGTGGGGCCGGTGCTCACTCCCACCGGCGGCTGGAGCGGCGGACCTCCAGGGTGGGCTGCAGCATCCGGCCCTTCTCCTCGACCGGCCGGAGCGACAGCACCTGCTGGAGGATGTCCACGATCTCGCGGGCGACCTGCTCGAGCGGCTGCCGAACCGAGGTCAGTCCCGGCCAGGTGACGTGCGCGGCGACAGAGTCGTCGAAGCCGGTGACACCGATGTCCCGGCCCGGCGTCAGGCCACGCTCGGCGCAGGCATGCAGCACGCCGAGGGCCATCGTGTCGCTGACGCAGGTGAACGCGGTGACGGTCGGGTCCTCGAGGACCTCGTGGGCGGCCAGCCGTGCGGCGTCGACGTTGTCGGTCGTCCGGCTGCCGAGGCCGCGTGGGTCGACGCCGGCCTTCTCCAGGGCCTGCCGCCAGCCGGCCCGCCGGTCCTGGCCGATGCGTGAGGTCTTCTCCCAGCCGAGCCAGGCCACCCGCTCGTGACCCTGCTCGAGCAGGTGCGCCGTCGCCAGCTCGGCGCCGTGCCGGCCGTCGACGTCGACCCACGCCCAGTCGACCTCGCTCCCGGCGGCGGCACCCAGCTCGGGGTCCTCCCACGGCCGACCGAAGGTGACGAACGGCGCCCCGACGAGCTTGAGGAAGTCCGCCTGCGGGGTGCCTGCGTAGGTGTCGGTGATGACGAAGGCGTCCACGGCGGTGGAGCGCAACAGCTCGTCGTAGCCGTCGAGCGGGTCGGCCGGGTCGCCGGAGAACAGCAGGATGTGGTGGCCGGTCTCGTCGCTGGCCTCCACCAGCGAGTGCACGAAGCGGTCCATCAGCGCCTCGCTGGTGCCCTCCTGGGCGGGTTCGAAGCGCAGTCCGATGAGGTGCGAGGACCGGGTGCGCAGCTGGCGCGCCGCACGGTTGGGGGTGTAGCCGAGCTCGTCGATCACCGCCCGGACGCGCTCGAGCGTGTCCGGCCGGAGCAGGTGGGGGTTGTTCAGGGCGTTCGAGACCGTCTGGCGGGAGACGCCCGCCTGCTCGGCGACGGTCGACAACGTCGGCTTCGACCCGGCAAGCCGCCGCATCGGACTCATCCGCACCTCCGGCAGCGACAGGGACACTCGGACGCGCTGCTTGCGTCGTACTTGAACGATCCAATGGTAGGCACACCACCCGCCCGGGGCACGAGGGGCGCGCGTCGTGGACGCCCCCTGTCGGCGGTAGCACGTATGTTCGATGCATGTCGAGAAGCACGGGCAAGAGCTCAAGCCGGTCCGCCTCCTACCAGTGCACCGAGTGCGGCTGGGAGACCGCCAAGTGGGTCGGCCGCTGCGCCGAGTGCCAGGCCTGGGGCTCGGTGGTGGAGAAGGCGGCCCCGAAGAGTCGGGTCCAGGCAGGTCCCGTCACCGAGAAGGCCCGGCCGATCGCGGAGGTGTCCGCGGAGTCCTCCCAGGCGCGGACCAGCGGGGTGCCGGAGCTCGACCGCGTCCTCGGCGGCGGCCTGGTGCCCGGGGCGGCGATCCTGCTGGCCGGGGAGCCGGGCGTCGGCAAGTCCACGCTGCTGCTCGAGGTGGCGGCGCAGACGGCTCGCTACCGGCGCCGGACGCTCTACGTCACCGGCGAGGAGTCCGCCTCGCAGGTGCGGATCCGGGCGGACCGCACCGGCGCCATCCAGGACGAGCTCTACCTCGCCGCCGAGACGGACCTGGCCGCGGTGCTGGGCCACGTCGAGGAGGTGCGCCCGACGCTGCTGGTGATCGACTCCGTCCAGACGATCAGCGCCGGCGACATCGATGGCGTGCCCGGCGGCGTGACACAGGTCAAGGAGGTGGCCGCCGCCCTGATCCGGATGGCGAAGCTGCGCAACATCACCGTGGTCCTCGTCGGTCACGTCACCAAGGACGGCAGCATCGCCGGGCCCCGGGTCCTCGAGCACCTGGTCGACGTCGTCCTGCACTTCGAGGGCGAGCGCACCTCGCGGCTGCGGCTGGTGCGTGCGGTGAAGAACCGGTTCGGGCCCGTCGACGAGGTTGGCTGCTTCGACCTGTCCGCCGAGGGCATCGTCGCGATCACCGACCCCACCGGCTTGTTCCTCGACGTCCGGCACGGTTCCGTCCCGGGCACCTGCGTGGCCGTCGCGATGGAGGGCCGCCGGCCCCTCCTGGGCGAGATCCAGGCACTGGTGACGCCGTCCGCCAGCGAGCGCCCCCGTCGTACGACGGCCGGCGTGGACTCCGCCCGGGTCGCGATGATCCTGGCGGTGCTCGCCCAGCACGGCGGGATCCGCCTGCACAGCCACGACGTCTTCGTCTCGACGGTCGGCGGCGCCCGGCTGACCGAGCCGAGCAACGACCTCGCCATCGCCCTGGCGATTGCCTCCGCCTGGCACAACCGGCCCGTCGGCCGACAGCTGGTCGCGATCGGGGAGCTCGGGCTGTCCGGTGAGCTGCGGCGGGTGCGCGACCTCGACCAGCGGACGGCGGAGGCCAACCGGATGGGCTTCCTCTCCGCCGCCGTCCCGGCGGCCCACCCCCAGGAGGTCGGTCGCAGCAAGGTCGTGGACGGCATGCGCGTGATCCCGGTCGATCACCTGCGCCAGGCGCTGGTGCAGCTCGACATGGACGCGTCCAGCAGGGCCCGGCACGGGGAGGACGGCTTCGGCGTGCCCGGTGCCTTCTGAGCGACGCCGTGCGGACAGCACCTTGCGAGCGGCGCCTTCCCTGAGGCGGGTTCCCGCCGCGCGCTGAGCGAATCCGGTGCTGCCGCCCTACACTTCCACGCGTGCCACCTCCCGACCGACCCGACGACGTCGAGCGCCTGCGCGAGACGCTCGCTCGCATCGCGCCCGGGACGCCCCTGCGCGACGGGCTGGAGCGCATCCTGCGCGGACGCACCGGGGCGTTGCTCGTCCTGGGCAACGACCGCGTCGTGGACGGCCTCTCCTCCGGCGGCTTCGAGCTCAACGTGCCGTTCTCGGCGACCGGCCTGCGCGAGCTCGCCAAGATGGACGGCGCCATCGTGCTGGACAGTGACATCAGCACGATCCACCGGGCCAACGTGCACCTGATGCCCGATCCGACGATCCCCAGCGAGGAGACCGGCACCCGGCACCGCACCGCAGACCGGGTCGCGAAGCAGACCGGCCACCCGGTCATCTCGGTCTCGCAGTCGATGCAGATCATCGCCGTCTACGTGGGCGAGATCCGCTACGTCCTCGAGGATTCAGGACAGATCCTGTCGCGCGCCAACCAGGCGCTCGCGACCCTGGAGCGCTACAAGCTGCGCCTCGACGAGGTGTCCAGCACACTGTCCGCTCTGGAGATCGAGGACCTGGTCACGGTCCGCGACGTCGCCGTGGTGGCCCAGCGGCTGGAGATGGTCAGCCGGATCGCCCGCGAGATCGAGGGCTACGTCCTCGAGCTCGGCACCGACGGGCGACTGTTGGCGCTCCAGCTCGAGGAGCTCGTCACCGGGGTCGACGCCGAGCGCGAGCTCGTCGTACGCGACTACCAGCCGGCGCGGAAGCGCGCCCGCAAGCCCGAGGCCGTGCTGCGGGAGCTCGAGGAGCTCTCGCCGGCCGAGCTGGTGGACGTGGCAGCGGTGTCCAAGGCGCTCGGACTCGGCCAGGGCGAGCACCTGGACAACGCGGTCACGCCGCGCGGTTACCGCCTGCTCGCGAAGGTGCCGCGCCTGCCTGGAGCCGTCGTCGACCGCCTCGTCGAGCGGTTCGACACCCTCCAGAAGCTGCTGTCGGCCGGCGTCGAGGACCTGCAGACGGTCGACGGCGTCGGTGAGCTGCGGGCACGCAGCGTCCGAGAGGGACTCTCGCGCCTGGCCGAGTCGAGCATCCTCGAGCGCTACGTCTGAGCGAGCGAGAGAAGCCGAGCTTGCTCGAGCTTCCGAGCGAGCGAGAGACGTTGAGGGCGCAGCCCGATCACGTCTGAGCGAGCAGAGGTCAGCGCTCCTGCTGCTCGTCCTGCTTCTTCTCCGGTCTGGGGCTGGCGGTCTTCGTGATCACCGGCCGGTTCGGCAGGGTGAGCTGGAACTGGGTGTCGCTCGGCTCCGAACCGATCGCGGCGGTGACGGCGTGGTACCAGCCGGGCATCGCCCAGCGGGTGCCCCCCGGACAGCCGTCCTCGGACCGCCGGCCGTTCCAGGTCATCTCGACCGTGGTTGGCCGGGCGCTGCGGACGACCACGTCCTGCGGCTTGATCGCGCGACCGCAGTCCTGCGAGGACCAGATCCGGTCGGAGCCCGAGACGATCTTCACCACCACGGTGCTGGGGCTCACCCGGAACCGGCACGCGGCCTGGGTTCCGGTCAGCTCGAGCGGGATGCGCACGTCGCCGCCGGCATGGCCGACGTCCAGCGCCGCCCGCACGGTGATCTCGTCGACGTCGCAGTCGCCGCTGGGCTGGGCGAGCGGTGCGGTGGCGGCCGCCTTGTGCTTGCCCTTCTTCTTCGCCCTGCTCAGCGGCATCGGCCCGATCGGCTGCGTCGGCGCTGCAGTGCTGGGATGAGCGGCTGCGGGTGCCGCCGCCTGAGGCGCCTCGTCGGCCTCGGCCCCGCCTCCGAGCAGCCGGGCGAACCCGAAGACGAGCGCGAACGCGGTGAACAGCACCAGGCCCCGGCGGAACCAGTAGACGCGAGCGGGCAGCCTGCCGGGTCGCCGCGCCGGGGAAGTCATGCCACGAACGGTAGGAGAACTCCGGCGCCGATGGCGGGTGCCACTCCGCAGGAAGACCCGGTGGACTCCACATAGGGTGTGCGCGTGGCCAACCCGCTGCTCGAGCCGGTGCTCGACTGGTACTCCGTGAATGCCCGGGACCTGCCCTGGCGCCGGCCGGGAACCAGTCCGTGGGGCGTCCTGGTGAGCGAGTTCATGCTGCAGCAGACGCCGGTGAGCAGGGTGCTCCCCGCGTACCACGCCTGGCTGGAGCGCTGGCCGACGCCGGCGGCACTTGCGGCCGAGCCGAGCGGAGAGGCGGTGCGCGCGTGGGGCCGGCTCGGCTACCCACGGCGCGCGCTCCGCCTGCACGCCGCCGCCGTCGCGATCACCGAGCGGCACGGCGGGGAGGTCCCCGACTCCTACGCCGCGCTGCGGCAGCTACCCGGGGTGGGCGACTACACCGCGGCGGCGGTGGCGTCCTTCGCCTACGGACGCAGCCACGCCGTGCTGGACACCAACGTCCGCCGCGTGCTGGCCCGCGCGGTGCAGGGCACCGAGTTCGCGGCCCGATCGGTGAACCGGCCCGAGCGGGAGCTGGCCGAGTCCCTGCTCCCGGAGGAGGACGCGGCGCTCTGGGCGGTCGCCGTCATGGAGCTCGGCGCGCTCGTCTGCACCTCGGCGAACCCGCGGTGCGGTGAGTGCCCGGTGGCCGACGTGTGCGCATGGGGTGCGGCCGGGCGGCCGCCGTACGACGGTCCACCGCGACCGGTGCAGTCCTGGGCCGGCACCGATCGCCAGGTCCGCGGACTCATCCTGGCCGTCCTCCGGGACTCCGACGCACCGGTGCGCGCGACCAGGATCGACGCCGTGTGGCCCGACGCCCCACAACGGGCCCGGGCGATCGACGGCCTGCTCGCCGACGGCCTGATGGTGCGCCGCGCCGGCCCGTCGTACTCCCTCCCGGACTGACCCAACTGGATACTCCGACGCGAAATGCCGCCCCCCGCGGTGCGAGGAAGCGGCATTTCGCGTCGGACTATCTGTCCCTGGGGACCATCTGTCCCGGAGGACCAGCTGCCCTCCGGCCCGGCTCAGGTCACTCGGTGCCGGTGTCGGAGGAGGCGTCGGTGCCCTCCTCCCCGGACGGCGCGACGTGCTCGAGCGGGGGCACGTCGGGCAGCTCGCCCTTGGTCGTGCCCTCGAAGGTGAAGGCCGCCTCGGCGCCCTCGCCCTCGACATCGACCAGCACGATCTGGCCGGGGCCGACCTCGCCGTAGAGCATCTTCTCGGCCAGGACGTCCTCGATCTCGCGCTGGACGGTCCGGCGCAGCGGCCGGGCGCCGAGCACCGGGTCGAAGCCGCGGCGGGCGAGCAGGTCCTTGGCGGGCTGGGTCAGCTCGATGGACATGTCGCGGTCCTTCAGGCGCAGCTCGACGGCGGCGATCATGTTGTCCACCATCGCGATGATCTGCTCCTGCGTCAGCGGCGGGAACACGATGATCTCGTCGACACGGTTGAGGAACTCCGGGCGGAAGTGCTGCTTGAGCTCCTCGGACACCTTCGCCTTCATCTTGTCGTAGTTGCCCTGGACGTCGGACGCGTTGCCGAAACCGAGGCTGACGCCCTTGGAGATGTCGCGGGTGCCCAGGTTGGTGGTCATGATGATGACGGTGTTCTTGAAGTCCACCAGCCGGCCTTGGCTGTCGGTCAGGCGACCTTCCTCCAGGATCTGCAGCAGCGAGTTGAAGATGTCCGGGTGGGCCTTCTCCACCTCGTCGAAGAGCACCACGGAGAACGGCTTGCGGCGCACCTTCTCGGTCAGCTGGCCGCCCTCCTCGTAACCCACGTAGCCCGGAGGCGAGCCGAACAGCCGCGAGACGGTGTGCTTCTCGGAGAACTCCGACATGTCGAGCTGGATGAGCGCGTCCTCGTCGCCGAAGAGGAACTCCGCCAGGGTCTTGGACAGCCACGTCTTCCCGACGCCGGACGGGCCGGCGAAGATGAACGAGCCGCCGGGACGCTTCGGGTCCTTCAGGCCGGCGCGAGTACGACGGATCGCCCGCGAGAGCGCCTTGACGGCCTCCTCCTGGCCGATCACCCGCTTGTGCAGCTCGTCCTCCATCTTGAGCAGCCGGGTCGACTCCTCCTCGGAGAGCTTCACGATCGGGATGCCGGTCGCGACCGCGAGGACCTCGGCGATGAGCTCCTCGTCGACCTCGGCGACGACGTCCATGTCACCGGCGCGCCACTGCTTCTCGCGCTCGGCCTTGGCCAGCGTGAGCTGCTTCTCCTCGTCGCGCAGGCGGGCGGCCGCCTCGAAGTCCTGGCCGTCGATCGCGCCCTCCTTGCGGCGGCGGACGTCGGCGATCTTCTCGTCGAACTCGCGCAGGTCCGGCGGCGCGGTCATCCGGCGGATCCGCAGCCGCGAGCCGGCCTCGTCGATGAGGTCGATGGCCTTGTCGGGCAGGAACCGGTCGGAGACGTAGCGGTCGGCCAGCGTCGCGGCGCTCACCAGCGCCTCGTCGGTGATCGTGACCCGGTGGTGCGCCTCGTAGCGGTCGCGCAGGCCCTTGAGGATCTCGATCGTGTGCGCGATCGACGGCTCCTGCACCTGGATCGGCTGGAAGCGGCGCTCGAGCGCGGCGTCCTTCTCGAGGTGCTTGCGGTACTCGTCGAGGGTGGTCGCCCCGATGGTCTGCAGCTCGCCGCGGGCCAGCATCGGCTTCAGGATGCTCGCCGCGTCGATCGCTCCCTCGGCGGCACCCGCCCCGACGAGCGTGTGCAGCTCGTCGATGAACAGGATGATGTCGCCGCGGGTCTTGATCTCCTTGAGCACCTTCTTCAGGCGCTCCTCGAAGTCACCGCGGTAGCGGGACCCGGCGACGAGCGCACCGAGGTCGAGGCTGTAGATCTGCTTGTCCTTGAGCGTCTCGGGCACGTCGCCGCGCACGATCGCCTGGGCCAGGCCCTCGACGCAGGCGGTCTTGCCGACGCCGGGCTCGCCGATGAGGACGGGGTTGTTCTTGGTGCGGCGGGACAGCACCTGCATGACCCGCTCGATCTCCTTCTCGCGGCCGATCACCGGGTCGAGCTTGCCCTCCTTGGCGGCCTGCGTGTAGTTGCGGCCGAACTGGTCGAGCACCAGCGAGCTGGACGGCGCCGCCTCCGGCGCCGTACCGGCGGTCTGCTGCTCCTTGCCCTGGTAGCCGGACAGGAGCTGGATGACCTGCTGGCGGACCCGGTTGAGGTCCGCGCCGAGCTTCTGCAGCACCTGGGCCGCGACACCCTCGCCCTCGCGGATCAGGCCGAGCAGGATGTGCTCGGTGCCGATGTAGTTGTGGCCGAGCTGCAGCGCCTCGCGCAGGGAGAGCTCGAGGACCTTCTTGGCGCGCGGGGTGAACGGGATGTGGCCGCTCGGCGCCTGCTGGCCGAGCCCGATGATCTCCTCGACCTGGGCGCGCACGCCCTCCAGGGAGATGCCGAGGCTCTCCAGGGCCTTCGCGGCGATGCCGTCGCCCTCGTGGATCAGGCCGAGCAGGATGTGCTCGGTCCCGATGTAGTTGTGCGACAGCTTGCGGGCTTCCTCCTGGGCGAGTACGACGACGCGTCGTGCTCGGTCCGTGAACCGCTCGAACATGGGCATCTCCCCTCAAGACTTCAGCGGGCCGCCAGACGAGCGATCCGCACGCCTGTTGAACCCTGGCACCACCCTACGTGTTCCGGGGAAGCCGCGACTTCGCTGACAGCGAACATGACATCGCTGTACCCGTTCCGTCGCGCTGCGCTCAGCCGCCCGGCTGGACCAGGCCCCGCTCATAGGCATAGACCACCGCCTGGATCCGGTCCCGCAGCGCCAGCTTGCGGAGCACCTCGGCGACGTGCGACTTGACCGTCTCCACACCGATCACCAGCTCCTCGGCGATCTCGACGTTGGAGCGGCCACGGGCCAGGTGGAGCAGGATCTCCCGTTCCCTGGGGCTGAGCTGCGCCAGCTCCACCGGCTCCGGCCGCGACGACCCGGGCCGGCCGGCGAAGTCCGCGACCAGCCGGCGGCTGACGGCCGGCCCCAGGAGCATCGAGCCCTCGGCGACCAACCGGACGCCCTCGACGAGGCGCTCGGCGGTGACGTCCTTGAGCAGGAACCCGCTGGCACCGGCGCAGATCGCGTCGTAGACGTAGGCATCGAGGTCGAAGGTGGTCAGGATCAGCACCCTGGTGTCCCCGTCACAGGTGATCAGCCGGGTCGCCTCGATGCCGTCCAGCTCCGGCATCCGGATGTCGACGAGCGCGACGTCGGGGCGCCGCTCCTCGACCAGGCGGACCAGCTCACGGCCGTCGGCTGCGGTGCCGACGACGTCGAGGTCCGGTTGGGCCGCGAGGAGGGCCGCGAAGCCCGCGCAGATCACGGGCTGGTCGTCGGCGACCACCACCGTCGTACTCATCCCCGGTCCACCTGGCCGCGCGGCAGCACGGCCTCCACGACGAAGCCCTCCGCCGTCGGACCGGCGTTGAGACGGCCGCCGATGGCGTCGACCCGCTCGCGCATGCCGACGAGCCCCTGGCCCGAGCCAGTGGCGCCGCCCGACGTCAGCGGCGTGCTGACCCGGACGGTGAGCAGCTGAGACGTGGCGCCCAGCTCGAGGGTGACCGGGGCCCCGGGCGCGTGCCGGCGCGCGTTCGTGAGCGCCTCCTGGACGACCCGGTAGCCGACATAGCCGACCGAGGGCGGCACGTCGAGGTCCACCGGACCGGCGAGGCGCACGTCCGCCCCCGCCGCCTGGGTCCGGTCCACGAGCGACGCGATGTCGCGCCAGGTCGGCTGCGGCGCGCGCGACGCATCCTCCCCGGCCCGGCCCAGGATGCCGAGCACGCCGCGCAGCTCGTCGAGGGCCAGCCGGGCGTCGGCGGCGATGTCGGTAAGCACGGTGCGGGCGCTGTCGGAGAGGCCGGGATGGGTGTACGGCGCCGTCTCGGCGCGCACAGCGATGAGGGAGACGTGGTGCGCGACGACGTCGTGCAGGTCACGCGCCAACCGGGACCGCCCCGTACCGCAGGTCGATAGTGGCTCCGAAGGGAGCAGCCATGGAGGTCCCGGAGAGGACCCAGGCCCAGACCACGAGCAGCGCCGTTCCGACCGCCGCGACGGCGAAGGCGGGACGGCGCCAGGCTGAGGTGACCGCAACGGCCCCGAGCGCTGCGAGGACCCCGAAGTGGACGCCGGTCTCGTGCGGGTCGAGGACGGTGACGACGATCGGCAGCAGCGCCACCACGATCGCGAACAACGGCCAGCGGAAGGCGAGCCACGGCGTCGTCAGCATCGCCAGTCCGAGGACCGCCCCGAGAAGGAGCAGGGCGAAGCCGCCGGTGACACCGGGGCCAGGCAGCAGCCAGTACATGTCGGCCACGAACCACGGCCACGACGCCGTCGCGAAGCAGACGAAGATGACCAGGCTGGCCACGACACCGGCAACGCGGTAGCCGGCGGCGATCGGGCGGTCGTGCGGCGCCATCAGCTTGTCCATGCCCTGGATCCTTCTCGCTGCGGACGCCGGGGACCACCCGCTGCGGTGCGAACTGTCCGCTCCCCCGGGAGAGGGATCAGTGCGCGGCGGCGTACGCCTGCCGGACCTCCTCGGAGACGCGGCCGCGATCAGGGACGTCCATGCCGTTCTCGCGCGCCCAGGCCCGGATGTCGGCCGGCGAGGGCCCGCCCGAGGACGTCGCCGCGCCGGCGGCACGGCCACGCCGGCCCCGTCCGGCGGCCTTGCGCGCGTGCGCGACGTAGGGCGCGAGGGCGTCGCGGAGCTTCTGGGCGTTCTGTGCGGTCAGGTCGATCTCGTAGTCCTTGCCGTCGAGGGCAAAGGAAACGGTTTCGTCGGCGTCTCCGCCGTCGATGTCGTCGACAAGAATGATGTTCACCTTCTGCGCCATGGGAAAAGCATGACACAGCCGCGCCACGCTTTTTCGCCGTACGCACGGCGACGCCGGAAATGTGTTTGGGAAATGAGGGCGCGCACGTGCCCGGACGTCATTCCGGCCGCAGCAACGGAAACAGGATCGTCTCGCGAATTCCGGCCCCGGTCAGCAGCATGATCAGACGGTCAACGCCCATGCCCATGCCGCCCGCGGGCGGCATGCCGTACTCCATCGCCTTGAGGAAGACCTCGTCGAGCTCCATGGCCTCCGGATCGCCCGCGGCCGCGAGCATGGACTGCTCAGTGAGCCGCTCGCGCTGCAGGACCGGGTCGTTCAGCTCGGAGTAGGCCGGGGCCAGCTCCACGCCGTTGACGATCAGGTCCCAGGCCTCGTTGAGACCAGGCTTCGAGCGGTGCGGCTTTGCCAACGGCTTCACCGCAGCGGGATAGTCCATGACGAAAGTCGGTGTTATCAGGGAATCCTCGACGAGCTGCTCGTAGAGCTCGACGACGATTTCGGCCGAGCCCCATTTCTCCCGCAGCTCGACATCGTGCGTCGCGGCGTACTTCCGCAGCGTTTCCGCGGTCGTTTCCACGGTCACTTCCTCGCCGACGGCCTCGGAGACCAGCTCGAGGATCGGCGCCTGTCGCCACGGCGCCTCCAGGTCGATCTCCGTGCCGTCCCGGCCCGGCACGACGGTGCGGCCGACGGCGCGCGCGGCGTCGAGGACGAGGTCGCGGGTCAGCTCCATCATGGTGAACTGGTCGCCGTAGGCCTGGTAGGCCTCCAGCATCGAGAACTCGGCAGCGTGCGTGGAGTCCAGGCCCTCGTTGCGGAAGGTCCGGCCGATCTCGTAGACCTTGTCGACGCCGCCGATCATGGCGCGCTTGAGGTCGAGCTCCAGGGCGATCCGGAGCAGCATGTCCTGGTCGAGCGCGTTCAGGTGCGTGCGGAAGGGCCGGGCCGCCGCGCCGCCGTTGGTCAGCTGCAGGATCGGCGTCTCGACCTCGAGGAACCCCTTGGCGTCGAGGGTGCTGCGCAGGCTGCGGAGCACGGTCGCCTTGGTCCGCACCAGCTCGCGAGGCTCCGGGCGGATCATCATGTCGACGTAGCGCAGCCGGATCCTGGCCTCGTCGGAGAGCGGCTTGTGCTCGTTGGGCAGCGGCCGCAACGTCTTGGCGGCCATCACCCAGTCCGCCACCTGCACGGAGAGCTCGCCGCGCCGGCTGGTGACCACCTCGCCGGTGACGCCGAGCAGGTCGCCGATGTCGACGAGCGCCTTGAACTCGGACAGCCGTTCCTCGCCGACCTCCGCGAGCGAGAGCATCGCCTGGATCTCGGCTCCGGCGCCCTCGCGCAGCCGCACGAAGCAGAGCTTGCCGGTGTTGCGCAGGAAGATCACCCGACCGACCAGGGAGACGGTCTCGCCCGTGCGGGTGTCCGGCGCGAGGTCGCCGCGCTCGAGGGGGCCGTCGTACTCCTCCCGGACCTGCGCGATCGAGTGCGTCACCGGCACGGTGAGGGGGTACGGCGAGACGCCGTCGTCGATCAGCCGCTGCCGCTTGGCCCGACGGACCTGCATCTGCTCGGGCAGGTCGTCGGCAGCGTCGCCCTGGTGGCCTGCCGCGTCGTCCGTCGGATGCGCGGGCTGGTCGGTCATGCTGCACAGGCTATCGAGCCGCCCGGTCACCCCCACGGGCGGTGCACCTGCGTCGCGATCGCCTCTGCCACCATGGCGCGGTGGCGGAAGCAGACCGAGACCTCCGGCAGGTGCACCTGGCGCTGGACCTGTGCCTGCGGGTCGGCGAGCTGTTGCTGTCGAACGGCGCGGGTGCCGCCGACGTGACGGCGACCATGCGGCTGCTCGCGGAGCACTTCGGCCTGCGCCGTGCCGAGGTCGACGTGACGTTCACGTCGCTCTCGATGAGCTGGCAGCGCGAGGCCGGCGACCCGCCCGCGGTGATGATCCGCCAGGTCAAGCTGCGCGAGATCGACTATGAGGACCTCACCCGGGTGGACCACCTGGTCCGCGACGTGCTCGAGGACCGGCTCGGCCTCGTGGAGGCGCGCGCCCAGATGGCCCGCATCGTCTCCAGCGGTCACCACCGCGCGCGGTGGTCGGTCACCGTCGGGTGGGGCGTCATGTGCGCCGCGGTGTCGGTGTTCCTCGGCGGTGGCCTGGTGATCTCGTCCATCGCCTTCGTGGCGGCTGCCTGCATCGACCGGATGCAGCTGACCATGTCGCGGCGACGGCTGCCGTTCTTCTACCAGCAGGTCGCCGGTGGCGCGGTGGCGACGTTCTTCGCAGTTGCGGCCACCTATCTCGACCTGGACATCGACCCGTCGCTGGTGGTCACCTCGAACGTGATCATGCTGCTCGCCGGCATCGGCTTCATGGGCGGACTGCAGGACGCGCTGTCCGGCTTCTACATCACCGCCGGCGCCCGGCTCACCGAGTCGCTGCTGGCGACGGCCGGGATCATCGCCGGGGTGAGCGGCGGACTCGGCGTCGGCGAGCTCCTCGAGGCGGGGATCAGCCGGCTCGAGCCGGGCTCGGCCAGCCTGGAGACGCTGCCCGTGGTGATGGCCGGCTCGGCGGTCTGTGCGGCGGCGTTCGCCTTCTCGACGTATGCCCCCAAGCGGTCGCTGCTGCCGATCGCGGCGATCGGCGGCATCGCGACCGCCTTCTCGCAGCTGGTGGTGACCGCCCAGCTGGGCCTGACCTGGGGCGCCGGCATCGCGGCGTTCTTCATCGGCCTGGTCGCCTACGCGGTGGCGGGCCGGTTCCGGATCCCGCCGCTGGTGGTCGTGGTGCCGGCGATCGTGCCGATGCTCCCCGGGCTGGCGATCTTCCGCGGCCTGTCCCTGCTGTCCTCACCGCTGCCGGGGTCGACGAGCGAGGGGCTGCTCGCGCTGGTCACCGCGGCGGCGACCGCGCTGGCGCTCGCCTCCGGTGTGATCCTCGGCGAGTACGTCGCCCAGCCGCTCAAGCGCGAGGCGCGGCGACTGGAGAACCGGCTCGCCGGGCCGCGACTGGTCGGCCCGCTCCGCGGGAGAGCCCGGCGGTCCCGCCGCCCGGTCGTCTGACGCCCCGACGGGTCAGGCGTTGCGCTCGAAGACGAGCTCGAGGCCGAGGAGCGTGAGCCACGGCTCGTGGTGGGTGACCGAGGCGCACTCCTCCACGACGACCGGTGCCACCGAGCCGGTCGCGATCACCTTGACGTCCTCGGGCGGCACGCCGAGCTCGGCGATCATCCGCTCCACCAGGCCGTCGACCTGGCCGGCGAAGCCGTAGACCATCCCCGACTGGAGCGCCTCGACCGTGTTCTTCGCGATCACCGACCGCGGCTTGAGCACCTCGATCTTGCGCAGCTGGGCGCCCCTGCGGCCGAGGGCCTCCAGGGAGATCTCCATGCCGGGCGCGATCGCCCCTCCGACGTACTCCCCGCGCTCGCTGACCACGTCGAACGTCGTGCCGGTGCCGAAGTCGACGACGATCGCCGGGCCCCCGTAGAGCGTCGCCGCGGCGAGCGCGTTCATCACCCGGTCGGCGCCCACCTCGCGGGGGTTGTCCATCAGGACCGGCACGCCCGTGCGCACGCCCGGCCCGACGACCACGGTGGGCAGGCCCGACAGGTGCCGCGGCATCATGTCCCGCCACTCGTGCAGCACGCCCGGGACCGTGGAGCACACGGCGATGCCGCGCAGCCGCTCGACGAGGTGGCCGGGGACCAGCGCGTTGAAGAGCGCGAACCACTCGTCGGCAGTACGACGCTCGTCGGTGGCCACCCGCCAGTGGTGCGGCACCTGGCCGTCCTGGACGAGGCCGAGGACGGTGTGCGCGTTGCCGATGTCCGCACACAGCAGCAGGTCCTTCTCCCCACCGGTCATCGCAGGTCCATCCCCAGGTCGAACACCTTCACCGAGTGCGTCAGCGCCCCGACGGAGATGTAGTCGACGCCGGTCTCCGCGACCTCGCGCGCACGCTCGATGGTCAGCCCACCGGACGCCTCCAGGACAGCGCGCCCGGCCGTGAGCTCGACCGCCTTGCGCATGGTGGCGACATCCATGTTGTCCAGCAGGATCCGCTCGCAGCCGACCTCGAGGAGCTCCTCGAGCTGGTGCAGGTCGGTGACCTCGACCTCGACCGGTACGCCGGGATGCGCGCGCCGGACCGCCTCGAAGGCCGGGACCACACCACCCGCGGCGAGGACGTGGTTGTCCTTGACCATCGCCATGTCGACCAGCGAGAACCGGTGGTTGACCCCACCGCCGCACCGCACTGCGTACTTCTGCAGTGCGCGATGGCCCGGCAGCGTCTTGCGGGTGTCGAGCACGCGGGAGCCGGTGCCCTGCAGTGCGGCCACCCAGGCAGCGGTCGCCGTGGCGATGCCCGAGAGGTGCGAGGCGAAGTTGAGGGCCGTGCGCTCGGCGGTGAGCAGCCCACGCGTCGGGCCGGCCACTCGCATCACCACGTCGCCCGGGTGGACCGGCGTGCCGTCCGGCACCCGGTCGCTCACGACCGCGTCGTCGCCCAGCACGCAGTGGAACACCAGCGCAGCGACGGCCAGGCCGGCCACGACGCCTCGCTCCCTCGCGGCGAAGTCGGCCTCACCGTGCTGGTCCGCAGGGATGGTCGCCGCGCTCGTCACGTCCTCTCCGCCGTCGGGCAGGTCCTCGACGAGGGCGCCGACCACGGCGGCGTGGACCGCTCGCGGGTCGAGGCCGGCCCGCTCGAGCTCGGCCAGCAGGTCGGCCGGCAGGTCGTCGTACGGCGTGGGCGTCATGCCGGAACCTCCGTCTCGGCGGGCCATGCGGCGCCGGCCGGCATGGGGTCGAACGACAGCTGCAGACCCGATTCGCGCAGGGACACGTCGACGTGGCCGGCGAAGCGCCCGTCGTCACGTTGCGCGAAGTCCTCGCGCCAGTGCGAGCCACGGGTCTCCTCGCGGAAGCGGGCCGCCCGCGCGAGGGCAGCACTGACCGTGACCAGGTTGGTCGTCTCCCACGCGTCGGTGCCCGTGGGCGAGCCGGTCACGGCACGGCGTCCGGCCAGGTGCTCGAGCTCCTTGACCGCCACATCGAGCCCGTCGGCGGAGCGCAGCACGCCCACCCGGTCGGTCATCACGCGCTGCAGCTCGGGGCGGACGGCCGGGTCTACGGCGCCCGGTGTCCGGGCGTCAAGGCTCGGAGAACCCTGCTCGCCGAGCTCTCGCGGAAGCACCTGGGCGATGCGGCGGGAGAAGACCAGTCCCTCGAGGAGTGAGTTCGAGGCGAGCCGGTTGGCGCCGTGGACGCCGGAGCAGGCGACCTCGCCGGTGGCGTACAGGCCCCGGAGAGTCGAGCGCCCCCAGAGGTCGGTCCGGACGCCCCCGGAGGCGTAGTGGCAGGCAGGCGCCACCGGGACCAGGTCCTGGGTCGGGTCGATCCCGTGGGCGCGGCAGGTGGCCAGGATGGTCGGGAACCGGTGCTCCCAGAACGCCCTGCGTCCCGCCCGGTCCTCCCCGCCGAGCTGCCGGGCGTCGAGCCACACGTGCGCCTTGCCCTCCTCGAGCATCCGACGGGTGATCGCCTTGGCCACCACGTCGCGCGGGGCCAGATCGGCCAGCTCGTGCACGCCCTGCAGGAACCGGTTGCCGGCGAAGTCCACCAGGAAAGCGCCCTCGCCGCGCACCGCCTCGGAGATCAGCGGCTGCTGGCCCTGGCTGTCGGGACCGAGGTACATCACCGTGGGGTGGAACTGCACGAACTCCAGGTCTCGCAGCACCGCGCCGGCCCGGAGCGCGAGCGCCATGCCGTCACCAGTCGAGACCGCGGGGTTGGTGGTCTGGCCGAACACCTGGCCCAGACCGCCCGAGGCGAGGACGACGGCCCGGCAGTGGACTGCGCCGACGCCGTCGCGCTCGCCCTCCCCCATGACGTGCAGCGTGATCCCGCAGACGCGGCGGTCATCGTCCGTGCCGGTGGTGAGCAGGTCGACCGCCACGGCGTGCTCGATCACCTCGATGCCCGGGGCGCTCCGGAGGGCCGCCACCAGCGCACGCTGGACCTCCGCGCCGGTCGCGTCGCCGCCGGCGTGCGCGATCCGGTCGCGGTGGTGGCCACCCTCCCGCGTGAGGGAGAGCTCTCCGTCGTCGGTCTGGTCGAACCTGGTGCCCAGTGCGATCAGCTCCCGGACCGCGTCGGGGCCCTCGTTGACGAGCACGCGGACGGCGGCGGGATCACAAGCGCCGGCGCCCGCGACCAGCGTGTCCTCCTCGTGCTGGCCGGGGGTGTCGCCGGGCCCGAGGGCCGCCGCGATGCCGCCCTGCGCCCACCGCGTCGAGCCCGCGGAGAGCACGTCCTTGGTGACGACCAGCACCCTGCCGACGGCGGCCTGGAGCCGCAGGGCGGCGGTCAGCCCGGCGATGCCGGAGCCGACCACGACGACGTCCGCCGTGGTCGACCAGCCGGGTTCGCCGGCACTCAACCGGCGGGGGATCGTCACCCGGTCACCTCATCGGGCGGCGACGAGGTCACCGCGCATGAGTCCGCTGCCGGGGAGCACCTCGGCGGGGTCCGAGCCGGTGGTCAGGATCCGGTTGTCGGCATCGACGAACACCACGTGCGGCTCGAAGGTGCGCGCCTCGGCGGTGTCCATCTGGCCGTAGCCGATCAGGATCACGACGTCACCGGGGTGCACGAGCCGTGCAGCGGCCCCGTTGATCCCGATCACGCCACTGCCCCGCTCCCCCGCGATGGTGTAGGTCTCCAGGCGGGCGCCGTTGGTGACGTCGACGATGTGCACCAGCTCGCCGGGCAGCAGGTCGGCCGCCTCGAGCAGGTCCTCGTCGACCGTGACCGAGCCGACGTAGTGCAGGTCGGCCTGCGTCACCGTCGCGCGGTGGATCTTGCTCTTCATCATCGTGCGGAGCATGTCAGTCATTCCTCTCGGTCGCGCCCAGGTCGACGGCGACGTTGTCGATGAGTCGGGTCTTGCCCACGCGGGCCGCGATGAGCAGCCGCGCGGAACCGTGCTGAGGGGCGGGGCCGAGGTCCGGACCGGTCAGCTCGAGGTAGTCGAGGTCCACGCCGGTGCTGCGCCGCAGCTCTGCGCGGGCACTGGCCAGGACGCCCTCGGCGCCCTGCGGGGCAGCGCCCCGGCCGGCCAGCAGCGTGTGCACCAGTCCGAGCGCGTGCTGGCGCTCCTCCGCGTCGAGGTAGCGGTTGCGGCTCGACAGGGCCAGGCCGTCGGGATCGCGGACGATCCCGGCGCCGACGACCTCGGTGCCCAGGCAGAGGTCGGCCACCATCCGACGGATCAGCACGAGCTGCTGGTAGTCCTTCTCGCCGAAGACCGCCACGTCGGGCCGGACCAGCCCGAAGAGCTTGGCGACCACCGTGAGCACGCCACGGAAGTGCGTCGGCCGGGAGGCTCCTTCGAGGACCTCCCCGAGCGGTCCCGGATCGACCGTCACCTGCGGCTCGCCGCCCGGATAGACGTCGTCCACCGTCGGGGCGAAGACCACGTCGACGCCCTGCCCGGCGCACAGCTCGAGGTCGGCGGGAAGGGTCCGGGGGTAGCGGTCGAGGTCCTCGCCCGCCCCGAACTGCATCGGGTTGACGAAGACCGACACCACCACCAGGCCCCCGGGGCCGATCGCCCGGCGGGCCTGCGCCATCAGCGCGGCGTGACCGGCGTGGAGGGCCCCCATGGTGGGGACCAGCGCGAGTCGGCGTCGGGCCCCAGGACCGGACGCCGACCGCTCGTCGAGCACGCGCTGGAGCTCCTCGCGGGTGCGCGCGAGGTCGGGTGCCGTGGTCACCGCAGGCCGGTCCGGTGGGTCGCGGACCCGGCCGGGGCCTCGGCGGCGTCGAGGAGGGAGAGGATCCGGGCGGCCCGGATCGGCAGCAACCGACCGTCGAGCACGGCGCGGTCGGCGGTGGCCCGCGCCATCGAGACGTACGACGCCAGGGTGTCCGGCGCGTTGCGGGCGATGTCGGCCAGGTGCGCCCGGACGGTGTTCACGTCACCCCTCACGATCGGTCCGGTGAGCGCCGCGTCACCGTGTGCGAGCGCGTTGTCCAGAGCCGCCGTCAGCAGCGGCCGGAGCGTGGCGGCGGGGTCCTCGGCCCCGGAGGCGGCCAACAGCTCCATCGCCTGGGTGACCAGGGTGACGAGGTGGTTGGCGCCGTGGGCCAGACCTGCGTGGTAGAGGGTGCGCCGGTCCTCCGGCACGAACATCGGGACTCCGGCGAGGTCGTCGACCAGCGCCTCGGCGTACTCCCGGTCCTCGTCGGCTGCGGTGACGCCGAAGACACAGCCCGCGAGCCGGGCGAGGTCGAGCGCCGTCCCGGTGAAGGTCATCGCGGGATGCATCGCCAGTGGCCGGGCGCCCACGGCCGTGGCGCTGGCCAGGACGCCGAGCCCGTGCCGGCCGGAGGTGTGGCACACGTGCTGCCCGCGGCGGATCGCGCCGGCGCCCACCAAGGTGTCGACGACGTTGCCGAGCATGTCGTCGGGGACGGTGAGCAGCAGCAGGTCGCACGACCGCGCCACGTCGGTCGGCTTGGCGATCGGCACACCCGGAAGCAGCGCCTCGGCGCGGCCACGGGACGCCGCGGACTCCCCGGCCACCGACACGATCTCGTGACCGGCTGCGCGGAGCGCGGAGGCCAGGACGGCACCGACCTTGCCGGCACCGACAACCCCGATTCGGGTCATCGCTCTCATCGCCTTTCGTTCCAGTCCCTCGCGGGTACCGGACTACTCACTCAATGACAACCACGAGCCTACGACGCCGCTTCCCGCCGGGTAACCCGTCGGGCCGGTGGCATGGGTCACAGGCGCTCGGCCCGCTCGCAGGCTGCCCGTCTCGCTGCCCGTCTTGCTGCCCGTCTCGCCGCACCCGGGCGGTAACAGGTCGCCTCCTCCCGGGATCTAGGGTTGGCCCGTGCGTGCCCTGCTGCTGGAGAACATCCACCCCGGAGCTGTCGAGCGCCTCGAGGAGGCCGGCTACGACGTCGAGCTGCGCAAGTCCTCCATGTCGGCCGAGGAGCTCACGGCGGCCCTGCCCGGGGTGCACCTGCTCGGCATCCGGTCCAACACCCACCTCACCGCCGAGGTCCTCGACGACGCGCCGGACCTGGTCGCGGTCGGCTGCTTCTGCATCGGAACCAACCAGGTCGACCTCGACGCCGCCACGCGGCGCAACATCGCGGTGTTCAACGCACCGCACTCCAACACCCGCAGCGTGGTGGAGCTGGTCATCGGCGAGATCATCATGCTGGCGCGCCGGCTGGCCGAGAAGAACGAGCGGATGCACGCCGGCATCTGGGACAAGTCCGCAGCGGGCAGTCACGAGATCCGCGGCCGGACGCTGGGCATCATCGGCTACGGCAACATCGGCTCGCAGCTGTCCGTGGTCGCCGAGGCCGTCGGACTGCGAGTGATCTTCTACGACGTCGCCGACCGGCTCGCGCACGGCAACGCCCGCCGGATGCCCTCCATGGAGGCGTTGCTCGCCGAGGCCGACGTGGTCTCGCTGCACGTCGACGGGCGCCCCGGGAACGCCGGCCTCTTCGGGGCCTCGTACTTCGACCTGATGAAGCCGCGCTCGCTGTTCATCAACGCTTCCCGCGGCATGACGGTGGACACCGAGGTGCTCCGCGAGCGGATCCTGTCGGGACACATCGCCGGGGCGGCGCTGGACGTCTTCCCGATCGAGCCGAAGGCGCAGGGTGACCCCTTCGAGTCACCCCTCCGGGGGCTGGACAACGTGATCCTGACCCCGCACGTGGGCGGCTCGACGCAGGAGGCCCAGGCCGAGATCGGGCACTTCGTGTCCGGCAAGCTGATCGACTACCTGCGCTACGGCCGCACGTCCCTGTCGGTGAACTTCCCGCACGCCGGCGCCGAGCAGCCGGCCGGTGACGGACGGGTGGCGCACCTGCACGACAACGTCCCGGGCGTGCTGGCCGCCATCAACCAGGTGCTGGCCGACTGCGGCGAGAACATGCTCGGACAGTCGCTGGCCACGCGCGCCGACGTCGGCTACGTCGTGACGGACCTGTCCGCGCCGCTCCCGGAGCACGTGCTGGAACAGCTGCGGGCCGTCGAGCACACCCGGCTGGTGCGCTCGCTGACCCGGTCCTGAGCGGGGCCCGTCAGACCAGGCCCTTCTCCTCGAGGTAGTCCTGCGCCACCTGCTCGGGCTTCTGGCGCTCGTTGACGACCTTGCTGAGCATCGTCTGCAGGTCCTCGGTCGTCAGCACGTCCGCGAGCTCGTTGAGGGCGTCGGCCGCCTTCTGGTTGTCCTTGAGCCACTCGGAGTTCACGATCGGGATCAGGTTCTCCGCGTTCTGCAGCTGCTGGTCGTCCTCGAGGATCACCAGGTCGTTGGCCGCGACGTTCGGGCTGGTCGTCCCGACCTGGCCGAGCTGGGTGCGGCCCTTGACCAGGTCCTGGATGGTCGACTGGCTGTCGAACCCGGTGGGCTCGAACCCCACGATGTTGATGCCGTAGACCTCCTCGAGGCCCACCTGGCAGTCACGCCGCTCCGGGCAGTCGGAGTTGGCGCCCAGCTTGACCGGGATGCCGGCGTCGCCCAGGTCGCTCAGCGTCGTCAGGTCGTGCTTCTCGGCGAACTCCTTCGTCACCGCGTAGGCGTTGGCGTCCTCGGCCTCGGCCGGCTCCAGCGGGGTCAGCCCGTACTTGCCGGCGAGCTTCTCCAGCTCCTTCACCGTCGCCTCGGTGTCGGCGGAGGCCACCTTCTCGGCGTCGTCGCCGTTCGCCTTCCGGTTCAGCGCCTCGGTCATCGAGGAGAGGTAGTCGGCCGAGATCTGCACCTCGTTGTCGATGAGCGGCTGGAGGTAGACGTCACGGGCCCCGAGGGTCTTGACCGACGTCTCGTAGCCGGCGTCGTCGAGGATCGCCTTGTAGAGCTGGGTCATCACGTCTGCCTCGGGGAACTTCTGCCCGACGATCGTGACCTTCTCGTCGCCACCGCCGCCGAAGCCGCACGAGGTCGTGAGAAGGAGCGGGAGCGCCACGAGGGCAACGGCGAGCCTGCGAGGGAGGGTGGTCATCTGTCTCCGCCTTCTGTGTCCCGCGGCAGGGTGCCGCGCGTGTCCGGCGGGCCGGACAGCCCGCGGCACGACTCTAGGGCACGGGCGGCCGGAGGCCGAGAGCATTTCTCGGGCGACTTTCCGGTGACTTTCCCGTGACCGGCTCAGCGCGCGCTGGCGGGCACCGGGTCGGCGGCGCGCTGGGCCAGCGCCATCCCGAGCTCCAGGACCAGGGCCGTGGAGGCCACGAGGAGCGCACCGGCGACCTGCTCGGCGGTGTCGAAGCTGTCGTAGCCGTGCACGATGATCCGGCCGAGCCCAGGCCCGGCCAGCATCGCGGCGATGGTGGCGGTCGCCCAGACCTGGACCACTGCGATGCGGAGCCCCGACACGATCAGCGGCAGCGCGAGCGGCAGCTCCACCCGACGCAGCAGCCCGGCCTCGGACATGCCCATGCCGCGCGCGGCCTCCTTGACGTCGGGGTCGACCTCGGCCATGCCGACGTAGGTGTTCGTCACGATGGGCGGGAGGGCGAACAGGGCGAGCGCGACGAGCGTCGCCAGGCCCGACCGGCCGAAGGCGCCGAAGTCACCGGTGCCGAAGACGCCCAGCGCGAGCAAGGAGACCAGCGCCAGGATCGGCACGGCTCGTCCGACGTTCGTCAGGTTCACGGCGAGGGTGCCGCCCTTGCCCCGGTGACCGAGCCAGACCGCCAGGGGCAGCCCGACCGCGGCGGCGACGAGGAGTGACACCACGGTCAGCAGCACGTGCTGGAGCAGCAGGGTCGGGATCCCGTTGGAGCCCTCCCAGTGCGCCGGGTCGGTGAACCACTCGACGACGCCGCCCATCAGGCCGACCTCGCCCGGGTCCACGGCGTGAGCAACCGCTGCACGCCGACGAGGAGCAGGTCCAGGGCCACCGCCAGCAGCACGCAGAGCACGCTCGCGGCGAGCACCTCGGCGTGGAAGTCGGTCACCGTGGCCGCCTCCAGCAACATGTCGCCCAGCCCGCCGTAGTCGAGGATGGCGCCGACCGTGGTCAGCGCGACCGCCGAGACCGTGGCGACCCGCAGGGACGCCATCATCGTCGGCAGCGCCAGCGGCACCTCGACCCGCCAGAGCAACCGGCGGGCGCCGTACCCCATCCCCAGCGCCGCCTCCCGCACCTCCGTGGGTACGGCGCGCAGGCCGTCGAGGATCCCGCGGACGAGGATCGTGAGGGAGTAGATGCCGAGGCCGAGCACGACGGTGTTGCCGGTCAGACCGGTGAGCGGCACGAGCAGGGAGAACAGCGCCAGGGACGGAATCGTGTAGAGCGCGGTCGTCGTGCCGACGACCAGGCCTTCGAGTCTTCGGTAGCGTCGGGCCAGCAGGGCCAGGGGGATCGCGAGCACCAGGCCGAGCACCACCGAGGCGGCGACGACCACCAGGTGCTGGACGGTCGCGTCGGCGAGCTCACCGGCCCGTGAGGTGTAGTACTCGCCGCAGATCCAGTCGTTGCGGTAGAGGCAGTCGTCCGCAGAGGTGGGAGCCGCCAGTGGAAGCACGAACGGGAGCGCCGAGGGGTGCACAGGGCGACGGTAGCGCGACGCCGATGATCCGCCTGGAAGGCGTGGGCAAGACGTACGACGACGGCACGGTCGCCGTGCACGACCTCGACCTCGACGTGCCCCGCGGCGCCTTCGTGTGCCTGGTCGGACCGTCCGGATGCGGCAAGTCCACCACCCTGAAGATGGTGAACCGGCTGATCGAGCCCACCTGCGGCCGGATCGTGCTCGACGGGGACGACGTCACCCACGCCGACCCGGTTCGGCTGCGCCGCGGGATCGGCTACGTGATCCAGCAGGTGGGGCTCTTCCCGCACCAGGACGTGCTCACCAACGTCGCCACGGTCCCGAGCCTCCTGGGCTGGGACCGCGAGCGGGCCACCGGACGGGCCCGTGAGCTGCTCTCCCTCGTCGGGCTGGACCCGGACACCTACGCCGGCCGTTACCCGAGCCAGCTCTCGGGCGGGCAACGCCAGCGCGTCGGCGTGGCGCGCGCGTTGGCCGCGGACCCGCCGGTGCTGCTGATGGACGAGCCCTTCGGGGCCGTGGACCCCATCGCTCGCGGCCGGCTGCAGGACGACGTGCGCCGGCTCCAGCAGGAGCTCGGCAAGACGGTGGTGATGGTGACCCACGACATCGAGGAGGCGGTGAAGCTGGGCGATCGGGTCGCGGTGTTCGCCACCGGTGGCCGGCTCGCCCAGTACGACGTCCCGGCGGCCGTCCTCGGCGCTCCGGCCGACGACTTCGTGACCGAGTTCGTCGGCCGCGCGCGGGGACTGCGCCGGCTGGCCGTGACGCCGATCGACCCGGCGCACCTGGAGCCGATGGACGGGGTGGCTGCCGGCCAGCTCGGCGGCACCGTGGACGTCTCGGCGACGCTCGAGGAGGCGATGTCGCTGATGATGCGCGAGGACCGGCCGATCGTCGGCGTCACCGACGGGGCCCGCTTCCTCGGCGTCCTCACGCCCAACGGCGTGCACGCCATGCTCCGCGCGGACGTGAACCGGCCGGCGGACGGGTCAGGCGGTGCGTGACCCCTTGGTCGACGCAGCCTTGACCGCGTCGTTCTCCGCGCTGCGGTGGGCTGCCTGCTCGGCCCAGGCGACCAGCTCCTGGACGCTCTCGCCGCCCTCTCCCTCCCACGCGGCCAGGGCGGCCTCGTGCTCCGCGGCCTCGCGGCGCTGCAGGGCGTCCTGCAGCTCCGCCACCCGGCCGATGGCGTCGACCAGCCCCGACTCCGCGGTCTCGGCGCGCAAACGCGCCTCGGCGGCCTGCTGCTGTGCCTGGACCAGCTCTCCCTGGAGCTCGCGCTGGGAGAGGTTCGCCTCGGCCAGCCGCTCGGTCATCGCGGTGGTGAACTCGGCGTGCTCGGCGGCGCGCACCGAGAACAGCTCCTTGTAGGCGGTCGCGGCAGCGGCCCGGTCGAGGGCGTTCTCGCGGCGCGACTGGAGCACTTCGGTCCAGACGATCCGCAGCGCGGCCCAGCCGAGCACGATCGCGGTGACGGAGCTGACGCTGAGCAGCAGCGGTGACTGGGTCGGGAGGGCGAGGAGGACGGCGGCGGTGGCCACCGACAGGAGGGAGACCGCGACGGTGACGCGGACGCTGCGCTGCCGGCGGCGCGCGGGGGTGCGGGAAGCAGCCATACCCGAAGGCTAGGCGCTCACGGCTCCCGCGTCGGCACGCGACACGCACGCTCCAGGAGCAGCCCGGCCACCATCAGCGCGACCCCTCCGGCTGCCGCGCCGAGCGACCACCAGACCTGGCTGCGCGCATGCGCCTCCCCGACGCCTAGGTGCGCGATCGCGTTCCCGGCGTATCCCCCGAGCACGGCCGCCCCGACCAGGGCGCACGCCCGGGCCAGCAGCAGCCGGTTGACCGCCTGGTGCGTGGGCAGGCGGCGGCCGTCCCGGTGCACGGTGCGCCAGGTGAAGTACGCCGCCATCGCGACGATCGCGGCGGCGAAGAAGATCAGCGCGACCGAGACCGGGGGCACCGACGGCGCCACCCTGCCCGCGCGGATGCTCAGCGGGCGCACCAGCCAGCCGCCGACGAGGCCGAGCAGCCCGAGGACCACGAGCGGACCCGGGCCCAGCGGCCGCATCCGGCCCTGGGGCTCCTCGTCGTCCGGCCCGGAGGACTCCGACCCGGGAGCACCCGCCCCCGGCCGGGTCACTGCAGCACGAGCTCGATGTCGTCGCGGAGGGTGACGCCCTCGCGCCCGGTCTGCTCCAGCAGCTCGGCGATCGGACCGGCACCGGGGATCTCCGCCTCGGGCTCGAGGTCGTGCCAGGGCACCAGCACGAACGCCCGGTGGGCAGCGCGCGGGTGCGGCAGCTTGAGGGTGTCGTCGTCGGCACGGCGGTCGCCGAGCACGATCAGGTCGACGTCGAGCGTGCGCGGCGCGTTGTGCTGGGCCTGCACCTCCCGCTCCCGGCCGTAGGCGGACTCGATCGCCAGGGCGCGGTCGAGCAGCGTCGCCGCGGACAGCGTGGTGTCGAGCAGCACCACCGCGTTGAGGTAGTCCTTGGCGTCCTCCGGTGAGTCGACCGGGCTGGTCTCGTAGACCGGCGACACGCCGGTCACCCAGACCTCCGGGGTGTCGACGAGAGAGTCGACAGCGCCCTGCAGGTTGAGCCGGCGGTCACCCAGGTTCGACCCGATGGAGACCACCGCCCGACGGATCGGGTGCATCTCGCCGGTCAGGGTGTCGGCATCGATGACGGCAGGGTTCGGGGACTCGGTCACTTGCGACTCCGGTTGATCGTCAGGGCCACGTCCGAGAACGTCGCCTCGATGGGGGCTTGCGGCTTGTGCACGGTCACTTCCGCCCATTCCACCTGCTCACGGGACAGGCACACGTCGGCGATCCGCTGCGCCACCGTCTCGATCAGGTCGACGGGGTCCTGCTCGACCGCAGTGGTCACGTCCTGGACGAGGCTCCCGTAGTCGACGGTCCGGGACAAGTCGTCCGCAGCAGCCGCCTCTCCGGTGTCCACGCCGAGGCACAGGTCGATGACGAACTTCTGCCCGTCACGGCGTTCGAAGTCGAACACTCCGTGGTGGGCGAAGACCTCGATCCCGCGCACCGCCAGCTGGTCAGTCATCGCCTCGACACTACCGGCGGCGCGGTCGGGGCGGAAAGCTGGCCCGGGAGCCGCTCAGGCGTCCCCGGTCGTCCGCTGCCAGCGCGAGACGACCTTGAGGGCGTCCACACTCGCTCGCGCCTCGTGCACGCGCACGCCCCACACCCCGGCGAGCCCGGCGAGCGTGGTGAGCGCCACGTTGGCGTCCTCGCGGTCGAGGACCGGTCGGGGCCGGCCGGCGTCGTCGGCGAGCAGGCTGCCGAGGAAGGACTTCCGGCTCGAGCCCACGAGGATGGGCAGCCCGAGCTCGTCGATGACGTCGAGCCGTTGGAGCAGCTGCCAGTTGTGCTCCGCGGTCTTCGCGAAGCCCAGGCCCGGGTCCACGGCGAGCCGGTCCGCGCCGATCCCGGACGCGAGCGCCGCCTCGACCCGCTCGGCGAGCTCGTAGCGCACCGCTCGCGCCACACCGCCCGTCGTCGCGTCGTACGACGCCCGCTGCTGCATCACGTCGGAGTGGCCACGCCAGTGCATCGCGACGTAGGCAGCACCCGCGTCCGCCGTCGTCCGCAGGATGTCGGGGTCCGCGAGGCCACCGGACACGTCGTTGACCAGGGCGGCACCGGCCGCGAGCGCGGCGGCTGCGACCTCGCTCCGCATCGTGTCAACGCTGACCAGCGCGCCGTGGCCGGCGAGCTCGGAGATCACCGGGATGACCCGGTCGAGCTCCTCCTGCACGAGCGGACGCGTCGCACCGGGGCGGGTGGACTCCCCGCCGATGTCGACCAGGTCGGCCCCGTCGGCCACCATCGCCAGCCCGTGTGCGACCGCGGCGTCCACGTCGGCGAACCGGCCACCGTCGGAGAAGGAGTCGGGGGTGACGTTGACGACGCCCATGACGAGGGTCCGGTCGCGCTCCGGCAGACCGGCCACGTGTCGGACCGGCAGTCTCCCGGAGAAGAGCGTCATGGCGCAGTGTCTACCGGTGTGCGTTGATGAGCGCCATGGCCTCCGACCGGGTGGCCGCGTTGTGCATCATGCCCCGCACCGCGGAGGTGATCGTGCGGGCGCCGGCCTTGCGGACGCCCCGCATCGTCATGCAGAGGTGCTCGGCCTCGATCACCACGATGGCGCCACGAGCCTCGAGGATCTCCATCAGCGAGTCGGCGACCTGCGTGGTGAGCCGTTCCTGGACCTGCGGCCGTCTCGCGTAGACGTCGACCAGCCGGGCCAGCTTCGAGAGCCCGGTGATCTTCCCCGACTCCGCGGGGATGTAGCCGACGTGCGCGACGCCGGTGAACGGCACCAGGTGGTGCTCGCACATCGACCACAGCTCGATGTCGCGGACCAGCACCATCTCGTCGTGCCCGAGGTCGAAGGTGGTGGTGAGGACGTCCTCCGGACGCTGGCGCAGGCCCGCGGTCATCTCGGCGTACGCCCGGGCCACCCGGGCAGGGGTGTCCCGGAGCCCCTCGCGCTCGGGGTCCTCCCCGATCGCGTAGAGCAGCTCCCGCACGGCCGCTTCGGCGCGCGCCGCGTCGAACGGCCCGACCGGCCGGTCCGGCTCGCTGACCGGGCCGATGGCCCCGGTGCTCATGAGGGCAGGTTCCCCGGCCCCGGCGTCGGCGGCTGCGGCGTCTCCGCCCCCGGGGTGGGGGTTCCGCCGTGGGTGTCGCCGTCGGCACCGGGCGGGGTCAGGATGACCGCGCCCGACTGGTCGTCGGCCACGGCTCCCTCGGCGGCTGCCTGCCGGATCTTCTCCGGGATCTCCACCGGCGGGATCTCCGAGGGCACCCGGTCCGGTGAGCCGGTCCACGCGGGGCGCATCGGCCGGCGACGCAGCGGCTCGAACACCCGGGCCACCGCCTCCTTGTCGAGCGTCTCGTGCTCCACGAGGGCGAGCACCAGCGCGTCGAGGACGTCGCGGTTCTCCTCGAGGATGTCGAAGGCCTCCTGGTGCGCGGCGGAGAGCAGCTTCTTGGTCTCCTCGTCGACGATCGCGGCGACGTCCTCGGAGTAGTTGCGCGAGTGCCCCATGTCGCGGCCCAGGAACGGCTCGCCCTGGGTCTCGCCCAGCTTGATCGCGCCCAGCCGCTCGGTCATGCCGTACTGGGTGACCATCGCCCGGGCCAGGCTGGTGGCCTTCTCGATGTCGTTGCCGGCCCCGGTGGTCGGGTCGTGGAAGATCATCTCCTCCGCCGCCCGGCCGCCCAGCATGTAGGCGAGCTTGTCGAGCATCTCCGAGCGCGTCTGGGAGTACTTGTCCTCGTCGGGCAGGACCATGGTGTAGCCCAGCGCCCGGCCGCGCGGCAGGATGGTGATCTTGTGCACCGGGTCGGTGCCGGGCAGGGCAGCGGCGACCAGGGCGTGGCCGCCCTCGTGGTAGGCGGTGATGAGCTTCTCCTTCTCGCTCATCAGGCGGGTGCGCTTCTGCGGGCCGGCGATGACGCGGTCGATCGCCTCGTCGAGAGCGGCGTTGTCGATCAGCTTGGCGTTGTTGCGCGCCGTCAGCAGCGCCGCCTCGTTGAGCACGTTCGCCAGGTCGGCACCGGTGAAGCCGGGAGTACGACGGGCAACCGAGAGCAGGTCGACGTCGGTCGCCATCGGCTTGCCGCGCGCGTGCACCCGCAGGATCTGCTCGCGGCCCTTGAGGTCCGGGGCGTCCACGCTGATCTGGCGGTCGAACCGGCCCGGCCGCAGCAGCGCCGGGTCGAGGATGTCGGGCCGGTTGGTGGCCGCGATGAGGATGACACCACCGCGGACGTCGAACCCGTCCATCTCCACCAGCAGCTGGTTGAGGGTCTGCTCGCGCTCGTCGTGGCCGCCGCCCATGCCGGCGCCGCGGTGTCGGCCGACGGCGTCGATCTCGTCGATGAAGACGATCGCCGGGGCGTTCTCCTTGGCCTGCTCGAACAGGTCCCGCACCCGGGAAGCGCCGACGCCGACGAACATCTCCACGAAGTCCGAGCCGGAGATGGAGTAGAACGGCACGCCGGCCTCGCCCGCGACGGCGCGCGCCAGCAGCGTCTTGCCGGTGCCGGGCTGGCCGTAGAGGAGCACGCCCTTGGGGATCTTCGCCCCCACCGCCTGGAACTTCGCCGGCTCCTGCAGGAACTCCTTGATCTCGCCGAGCTCCTCGATCGCCTCCTCGCAGCCGGCCACGTCGGCGAAGGTGGTCTTCGGCATGTCCTTGCTGATCAGCTTCGCCTTGGACTTGGCGAACTGCATCACCCGGCCGCCGCCACCCTGCATCTGGTTCATCAGGAACAGGAAGATGACCACGATCAGGATGAACGGCAGCAGCGTCGCGGCGATCGTGCCGAGCAGGCTCGGCTTGGGGTTCTTGACGTTGAACTTCTCGATCTCGCCGGCCTCGACCTGCTTCTGGACCTGCTCGACCAGGCCGACCTGCTGGCCGTCGACCCAGGTGGCCATCACCTTCTTGCCGTCGTCGAGCTTCGCGCGGATCTCCTGGTCGCCACCGTCGACGAAGGTGATCTCCTCGATGTCGCCCTTCTCGATGTGCTGGACCATCTTCGAGGTCTCGATCTCGGTGTAGCCGCCGTTGGGCACGGCGTACTGCAGGGTGAGGATCACGGCCACGACGGCGAGGGTGATCCACAACCAGGGACCCCGGACTATGCGCTTCACGCCGGACATCCTCTCAGGTGACGCAACGCCTCAGGAATCGCGTGGCGCTCCGGCCTCAGGAGTAGACGTGCGGCGCCAGCGTGCCGATGTCGCGCAGGTTGCGGTAGCGCTCCTTGTAGTCCAGGCCGTAGCCGACGACGAATTCATTGGGGATGTCCCAGCCGACGTACTTGACGTCGACGTCCATCCGCTGCGCCTCCGGCTTGCGCAGCAGGGTGCAGATCTCGACGCTGGCGGGGTTGCGACTGGCGAGGTTGGACGTCAGCCAGGACAGCGTGAGCCCGGTGTCGATGATCTCGTCGACGATGATGACGTCGCGGTTGGTGATGTCGGTGTCGAGGTCCTTGAGGATCCGCACCACGCCGGACGACTTCGTGCCGGAGCCGTAGGAGGAGATCGCCATCCAGTCCATCTCGAGGTGCCGGTGGAAGGCCCGGGCCAGGTCGGCCATCACCATCACGGCACCGCGGAGGATGCCGACGATCAGGACGTCCTTGCCCTCGTAGTCGACCTCGATGCGCTGCGCCAGCTCACCGAGCTTGTCCTGGATCTGCTGCTCGGTGAAGAGCACGTTGACGAGGTCGCCCTCGATGTCCGACGCGTCCATGCCGAACAGGGTAAGGGTCGCCGCCGGCCGGGAAGATCCCGGCCCGGCCGGGCGTTGTGCCGGGCATGCGCCTGTCCGTCCTCGACCTCGTCCCCGTCCGCAGCGACCAGTCCACCGGCGAGGCGCTGGCCGCCACCAGGGCCTTGGCGCGGGTCGCCGATGACGCCGGCTACCACCGCTACTGGCTGGCCGAGCACCACAACATGCCGGCGGTCGCGGCGACCAACCCGCCGCTGCTGATCGCCATGGTCGCCGCAGCCACCTCGCGACTGCGGGTCGGCTCCGGTGGGGTGATGCTGCCCAACCACGCGCCGCTGGTCGTCGCGGAGCAGTTCGCCCTGCTCGAGGCCGCCCACCCGGGCCGCATCGACCTCGGCATCGGCCGGGCGCCCGGCACCGACCCGGTCACCCGCTACGTCCTCCGCAACGGCGCGGTCTCGGCCGAGGAGGACCCGGTCGCGCACTTCCCCGCATACGTCGACCAGGTGATCGCCCTGATGAGCCCCGGTGGCGCCGGGATCTCCGTCGCCGGCCGGACCCACGCCCTCAACGCGACCCCCCATGCCACCTCGGTGCCGCCGGTCTGGCTCCTCGGCTCCTCGGACTACTCCGCGACGCTGGCGGCCGCCCGCGGGCTGCCCTACGTCTTCGCCCACCACTTCTCCGGGAAGGGCACGGCCGAGGCGCTGGCCCTCTACCGCTCGCAGTTCCAGCCGTCGGAGCGGCAGCCCGAGCCGGCGACGTTCCTCACGGTGAACGCGGTGGTCGCGCGCACCCAGGAGGATGCGGAGCGGCTGGCACTTCCGCAGGTCCACGCGATGGTGGCGCTGCGCACCGGTGCCCCGCTCACCGCCCAGCAGCTGGTGGAGGAGGCCGAGAGCGCCCCGCTGCCGGCGGCGCACCAGCCGCTCGTCGACGGCATGCGGTCGCGCTGGGTGATCGGCACTCCGGCCAGTGCGGCGGCCCGGATCCGTGACCTCGCCGAGCAGTTCGGCGTCGACGAGGTGATGGTGCACCCGGTCGCCGGCGCACTGTCCGGCACCCCGGCCGACGCGTCGCCGGCGCGCGAGGGGACCTTGCGACTGCTGGCCGACCAGCTGCTCTGATCCCGGTCCGGTCGCGCTCGCGGGTTCACAGGTGAACCTGTGAAGCGCGCACTGCGCATACGTTGCAACGGCAGGTGAGTGACAGCATCTGCCGCGAGCTCACGGGCGTCGCGTCGTGCCGCCGACTCTCACCAGGCGTCGCCGGGCCGGTCGTGGCAGGCGATCGGCTGGGTCCGGTCCAGCTCCTCGGCGACCGGCAGGACCATCACGCCGTCGTCCTCCTCCGGCGTGCGCACCCGCGTCCCGGCCCTGATCACGTACGACGGTCCCCGCCAGCGTTCCCACCCGAGGCGTTCGTAGAAGCCGTGCGCCGAGGTGGACAGCGCGCCGAGCTCGTAGTGCTCGCGCACGACCTCGGCGATCGCCGCCATGACCCTGCTGCCCAGGCCGCGTCGCTGGTGTCCCGGCCTGGTCGCGACCGCCTCGACGTAGCCGCCACGCAGTGACCTGTCGCCGACCACCAGCTCCCGGGGCACCACACTGGCGTGCGCCAGCAGCTCACCTGCCGGAGTGCGCACGATCGCGTGCGTGCCGCCGAACGCGTGCCCGGCGTCCTCGTCGGTGAAGCCGCCGGCGAACGCCGCGTCCCAGAGCTCCCGCAGCGCGGCCCGGGCGGAGGGGTCGAGCACGGTGGAGGCGACGAGGAGCAGCTCCGCGGAGGGCTCGAACCCGATCCGCCCGTCGCGCCGCACCGCGCGGAGGTGGCCCGGCAGGTCGATCCACTTCTGGCCGCGCCACGCGGTGACGAGCTCGTCGACCGCGACGACGTGCTCGTGGAACAGCTCGGCGGCGGGCGACCCCGCGGCGACCGCCGCCAGTCGCAGCACGCGCCGCCGGATCGCCTCGGGCAGCGCGGCCAGCGCATCGACGGGGATGCTCCGCTCGTCGGCGACCTCGCGGAAGGTGGTCTCGGCCACCGCGTCCAGGTAGGCGACGTCGGCCCGGGCCTGGTCGGCGGTCCGCGCCAGCGTCGCGGCCACCCCGGGGCCGAGCTCGTCCTCCAGCATCGGGAGGATCCGGGTGCGCAGCCGCACGCGGGTGAACCGGGGGTCGGCGTTGTGCGGGTCGGTCCACCACTCGACGCCCTCGGTCAGGCAGGCGGTCTCCGTGTCGGTCCTGGTCACGTCGAGCAACGGGCGCACGAAGCCGTCGAACGACCGGCGCATCCCGGCCAGGGACCGCACGCCGGACCCGCGGGTGAGGCCCATCAGCACCGTCTCGGCCTGGTCGTCTCGCGTGTGGCCGAGAAGCACCAGGGTCGCGTGGAGGCGGGTGCGCAGCTCGCCCAGCACGTCGTAGCGGGCCCGTCGAGCGGCCGCCTCGGGCCCCAT
>DASSOK010000043.1:0-19280 GCA_035700665.1 Marmoricola sp.
GGTGACCTCCAGGCAGGTGCGGACCAGCCGCAGCGACAGGCCGGTACGACGGTGCAGGCCGGTCATCAGCCCGTCGCGGGGGCCGGCGCCGAGCTGGGCGCCGAGGTAGAGCGCCGTCGCGGCGCCGTTGAGCACCACTCCTCCGACGAGCAGCCCGGTCCGCAGCCACAGCGCAGACGGCTCGGCGATCAGCCACAGGAAGAAGTCGGCCGAGAAGCCCACGACCAGCGCGTTCGCGATCGTGGCCAGCCCCGGCAGCTCCCGGAGCGGGATCCACAGCAGCAGCACGACCACACTCATCGCGACCACGGCCTGGCCGATCGTGACCGGCAGGTGCCGCGCCAGGCCCTGGTGCAGCACGTCCCAGGGCGCGTTGCCCAGGGTGGAGCGGATGATCATCGCGAGGGTCAGCCCGTAGAGCAGCAGGCCGACGGCGAGCTGCACAAGGCGGCGGGGCATCCGGCCGGCGCGCAGCTGCTCGCGGGGACCGAGCCGGGCGAGCTCTCGTCGGGCGCGCACGCCCGCGGCCGCACCGGGGACCACGGTGTTCGTCATGCGGGACAGTCCACCAAGAATTGGCCTGTCCGCAAATAGCCAATTGTGTTTCACTGGTCACCATGATGCGCGTCATCGCCGCTGGCCGTGTTGCCAGGCTCGTCGGCGACTTCCCCCGCGACCCTGCCTACAAGGGCCTCGCCGAGGCGCTCCGCGTGCTGATCACCGATGGCCGGGTGCCCGTCGGCGTGCGGTTGCCGAGCGAGCGCGAGCTCACCGAGGCCCTCGACGTGTCCCGCACGACGGTCACCCGCGCCTACGCCGAGCTGCGCGAGCACGGCTACGTCACCTCCCGGCAGGGCTCGGGCACGGTGGCGAGCCTGCCCTCGACACCCGGCCTGCGCAGCGACCACCTGCTGCCGCCCGGCGACCTGCCGGAGGACAAGATCGACCTCACCTGCGCCGCACCCCTGGCCGGACCGGGGGTGCTGGCCGCCTACGAGAAGGCGGTCACGGAGCTGCCGGCCTACCTGGCCGGGACCGGCTACTACCCCTCCGGGCTGCCGGTGCTGCGCGAAGCCGTCGCCGCGTCGTACGACGAGCGCGGCCTGCCGACCGATCCGGACCAGGTGATGATCGTGCCCGGCGCCCTGGCCGGCGTCTCGATCGCGGCCCGGGCGCTGCTCGACGCGGGCGCCCGCGCGGTGGTCGAGAGCCCGACGTACCCCAACGCCATCGCGGCACTGCGCCGCACCGGCGCCCGCATCGTCGGCGCCGACGTGGGAGCCGGTGCCGGTGATGGGGATGGCGATGTCGCGGAGCTGGCCGCTGCGGTCGAGCAGGTCCGTCCGCGCATCGCCTACGTCATCCCGGACTTCCACAACCCGACCGGACATCTGCTCGACGACGACGGCCGCGCCCAGCTCGCGCGGGCGCTCCGGAGGGCCGGCACGACCGCGCTGGTCGACGAGTCGATGGCGCAGCTGGGGCTGGACGTCGGCCGGATGCCGGCCCCGCTGGCGGCGCACGCGCCCGGGGCGATCAGCGTCGGCAGCCTCAGCAAGCCGTTCTGGGGCGGCCTGCGCGTCGGGTGGGTCCGCGCTCCCGAGCACCTGATGGACCGGCTGTTCCGCGCCAGGCTGTCGCTCGACCTCGGCGTCCCCCTCCTGGAGCAGCTGGTCGCCACCGAGCTGCTGCGTTCCGGTGCGGCACTCCTCGAGCACCGTCGCGACCAGCTCCGCAGCTCGCGCGACACCGCCCTCGCGGCCGTGGCGCGGCACCTGCCCGAGTGGCGAGCCACCCGGCCCCTCGGCGGACTGCAGCTGTGGTGTGAGCTCCCCGAGGCGCTCTCCTCGGCGCTGGTCCCCCACGCCGCACGACACGATGTGCTGATCGCCGCGGGGCCCAGCTTCGCGCCCGAGGGCGGGCTCGACCGGTTCGTCCGGATCCCGTTCACGCAGCCCGCGCACGTGCTGGCCGATGCGGTCGAGCGACTCGGCCTGGCCTGGCAGGAGACGCGCGCCGACCGGGGCAGCCTCCGACAGGGCGGTCCCGGTCGTCGTACCGGTCCGACACTGGTGGCCTGACCCGGCAGCCGCAGCCACTGGGCTGTGGTCCCTGCGTCTCAGCCCTGGGGCAGCCGCCGCGCCCGTTTGCCGCCCACGGGCCGCTCGGCAGGTCGCTCCGGGTCGGTGACGCGGGCGGCGCGGCGGCCGGGGACGCTGCGGTCGGTCGTGTGCAGCGGCGGCGGCGAGGGTACGACGGCGCGCTGGTCGTCGCGTTGGTCGTCGGGTTGCATGCTCTGCGCCGCGAGCGCGACGAAGACCCGGATGTGCTCGAGGCGCTCCTCGGGGAGGATGACCGGCGCACGACGATCACGCCGCCCGCTCGGGTGCGGGCCGGTGCGCTCCGCCAGGCTCATCGCCAGACCCGCACGTAGTCCACGTCGGTCGTCGCGGGCAGCGGCGTGTCGTCGGTGACGGCGTTGCCGTTCGCACCGACACCCTGGTTCATCAGCAGGAAGAACGGCTTGTCGAACGGCGCCGGCGGGGTCACCAGGCCGTCGGGCGACCAGGCAGAGTTCGTCATGCAGGTCTTGCCGTCGTAGACGAAGCTGATGGCCTGCGGGGTCCACACCATCGCGTAGGTGTGGAAGTCGGTGACGTCTCCGACGGTGCAGAACCAGTTGGCCCGCATCGGGTCGTCGGAGTCGCCCAGGTAGTGCAGCAGCGGCACGACGTAGTCCGGCCGGACGCTGTACCACTCGGCGAGGTCGATCTCGCCGGACGCCGGCCAGGCACCGTAGGTCAGCTGCTGCGGGTAGAGCCACATCGTCGCCTGGGCGCCGGCGACTCGGGTCGAGGGGAACCGCACGCGCATCTCGACCCTGCCGTAGGCCTGCGAGAACTTGTGGCCGCTCGACACCCCGGCGGCGGAGTAGCGCGTCCAGTAGCCGCCCGCGGGCGTGCTGCAGAAGAACGGCTCGGCGGCGCGGCGTGCGGTCAGGTGGAGGGCACCCTTGGACACCGACAGGTTCGACGGGCTGTCCACCCGGCACTCGCCGCTCATGGTCTGGCCGAGCGCGCTGCTCAGCTGCGGCGTCCACTTGGTGGCGTCCAGCGAGCGGCCGTCGAAGTCGTCGGCGAACGAGCAGGTCCACGGAGAACCGTCCGGCTTGAGCAGGACCACGTCGCCGCAGACCGGGCCGGTGGCCGCGGGTGCGGTGGTCCCGCTGGGCTGCGGCTTGCCCTTGGCCTGTGCCGAGCCGACCACGGCCAGCGGCAGGAGCAGCGTCGCCGCGGCGAGCAGACTGATGACGAGATGACGCGCGTTGATGCGCATGGATGCTTCCCCCCTCTGGACGCAGCACCGTCCTCGACGGTCTGCCGCGTGCTGTGTCACTCCCCGTTGTCGAGGAGTCCCGGATCGGCTCCGAAGAACCTGACTCGTCCACGGTAGCCACGGGAGAGCCGCCATCCCACATCAATCCGGCAATATCGGACAAAATGAGCCGAACGGACCATCCGGGCCTGGTGCGTCCGGGCGTCGCCGGGGGACCTACTCGGTCAGGTCGACCCCGCGCACGCTGCCCGCCGAGATGGCGTCGCGGATCTGGTCGAGGACCTCGGCGGGGACGGCGGAGTCGACGGAGAGCGCCACCAGCGCCTCGCCGCCCTTGGCGTCGCGGGAGACCTGCATGCCGGCGATATTGACCCCGGCGTCGCCCAGGATCTTGCCCACCGTGCCGACCATGCCGGGCCGGTCCTCGTAGCGGAAGAAGGCCAGGTGGGCGGTCGGCTCGAGGTCCACCGGGAACCCGTTGACCTCCACGAGCCGCTCCCGCTGGGCGATCCCGACCAGGGTTCCCGAGACGGAGAGCTGGGAGCCGTCGGCCAGGGTGCCGCGGATGGTGATCAGGTTGCGGTGGTCCGGGCTCTCGGGGTCGGTGACCAGGCGTACGGCGGTGCCGCGCTCGGCTGCCAGCAGGGGCGCGTTCACGTAGGACACCTGGTCCTCCACGACGTCGGCGAACACGCCCTTGAGGGCCGCGAGCTCGAGCACCTTGACGTCGTACTGGGTGATCTCGCCGCGCACCTCCACATCGACCTGCTGGGCCACCTCGCCGGCCAGGGAGGTGAAGATCCGTCCGAGCTTCTCGGTGAGCGGGATGCCGGGGCGGACGTCCTCGGCGATCACGCCGCCCTGCACGTTGACCGCGTCGGGCACGAGCTCTCCGCCGAGGGCCAGGCGCACCGAGCGGGCCACGGCGATGCCGGCCTTCTCCTGGGCCTCTTCTGTCGAGGCGCCCAGGTGCGGCGTCGCGACGACGTTCTCCAGCTCGAACAGCGGGCTGTCCGTGCACGGCTCGGTCGTGAAGACGTCGACTCCGGCCGCGGCGATCTGGCCGGTCTTGAGCGCGTCGTAGAGCGCCGCCTCGTCGACGATCCCGCCCCGGGCGGCGTTGACCAGCACCAGGTCGGGTCGCGCGAGCGCGAGCTGGTCGGCGCCGATCAGGCCGACGGTCTCCGGCGTCTTGGGCAGGTGCACGCTGATGAAGCTCGCCTCGGTCATCAGCTCCTCGAGCGACACCATCCGGACCCCCATCTGGGCGGCCCGACCGGCCTGCACGTAGGGGTCGAAAGCGATCACGCGCATGCCGAAGGCGGCCAGCCGCTGGGCGACCAGGACGCCGATGCGGCCGAGGCCCACGATGCCGACGGTCTTCTCGTAGAGCTCGATCCCGGTGTAGCGGGAGCGCTTCCACTCCCCCCGTCGCAGGGCGGCGTGCGCGGGACTGATGTGGCGGGCCGCTGCGAGCATCAGTGCCACGGCGAGCTCGGCGGCGCTGACGATGTTGGAGGTCGGCGCGTTCACCACCATCACACCGCTCTGGGTCGCCGCCCTGACGTCGACGTTGTCGAGACCGACGCCGGCACGAGCCACCACCTTCAGCCGTCGCGCCACCGCGAGCGACTCGGCGTCGATCGTCGTCGCCGACCGGACCAGGACCGCGTCGGCCTCGGGGAGCGCTGCCAGCAGCTCGTCGCGGTCGGCGCCGTTGCAGTGCCGGATGTCGAAGTCCGGACCCAGCGCCTCGACGGTGGCGGGGCTGAGCTCCTCGGCGATGAGTACGACGGGCTTGGTCACGAGTGCTTCCTTGCAGGGCAGTGCCGGTCGATCGACGTGCACGACGCTGTGCCCGGAGCCGCGACTCTACCCGACCGGCCACTGGGTCTCCGGGGCATCTGCGGAATGGACGAAGGCCCGAGCGAGTATGAGTCGCTCGGGCCTTCTTGTGACCGGAGAACGGTGACCCTTCCGATCGATCACCTGTCACCGAGGGCCCCGATCGACTGTCACCTTGTCGACCGCGACGAACCAGGTCGTCGTACGGATCCTCACCTCTGGGTGATCCACACCCCCGAAGGAGTGCGTGAGAGATTTCTATGCCGCAGGTCACACTTCGCGCAAGGGGAATCCCCAACTATTTCTGCGAATTCTCGAAGTTTTCGCCGTTCTCCACAGGTTGGCGAGGACAGTCCACAGGATCAGCAGAGTCCTCCACAGGCACAGCCCCTCTCCTGTGGACGCGGGTGCGGAAATCCGTTGCGGCGTCCGCTGGTTCGCCGTAGGTTCGCAGCCGTCCCGTCGTCGTCGAAGGCTGGTGCCGGATGTTCCGTTGAGGTCGAGCCCGTCCCCTCTACCTCTGCTGGAGCATGCCCGTGTCCACACCCGTCCTCTCCTTCTCCGACCTGACCTTCTCCTGGCCCGACGGCGAGCCGTTGTTCGCCGGGCTGGCCGGCACCGTCCCTGCGGGGACCAACGGCCTCGTCGGCGCCAACGGCTCCGGGAAGTCGACGCTGCTGCGGCTGCTCGACGGCTCCCTGTCGCCGCAGACGGGCACCATCGCCCGGCCCGACCGCGTCGGCCGGCTACGCCAGGACCTCACCCTGGACACCGGCCGGCCGGTCGACGAGCACCTCGGGGTCGCCGCCGTTCGCGCCGCCCTGCGGGCGATCGAGGCGGGCCAGGTCGACCAGCGGCACTACGACGTCGTCGGCGACCGCTGGGACATCGACGAGCGGCTGCTCGCCGTGCTGGACCGGCTGCACCTGCCGGCCGACGTGCTCGACCGGCGGCTCGGTGAGCTCTCGGGCGGCGAGGCGGTCCGGCTGGCGCTCGCCGGCCAGCTGCTCGACGAGCCGGAGGTGCTGCTGCTCGACGAGCCGACGAACAACCTCGACACCGAGGCCCGCGGACTGGTGCACGACGTCGTCGAGACCTGGCCGGGGACGCTGCTGGTGGTCAGCCACGACCGCGAGCTGCTCGAGCGGGTCGAGCGCATCGGGGAGCTGCGGGCGGCACCGGGCCGGTCGGGCGTGCGCTCGCTGCGCTGGTACGGCGGCGGCTGGTCGTCGTACCGGGAGCAGGTGCAGGCGGAGCAGGCCGCCGCGGAGCAGGCGGTGAGCGACGCGCGCAACGACGTGCGCCGGCAGCAGCGCGACCGGGTCGACGCCGAGACCACGCTGGCCGGCCGGCGCCGGATGGGTGCGCGGGCCGAGCGTGAGAAGCGGGTGCCCGGCATCGTCGCGGGCAACCGGAAGCGGGCGGCCCAGGTGTCGGCCGGTCGGTACCGCGCCGTCCACGACGACCGGCTCGCCGACGCGCGGACGCGGCTCGAGGAGGCCGAGCAGCGGCTCCGCGAGGACGCCACCATCCGGGTGGACCTGCCGGAGACGGAGGTGCCGCGGGGCCGGGAGGTGCTCGAGGCGCACGCCGTGGTGCTGCGCAACGGCGCGGAGGTCCACCTCGACCTGCGCGGCCCGGAGCGCGTCGCCGTCCGCGGTCCGAACGGGTCGGGGAAGTCGACGCTCCTGCACACCGTGGCGGGCCTGGTCGAACCGGTCGCGGGCGAGCTGGTCACGAAGGTGCCGGTGCGGCTGCTCCCCCAGCGGCTCGACCTGCTCGACCCCTCACGCAGCATCGTCGCCAATGCGGTCGAGTGGGCGCCCTCCGCCGGGCCGAACCGGATCCGGGCGAGCCTGGCCCGCTTCCTCTTCCGCGGCAGTGCCGGCGACCGGCTGGTCGGCACGCTGTCCGGCGGCGAGCTGTTCCGCGCGACGCTCGCCTGCCTGCTGCTCGCGGAGCCCGCCCCGCAGCTGCTGCTGCTCGACGAGCCGACCAACACCCTCGACCTCACGTCGTACGACGCCCTCGTCTCCGCGCTCACGTCCTACCGAGGTGCGCTCCTGGTCGCCAGCCACGACGACGCCTTCCTCCGCGACCTCGGGGTCGACCGCGAGATCGTCCTGGGCCCCCCTCGTTGATTGGTCACCTTTTCACTGACCAGTGGTCGGTGAAAAGGTGACCAATCAACGGTGAAAACCTGACTACTCAACAGCAGAGGGCATCAGTCGGTGCCGAACTCCATGGCTGCGTGGTCGAGCGCCGTGTCGGTCTGGTCGGCCTCCGCGGCGGGGTTGGCGGCGATCCGGTCGGCGCCACCGGCCGGGAGGGCGCCGAGGAGGTGTCCGTGCTCGACGAGCACCTGGCCCTCGTCGAGGGGCTGCGTGGCGTAGAGCTCCAGCTTGGCGCGGGAGTCGGCGATGTCGAGGTTGCGCATGGTCAGCTGGCCGATCCGGTCCACCGGGCCGAAGGCGGCGTTGTCGGTGCGCTCCATCGACAGCTTGTCGGGGTGGTAGCTGAACGCCGGGCCCTCGGTGCGCAGGATCGTGTAGTCCTCACCACGACGGAGCCGGAGCGTCACCTCGCCGGTGACCAGGGAGGCGACCCAGCGCTGGATGGACTCGCGCAGCATCAGCGCCTGCGGGTCCAGCCAGCGGCCCTCGTAGAGCAGCCGGCCGAGCCGCCGCCCCTCGGCGAAGTAGTTGGCGATGGTGTCCTCGTTGTGGATGGCGTTGAGCAACCGCTCGTAGGCGATCCACAGCAGGGCCATGGCGGGGGCCTCGTAGATGCCCCGCGACTTGGCCTCGATGATCCGGTTCTCGATCTGGTCGGACATCCCGAGCCCGTGGCGCCCGCCGATGGTGTTGGCCTGGTGGACGAGCGCCACCGGGTCGTCGTACCTCCGCCCGTTGACGGAGACCGGCCGGCCGCGCTCGAAGCCGATGGTGACGTCCTCGCTGGCGATCTCGACGGAGGGGTCCCAGAACCTCACGCCCATGATCGGCTCCACGGTCTCCAGCGAGACGTCGAGGTGCTCCAGGGTCTTGGCCTCGTGCGTGGCGCCCCAGATGTTGGCGTCGGTGGAGTAGGCCTTCTCCTCGGAGTCACGGTAGGGCAGCTCGTGCTCGGTGAGCCACTGGCTCATCTCGGCCCGGCCGCCCAGCTCGGTGACGAAGTCAGCGTCGAGCCAAGGCTTGTAGATCCGCAGGTCGGGGTTGGCGAGCAGCCCGTAGCGGTAGAACCGCTCGATGTCGTTGCCCTTGAACGTCGACCCGTCGCCCCAGATGTCGACGCCGTCCTCGTGCATGGCGCGCACGAGCATGGTCCCGGTGACCGCACGACCCAGCGGTGTGGTGTTGAAGTACGCGCGCCCACCGGACCGGATGTGGAAGGCACCGCAGGCCAGCGCCGCAAGACCCTCCTCCACGAGAGGGAGCCGGCAGTCGACGTGCCGGGCGATCTCGGCGCCGTACTGAAGCGCCCGGTCAGGAACCCCCGCGATGTCCGGCTCGTCGTACTGGCCGATGTCGGCGGTGTAGGTGCACGGGACGGCGCCCTTCTCGCGCATCCATGCCACCGCGACGGAGGTGTCGAGGCCGCCGGAGAAGGCGATGCCGACGCGTTCGCCGACGGGCAGGCTGGTCAGGACCTTGGACATGGCCGAAAGTATGCATGGTCATGCATGCCTATGCAAAACCGGCGACGCGTGCGTCAGAGAGCGCAGCCGTCCGGCCCGCAGGCATCGCCGCCACCGACGAGGTCCAAGCTGGGCTGCGACTCCGACCAGGCCTTCTCGAGCACCTGGGTGAAGACCTCCACGGGCTGCGCGCCGGGGATGCCGTACTTGCGGTCCACCACGAAGAACGGCACGCCGTTCGCCCCCAGGGCCGCGGCCTCACGCGCCTCGGCCTCCACGGCGGCCAGGTAATCGCTGCCGGCCAGCACCTCGCGCACCCGCCCCTCGTCGAGCCCGGCCTCGGTGGCGATCCGGACCAGCGTGTCGTGGTCGGCCACGTTCTCGGCGTTGATGAAGTACGACGCCAGCAGCGCCTCCTTGAGCTCCGCCTGCCGGCCGTGCTCGGCGGCGAGGTGCAGCAGCCGGTGCGCGTCCACGGTGTTCACCCGGAGCGACTCGTGGTGTCGCCAGACCATCCCCTCCTCGGCAGCCACGGCCTCGACCCGGTCGACCATCTGTCGGCCGGCCTCGGCTCCGCCGCCGTACTTGCGACCCAGCGCCTCGGCCACCGTCTCCACCGGCTCCACCGGTGCGTCCGGGTCCAGCTGGTAGGCGCGGTAGACGAGCTCCACCTCGTCGGCGTGCGGAAAGGCGGCGAGGGCCTTCTCGAGGCGGCGTTTGCCGATGTAGCACCACGGGCAGACCACGTCACTCCAGATCTCGATGCGCATGTCGGGACAACACGCGCGCGGCCGCGGTGATTCCGGAGGCCGGTTCCGGCCGGGGCGCCCGCACGACGTACGGCCGGGCTGGGGCGTGAGTCCAGGAAAGAAAACGGACCGGGCAGTAACGTTTTGATCACGACCTGATCCAGCCGTCACGCCCCACAAAGACCGCAACTTGGCCGCCCCGCAAGGGGATTCTCCCCCACCTGTCCCTTCGGACCGGTTTGCCTCGGGTCCCGATCTGTGATTCGTTTGAAAGGTTGACCAGAAGTCCGCGGGAGCCCGCCCGCGGACCGGAGAGGGGGGTGCGCGATGCCCGCAATCGAGGCGCACCGGCTCTACAAGGTCTTCGGACGTCGAGCGCGCGACGGCGTGGCTCGTCTGGAGGCCGGGGCCGAACCGGCAGAACTGAAGAAGCACGGCCTGACGCCCGCCGTCATCGACGCCTCGTTCACCGTCGAGGAGGGCGAGATCTTCGTCGTGATGGGGCTGTCCGGCTCCGGCAAGTCGACGCTGATCCGGATGGTCAACGGCCTGCTCGAGCCGACCTCGGGGCACGTCGAGATCCACGGCGACAACATCACCCAGGCAGGTGGGGCGGATCTGCGCCGCCTCCGTCGCGAACGGGTCAGCATGGTGTTCCAGCACTTCGCGCTGTTCCCGCACCGCACGGTGGCGGAGAACGCGGCCTACGGACTGAAGACCCAGGGCGTGGACAAGGCCGAGCGCCGCCGTCGCGCCGTCGAGGCGCTGTCCCTGGTCGGCCTCGAGGGCTGGGAGGACCACCTCCCCGACCAGCTCTCCGGTGGCATGCAGCAGCGGGTCGGGCTGGCCCGCGCACTGGCCGCGGACACCGACGTGCTGCTGATGGACGAGGCGTTCAGCGCCCTCGACCCGCTGATCCGGCGCGGCATGCAGGACCAGCTGATCGAGCTGCAGCACCAGCTCGGCAAGACGATCCTCTTCATCACCCACGACCTCAACGAGGCGATGCGCCTGGGCGACCGGATCGCCATGATGCGTGCCGGCCGGATCGTGCAGATCGGTACGGCGGAGGAGATCCTCACCGACCCGGCGAACGACTACGTGGCCCAGTTCATCCAGGACGTCGACCGCAGCCGGGTGCTGACGGCCGGCTCGATCATGGAGCCACCGGTGGCCGTGCTGGGCCTCGAGCAGGGACCCCGCGTGGCGCACCGGCTGATGCGTGAGCACCAGGTCGACGAGCTCTTCGTCGTCGACCGCGACCGCCGGCTGCGGGGTGTCGTGAGCGAGGACGACGTCGCCAGGGCGGTTGCCGACAGGCACGACCGGATCGAGCCGATCCTGGACACCGGGCTGCCCAGCGCCCGGCCCGACACGCTGATCGCCGAGCTGTTCACCGAGTCCGCCGCCACCGACGCTCCACTGCCCGTGGTGGACGAGGCCGGCCGGCTCCTCGGCGTGGTCGCCCGGGTGACCCTGCTCAACGCGATGGGCCAGGACACCGGCGTCGAGATGACGGCCGCCCCGGACGTGCCCGCCGCCCCGGACGACGCCGGCAGCGCCGGCAGGGTCGACACGAAGGAGGCCGTCCGATGACCCGCGTGCTCGACATCGAGCTGCCGCGCGTCCCCGTCGGCGAGTGGGTCGAGAACGCCGTCGACTGGCTGACCGACAACCTCGGCGGCCTGTTCGACGCCATCCAGACGGTGCTCGAGCTGCTCGTCCAGGACTGGGTGGGCGCCGCGCTGCACGCCGTACCCGCCGTCGTCCTCGCGGTCGTGTTCGCGCTGGTCGCCTGGGCCTGCCGCAATTGGAAGCTCGGCCTCGCCACGCTCGTCGGGATGCTCTTCATCCAGGCGATGGGGATGTGGGAGCACGCCATGGACACGCTCGCCCTCACCCTGGTGGCCGCGGTGATCGCCATGCTGCTCGCGCTGCCGCTGGGAGTGCTGGCCGCCCGGAGCCAGCGGGTGTCGCAGGTGACCAGGCCGGTGCTGGACTTCATGCAGACGATGCCGGTGTTCGTCTACCTCATCCCGGCGGTGTTCTTCTTCGGCGTCGGCGTGGCGCCCGGGGTGGTGGCGACCATCGTCTTCGCGATGCCGCCCGGTGTCCGGCTGACCGAGCTCGGCATCCGGCAGGTCGACCAGGAGATGGTCGAGGCGGGGCATGCCTTCGGGGCGACGCCGCGCTCCATCCTCACCGGCATCCAGGTCCCGCTCGCGATGCCGACGATCATGGCCGGCGTCAACCAGGTCATCATGCTGGCGCTCTCCATGGTCGTCGTCGCCGGCATGGTGGGCGCCGGCGGACTGGGCTCCGACGTCTACGCCGGCATCACCCGGCTGGAGGTCGGACAGGGCTTCGAGGGCGGTATCGCCGTGGTCATCGTGGCGATCTTCCTCGACCGCGCCACCGCCGGGCTGGGCAGCCGCTCGACGATCGCACGATCCCGGCGCCAGGCCGCCGCTGCCTGACGCCGCAACAGTCTCGGGAATGAGCCGGCCGGGGACCTCCCCGGCAATGCACGGACGAGTCGAAGGAGAAGTGAATGAGAATGCGACGGATGAGGACGGTGGCAGCGGTCGCCGTGACCGGCCTACTGCTGGCAGTGACCGCCGCCTGCGGGAGCGACGACGGCGGCAGCGCCGGCGCCGGCGACGAGAAGAGCCTGACCATCCCGGTGGCGTCCGGCTGGGACGAGGACGTCGCGGTCAGCAACCTGTGGAAGGTGGTCCTCGAGAAGAACGGCTACGACGTCACCCTCGAGGACATGGACATCGGGGTGGCGTTCTCCGGCGTCGAGCGCGGCGACCTCGATGTCTTCTTCGACACCTGGCTGCCGACGACGCACGCCGACTACTGGGAGAAGATCAAGGACGACGTCGAGGACATCGGCATCTGGTACGACCAGGCGACGCTCAACATCGCCGTGCCGGAGTACATGAAGGACGTAAACTCCATCGCCGACCTCAAGGGCATGGCCGACACGTTCGACGGCACCATCACGGGCATCGACCCGGGCGCCGGCCTCACCCGCATCACCAAGGAGGAGGCGATGCCGACGTACGGCCTGGAGGACTACGACCTCAAGACGTCCTCGACCGCTGCGATGCTCGCGGCGCTGAAGAAGGCGACCGACGCCCAGGAGCCGATCGTGGTGACGCTGTGGCACCCGCACTGGGCCTACAGCGCCTTCCCGATCAAGGACCTCGAGGACCCCGAGGGCGCCATGGGCGGCGCCGAGGAGATCCACACGATCGCCCGCGACGGCTTCTCCGAGGACTTCCCGAAGCTCGCCGAGGAGCTGAAGTCGTTCGAGATGGACGACGAGACGCTCGCCGAGCTCGAGGAGCTGGTCATCCGCAAGCACAAGGACGACCCGGAGGCGGGCGTCGAGGAGTGGCTGGACGCGAACCCGGAGTTCGAGAAGGCCCTCGACCTCTGAGTCGACGGCCACGAACAGCCCCGGGCAGCCCCGGTCACCGCGAGGTGGCCGGGGTTGCTTGCCGCTCGGACCCCGGCGAACCCTGAGCCGGTTCAGGGTCCCGCTCAGGGCTGGGTCCAGCAGTCTCCCCGATGCCCGACGGCGGTGGTGCAGACGAGGGTGGGGGTCATGATCACCATCGACTCACTGACCCGGAAGTACGGCGGCTTCACCGCCGTCGACGCCATCACCTTCACCGCCGAGCCGGGACGCGTCACCGGCTTCCTCGGCCCCAACGGAGCCGGCAAGTCCACCACCATGCGGGTGCTCGTCGGGCTCACCCCGCCGACGTCCGGGCGCGCGGAGATCCTCGGTCGCAGCTTCCGCGACCTGCCGAACCCCGGACGCGAGGTGGGCGTCCTGCTGGATGCCTCGGCGCAGCATGCCGGTCGCACGGGCCGTGAGGTCCTCGCCGTTGCTCAGCGCACCATGGGCCTGCCGGCCGCACGGGTCGACCAGATGCTGCACCGGGTGAGCCTCACCGACGAGGAGTCCGACCGGCGGGTGCGCAACTACTCACTCGGCATGCGGCAGCGACTCGGCATCGCCGCGGCCCTCATCGGCGACCCGCAGGTGCTGGTGCTCGACGAGCCGGCCAACGGCCTCGACCCCGCCGGCATCCGCTGGATGCGCGACCTGCTCCGCGGGTTCGCCGACGAGGGCGGCACCGTCCTGCTCTCCTCCCACCTCCTGCACGAGATCGAGGTCATCGCCGACGACATCGTCGTCATCGGCAACGGCCGGATCGTCGCGCAGGGCACCAAGCAGGAGCTGCTCGCCGCTGCCGGCACCATCGTGCGCTGCGCCGAGCCGACGACGCTGCAGGACGCCCTCCGCCGGACCGGCATCCCCAGCACGCTGGACCGGGACGGGACGTTGCGCACGGAGGTCGACGCCGCACGGGTCGGCGAGGTCGCCCTGGCGGCCGGAGTCGCGCTGCGCGAGCTCCGACCGGCGGACGGGGCCGGCCTGGAGGAGATGTTCCTCGAGCTCACCGCCGAGTCCCAGCGGGACGGCCACGACACCAACCACTCCGAAGGAGCAGCAGCATGAGCGCGACCACCCTGACCGTCGAGACACCGACGGATCGTCGTACTGCCCGGAGGGCGGCGCCGGGACCGATCCCGATGTCCCGGATCATCGGCGTGGAGCTGCGGAAGATGTTCGACACCCGCGCCGGCTTCTGGCTGATGACCAGCATCGGCATCCTGGCGACGCTCGCCACCGCTGCGGTGATCCTCTTCGCCCCCGAGCGGGAGCTGACCTACGCGACCTTCGCGACCGCGATCGGCTTCCCCATGGCCGTGATCCTGCCGATGGTGGCGATCCTCTCGGTCACCAGCGAGTGGAGCCAGCGGACCGGCCTGACGACGTTCACGCTCGTTCCCGGCCGGGGGCGGGTCATCGCCGCCAAGGCGGCCTGCGCGCTCATCGTCGGCATCGTGTCGATGCTCGTCGCGGGTACGGTGGGCGCGCTGGGCAACGTCGTCGGTACGGCGATCGCCGGCGTCGACACGACCTGGGACGTGTCCTGGTCGGAGTACGCGATGATCATCCTGGCCAACGTGCTGGGCATGGCCGTCGGCTTCATGCTCGGCGTGCTGTTCCGCAACTCCGCGGGCGCGATCGTCGGCTACTTCGTGTTCTCGCTCGTGCTCCCGGGCGTCTCCAGCGCGCTGGCGAGCAGCCAGGCGTGGTGGCGGGACAACGCGCCCTGGTTCGACTTCAACTACGCCCAGTCGGCCCTCTTCGGCGGCGTGCCGTCGGCGGAGCAGTGGGCGCAGCTCGGCACCGCCAGCCTGATCTGGCTCATCCTCCCACTGGCTGTCGGCCTCCGGGTCGTGATGCGGTCCGAGGTGAAGTAACCCCGCCGAGACGTCACTTGATGTGCCCCCCAGCCCATCGAGACGTCGCTTGCTGTGGTCCCCGACGCGCCGAGACGTCACTTCCTGGTGCAGGAAGTGACGTCTCGGTGTGCCCCCGGCGTTGCCTCGTGGCTTCTACTGACCGGGCGGCGGCGGACCGGGAGGGTACGGATAGATGTGGGCGTTGCACGACGTGCCCGGTCCGAGGTTGCGGACCTGGCTCGCCGGGATGACGCCCTGGCGGACGAGCTGGCCGTAGTTCTGGGTGCGCCCCGCCCTCGGGGAACTCCGCGTCCGGCGTGTCGTTGAGGCCGGAGAAGGAGCAGATCGAGTTGGCGTGATCCGGCCCCATCTCGGTCTGGCCGGCCGCGTTCCCGGGTGGTGCACTGAGCAGCATCAGTGCTGCGGCCGCCAAGGGAGCGGCCAGATAGGTGGTCCTGCGCATCATGGAGAGCGCCCTTCGTCAGAGCGGCCGGCCCCGTGTCGGCACGCCTCTCGAACGTAGGCACCGTTCGGGCAACCGCGCATGGCCGAACGGGCTGGCCCGTCGACGACATAGCCGGACAAGGCACCGGATCCCGCCACCGGAAGGCGACGGGATCCGTTGTGGGAGTACGACGGTCCACGCCGTCGACGCTCCGTTGCTCAGCGCGTGGCGGTGCCCTCGGTGTAGTCGGAGTCGTGTGACTTCACCCAGGCCATCAGCTTGCGCAGCTCACGGCCGGTCGCCTCGATCGGGTGCCGCTCGCCCTTGGCGCGAAGCTCCTCGAACTCCGGGCTGCCGGCGTCCTGGTCGTTGATGAACCGCTCGGCGAAGGACCCGTTCTTGATGTCCGCCAGGACGGCCTTCATGTTCTCCTTGACCTCGGGCGTGATCACCCGCGGGCCGGACACGTAGTCGCCGTACTCCGCAGTGTCGGAGACGCTCCAGCGCTGCTTGGCGATGCCGCCCTCGTACATCAGGTCGACGATGAGCTTCAGCTCGTGCAGGCACTCGAAGTAGGCGACCTCGGGCTGGTAGCCGGCCTCCGTGAGCACCTCGAAGCCGTACATCACCAGCTGCGACGCGCCGCCGCAGAGGACCGCCTGCTCGCCGAAGAGGTCGGTCTCGGTCTCCTCGGTGAACGTCGTCTTGATGCCCCCGGCACGGAGGCCGCCGATCGCCTTGGCGTAGGACAGCGCCAGGTCCCAGGCCTTGCCGGTCTCGTCCTTCTCCACGGCCACCAGGACCGGGACGCCGCGCCCGTCGACGTACTCGCGACGGACCAGGTGGCCGGGGCCCTTGGGGGCGACCATGATGACGTCGACGCCGTCGGGCGCCTTGATGTAGCCGAAGCGGATGTTGAAGCCGTGCCCGAAGACGAGGGTGTCCCCGGGCGTCAGGTTGGGCTCGATCTCCTCGGCGTACAGCTTCCGCTGGTGCTGGTCGGGGGCGAGGATGACGATGACGTCCGCCTCCTCCACCGCCTCGGCCGGAGTGAGCACCTTCAGGCCCTCGGCCTCGGCCTTCTCGCGGCTCTTCGAGCCGGGCTGCAGCCCGATGCGGACGTCGACACCGGAGTCGCGGAGCGACAGCGCGTGGGCGTGCCCCTGGCTGCCGTAGCCGATCACCGCCACGTGCTTGCCCTGGATCAGGGACAGGTCGGCGTCGTCGTCGTAGAACATGTCAGCCACGGGTGGCTCTCCTTCTGGTTGATCTGCTCGGGAAGTACGTCGGGATGGGAACTGACCACTCAACGGTGAAAAGGTGACCCATCAACGGTGAGCAAGTGACTACTCAACGTCAGCTGGCCGCGGTCTCGCCGGGTTGGGGGACGGGGACGGGGACGGGGCGCAGAGTTCGCTCGGTGATCGACCGGTTTCCGCGGCCGATGGCGACCAGGCCGGACTGCACCAGCTCGCGGATCCCGAACGGCTCGAGGATCTTGCGGAGGTCGTTGAGCTTCGCGGCGTTGCCGGTGACCTGCAGCGTGACGGCGTCGGTCGCGACGTCGACCACCTTGGCCTTGAACAGCTGCACCACGTCGAGCACGTGCGCCCGGCTGTCTGCGTCCGCGCGGACCTTGACCAGCATCAGCTCGCTCTCGACGGAGTCCCGGTCGTCGAGCTCGACGATCTTGATCACCTCGACGAGCTTGTTGAGCTGCTTGGTGACCTGCTCGAGGGGTGACTCCTCGACGTTGACCACGATCGTCATCCGCGAGATCTCGGGGTGCTCGGTCGGGCCGACGGCGAGGGAGTCGATGTTGAAGCCCCGGCGGCTGAACAGACCGGCGATGCGGGCCAGCACACCGGGCTTGTTCTCGACCAGGACGCTCAGCGTGTGCACGGACATCAGAGATCGTCCTCCTCGAACTCGGGCGCCAGGTCTCGGGCGTACTTGATCTCGTCGTTGGACGTCCCGGCGGCGACCATGGGCCACACCATCGCGTCGCGCTCGACGCGGAAGTCGACGACGACGGGCACGTCGTTGATCTCCATCGCCTTGTTGATGGTGGCGTCGACGTCTCCCGGAGAGTCGCACGAGAGGCCGATCGCGCCGTACGCCTCCGCGAGCTTGACGAAGTCGGGAACCCGCCGCTGCTCGGCGCGGTTCTGCAGGTCGGTGTTGCTGTAGCGACCCTCGTAGAAGAGGGTCTGCCACTGCCGCACCATGCCGAGCGACTCGTTGTTGATGATGGCGACCTTGATCGGGATGTTCTCGATCGTGCAGGTGGCCAGCTCCTGGTTGGTCATCTGGAAGCAGCCGTCGCCGTCGACCGCCCACACGGTGCTCTCCGGCATGGCGACCTTGGCGCCCATGGCCGCCGGGACCGCGAAGCCCATGGTGCCCAGGCCCCCGGAGTTGATCCAGGTGTTCGGCCGCTCGTAGGAGACGAAGTGGGCGGCCCACATCTGGTGCTGGCCGACGCCGGCGCAGTAGATCGCCTCGGGACCGGCGATCCGGCCGAGCCGCTCGATGACGTACTGCGGCGCGAGGCCCTGCTCGGGTGCGTCGTACCCCACCGGGTAGCGCTGCTTGACGCCGGAGAGGAACTTGACCCAGCCCTCGTAGTCACCCGTGTGGCCGGCGTCCTGCTCGGCCCTGAGCGCGGTGACCAGGTCGGCGATGACCTCGCGGGCGTCGCCCACGATCGGCACGTCGACCTCGCGGTTCTTCCCGATCTCGGCGGGGTCGATGTCGGCGTGGATGACCCGGGCGCCGGGCGCGAACGAGTCGAGGTTGCCGGTGACCCGGTCGTCGAACCTGGCGCCGAGGGAGATGATCAGGTCGCTCTTCTGCAGGCCGGCCACCGCCGCCACGGTGCCGTGCATGCCCGGCATGCCGAGGTGCTGCGGGTGGCTGTCGGGGAACGCCCCGCGGGCCATCAGCGTGGTGACGACGGGCATCCCGGTCAGCTCGGCGAGCTCGAGCAGCTCCCTGCTGGCGCGCGAGCGGATCACGCCGCCCCCCACGTAGAGCACCGGCTTGCGCGCCTCGAGGATCAGGCGGGTCGCCTCCCGGATCTGCTTGGCGTGGGGGTGCGTCACCGGCCGGTAGCCGGGCAGGTTCAGCTCGGTGGGCCAGGTGAACCGGGTCCTCGCCTGGAGCGCCGACTTGGCGATGTCCACGAGGACCGGGCCGGGGCGCCCCGTGGACGCGAGGTAGAACGCCTCGGCGACGATCCGCGGGATCTCGGCCGGGTCGGTCACCAGGAAGTTGTGCTTGGTGATCGGCATGGTGATGCCCCGGATGTCCGCCTCCTGGAAGGCGTCGGTGCCGATCGAGCTGGCTCCCACCTGCCCGGTGATCGCGACGAGGGGGACGGAGTCCATGTGCGCATCGGCGAGCGGGGTGACCAGGTTGGTCGCGCCCGGCCCGCTGGTGGCCATGCAGACGCCCACCCGGCCGCTGGCGGCGGCGTAGCCCTGGGCGGCATGGCCGGCGCCCTGCTCGTGCCGGACCAGGATGTGCCGGATCTGCTCGGAGTCGAAGAGCGGGTCGTAGGCCGGCAGGATGGCGCCGCCGGGGATCCCGAAGATGTCGGTGACGCCGGCGGACTCCAGCGACCGCACCAGGCTCTGCGCGCCGGTGACCTCCTCCGGTGCCACCGGTCGGTCACCGGGCGTGACCCGCGCCGCCGCGGTCCCGCCGGGTCCCGGCTTCGGCTCGCTCATCCGTCCCACCTCATCTGGCTTGCGTTGCTGCACTGATCCAACAAAAAACCCCTCGGCCGGAACGGCAGCGAGGGGACGACGCGTGTGCGTTCAGGCTGGGCCCGGGGTGCTCACGCGTCCGTGCGTACGAGAATTCGATCGAGAATCTGGCACTGCATGCGCACAGCATGCCCCTCCCCTGCCTCCGGGCTCAACTCAGTCTC
>DASSOK010000044.1:0-40550 GCA_035700665.1 Marmoricola sp.
GCCTACGTCACGGCACTGGACCAGGGCGCCGACGCCCTCGAGTGCGACGTCCGGCTCACCGCCGACGGGCACCTCGTCTGCGTGCACGACCGCAGCACGCGTCGTACGGCGGCCCGCAAGGGCCTGGTGTCCACCATGGAGCTCAAGGACCTGGAGGAGCTCGACTTCGCCAGCTGGAAGCACCCGTGGGCGGACCTCGACGACGAGACTCCCGACTCCGACCCGGAGTACAACAAGGTGCTCACTCTGCGCCGGCTCCTCGAGATGGCGGCGGACTACGACCGACGCGTCGAGCTCGCGATCGAGACCAAGCACCCGACCCGGTACGCCGGACTCGTCGAGCGTCGCCTCGTCGAGCTCCTCGATGACTTCGGCTGGGCCGGTCCTGGTTCACCGGCGCGGGTGATGAGCTTCTCCTGGGTGGCGTTGCGGCGGATCCGCCGGCTCGCACCGGGCCTCGACCTGGTGTTCCTCGTCGACGGCCCGACGGAGTGGGCACGGGCTCGCCCGGTGGCCGAGCCGGACTGGATCGCCGGCCCCGGCATCGCGCTGGTGCGGCGGCACCCCGAGCTGGTTCGCAGGCTCCGTGCGCACGGCACCCGGGTGCACTGCTGGACGGTCAACGACACCGCTGACATCGACCTGTGCCTCGAGCTCGGCGTGGAGGCGCTGATCACCGATCGGCCGGGTGGCACGCTCGCCTATCTGGATTCGTGAGGTTTGATCCCCGCCTTCACGGGCATAGTGAGGGGCGAAAGAGCGTCCATCGCCCGGAGAACCCATGTCGTCAGACCCTGCTGCGGCGCAGCCAGGAGCGGTGACTCTCACCCTGCCCTTCGCACCAACCAGCGCCGGACTGGTCCGGCGTGCGCTGCAGTCGTGGATGCGGGAGCAGGGCTGCTCCAGCGAGCACATCGAGGACGCCCGTCTCGTCGCCACCGAGCTGGTCGGCAACGCCGTACGCCACGCCCGACCCATCGACCCCGGCCACGTGCTCGTGCGCTGGCACCGCGACCGCGGCGCCCTGGTGCTCTCCGTCAGTGACGGCGGCGGCACGTCGGTGCCCCAGGAGCGCTCCGTCGGCACGCGCGCGGAGGGAGGCCGCGGCCTCAACATCGTCAGCGCGCTCGTGCAGCGGTGGTGGGTCGACCGGGAGCTGCACCGCAACACGGTCCACGCGCTGGTGCCGCTCGGCGCGCTGGTCGCCGCCGGCGGCCGCTGACCGGCCCACTACGCTCTGGCGGCATGGGGAAGCGATCGCGCGTCAACGCCCGTGCCGAGCAGACGGCGGCGCCCGGGGAGGTCGGCCCACGCCAGCCCTGCCCCTGTGGCTCGGGGCGGCGCTACCGGAACTGCCACGGCGGCAAGGACGGCGGGGCCACCGCCTACGTGCGCCGACCGTTCGCAGGCCTGGGCGCCGAGTGCGACCTGGTCGCCCTGCGTGAGTTCGTGCCGTCGGCGACCGCGCCACTGCGCCTGCGCGATGCCGACCGCGACGTGCTGCTCTGCTCGCTGCTCCCGGCGGCCGCTCCGGCGCTGGTGCGGCCGGACGGAACGGTGTGGCTGGGGTTGCAGGTGCAGCACGCGTACGGCGACCCCTCGCGCGACCTCGCCGCGGTGCTCCAGGAGGCCCTCGAGGCGGACCCCGGCAGCGTCATCGGCCTGACCGCCGACCCCGGTGACGGGCCCCGCTTGCAGGACCTCGTCGAGGAGACCGGCGAGGTGACGGTCCACGAGGGCTTCGACTTCTGGGTGGCCGACGTCGACGAGGACGGATCGATGGCGGCGGCCCTCGAGCAGGCGAACGCTGCGGCCGCGCCCACCGTCCGGCTGTCGGGGGAGCGCGCGGCCTACCTGACGACCGTGGGTGATCACGCCTACCTGCGCTGGGTGATGCCGGAGGACGAGGACGCCCTCCTCGACGCACTGGCCCGCCTGCACCACGCCGGTTCCGACAACCTCGTCGAGGGCGGTCGGCTCATCGGGATGTTCCGCGCCCTCGGCCTCCTCGTGCCGGTGTGGGACGTCCCGGTCGGCACGGAGGCGGCGGATCTGGCCGGGCCGGTGGCGGAGATCGCCGAGGCGCTGCAGGCCGAGCTGGCCTCCGGGAGACCGCTCACCGGGGAGGAACGGGGCACTCGCGCCGGCCTCGCCAGCCGTCAGCTGACCCTTCGCTGACACCTCCAGACTTTGAGAAACGAAACTGCAAAGTCCGTTTCGAAAATGTTCAAGCAGGTGCTTGTCTGCCGTCATCCGGTCGCCTAGATTTGCCACGCCCGGTCGTTGTTGCATCCCCCGTCGACATCGGCCGGGCTCCCAATTCTGCAGGGCGATCGGCCCTTGGCAGCGCGGTTCCGCGGGACGTCCTGCGTCCAGGTCGTCAGAGCAGCCAGCTCGTAGGACGTCCTCAGCGATGGCGGAGCGTAAGCTGCCACGTCAGCTGCCGAGGTAGTGCACCTCGAGCGGCTCCTCGACGAGGCGGTTGTCGCTCAGCTCGACCCGGAAGGCGCCCGCCTGCGGACGCGACGACACGGCCGTCGCCAGCTCGCCGTCCCGGAACAGCAGGGCACAGCCGTCGTCGACGGCATAGCCACCGGGCAGCTTCGAGCTGCCGACGAACTCGCGGTAGCAGGGCCGGCGCTGCTCCTCGCCGTCGTAGTGCGGGCAGGCGCTGCCCGCGAGGAGGCCGAGCCCGTCGAGCAGCGGGTCGAGCCGATCGACGCCGTAGGAGTCGGTCACCGACGCCTCGAACCAGCAGTTCATCCCCGCACTGATGCCAGCCAGTACGACGCCCTCCGCGGCCGCCTCGCCGAGGACCCGGTCGAGCCCGTGGCTGCGCCACACCGCCAGGAGGCTCACGGTGTTGCCGCCGCCCACGAAGACGATGTCCTGGTCGAGCACGAAGTCGCGCAGCTCGGGTTCGGTGCGGCGGAACAACCGCAGCACCGAGGTCTCGGCCCGGTCGCCGAAAGCCTCCTCGAACCGCTCGACGTAGCCGTCCGCGTCGCCGCTGGCCGTCGGGACGAAGCAGATGCGCGGCCGGCCGGACGAGCGGGACAGCGAGAGCAGGTAGTCGTCGAGCAGCGGGTTCTCCGGCTCCATGGAGAAGCCGCCACCGCCGAGCGCGAGGATCGTCCCGAGCACCGCCGCCCTCCTAGCCGATCTCTTCGCGGAGGATCGGGCACGACATGCAGCGGGGGCCGCCCCGACCGGACCCGAGCTCCGACCCGGCGATCGCGATCACCTCGATCCCGGCCTGCTCGAGGCGGGTGTTGGTCTCGATGTTGCGTTCGTAGGCCACCGCCACCCGAGGCGCGATGGCCAGGGTGTTGTTGCCGTCGTCCCACTGCTCGCGCTCGGCCGTCACGGGGTCCAGGCCGGTGTCGATCTGGTGCAGCGTGTCGATGCCCATCGCCTTGGCGGCCGCGACGAGGAACGGCTCGGCACCGGCGACGTGCAGCCGGCCCGGCTCGGCCAGGGTCACGGCGTGCGCGCGGAGCTGATCTGCGACGTTGGGGTACATCACGATCTTGTCGACGTCGACCATGGTGCACACCGTGTCGAGGTGCATCGTGGCCCGCTCCTGGGTGATCGGCACCGCGAGCACCGTGTGCGCGAGGTTGCTCTCGAGGACCTGGCGGGCGAGCCGCTCGGCCCCCGCGGGCGTCGTACGCTCACCGACGCCGATCGCGATGACGCCGGGGGACATCAGCAGGACGTCGCCGCCCTCGACGTACTCGTGGTGCCAGCCGTGGATCGACTCCACCCCGGCGAACCGTGGGTGCCGCTGGTAGATCAGCTCGGTCAGCTGTGTCTCCCGCGCCCGTGCCGGCATCGCGAGCGACGTGATCGCGACACGGTCGCCGATCCACACGCTGGAGTCGCGGGTGAACAGCAGGTTGGGCAGCGGGTCGATGAGGAAGTCGTCGGCCGCCAGCAGGGAGGTGACCAGGCCGAAGCCGCCCCGCACCTCGTCGTTGCGGACGCCGGCCGTGAGCGTGAGGGCGAGCTGCTGCGGCGCCATCCCGGTCATCGCGCCCCGCAGGTAGTGCCGCAGCGTGTCGCCCAGGTGCAGGCTGTCGAGGGCCGACTCGATGGCGACACTGCGGGCCTCGTCCTCGGCCAGGGTCTCGGTGAGCAGGTCGATCAGGTAGAGCACCTCGACGTCGCGGCTGCGCAGGGCGTCGGCAAAGGCGTCGTGCTCCTCCTGCGCCCGGGTGACCCAGGGGATGCCGTCAAAGAGCAGCCTGTCGTTGTTGCGAGGGGTGAGGCGCTTCAGCTCCGGTCCGGGGCGGTGCAGCATCACCGTGCGCAGCCGGCCGACCTCGCTGGTCGCTCCGATGGCCGGCGTCGTGGCCTGGGTCATGCCGGAACGATATCTCCCGGTGTCCGCCTCTCGAGACGCCGCACGGTCTGCACCGGGGTCAGCCGACCAGCTCGACGACGGTGAGCCCGGCGAGCAGGAAGCACACGGCTGCACCGATGTAGTGGATCACCGAGAGCCTGATGTGCCGCAGCAGGAAGCGTCCGGCGAGGCAGGCGAGCCCGGAGACCGCCAGGAGCGCGCCCCACGCGCCGACGAAGACACTCACCGGCTCGTGGTACTTCCCGACGAGGCTGATGGTGAGCAGCTGCGAGAGGTCGCCCCACTCAGCGGCGAAGAGCACCAGGAAGGAGGCGCCCACCGCCTTCAGGCCGGTCCGCGACTCGGTCGCCTTGGCGGCGTACTCCTCCTCCGTCCCCGCCTCCTCGGCGTCCGCCTTCGGTGCCTCGCGCAGCAGCAGGATCCCGCCGACGAGGAAGATCGCGGCAGCGACGCCTTTCACGAGCTCGTCCGGCAGCAGGCTCACCGCATGGCCGACCGAGACGGCGATGACGGTCTGGACCAGGAACGCCAGGCCCACGCCGATCCACACCATCAGCGGCTTGTAGCGGGTGGAGAGCACCAACGCGGCGATGAAAGTCTTGTCCGGCAGCTCCACGACGAAGATGGCGCCGAAGGTGAGCGCGAGCACGGCAAGGTCCACCCCGCCAACCTAGGTGCTGGTGGGGGACGGCGCTGGCCGGGGGTGGCACCCGGCACTCGGGAGCCGCAGCGGAGCAACCCGGAGAAAAGTCTTGGCAGGGGCAACCCGTCGGTGCTGGACTGCTCTGCGGGGTCGTGATCGCGAGGAGAAGACATGCCGAAGATCGAGACCTACGTCCAGGGCACACCCAGCTACGTCGAGCTGGTCACCCCGGACCAGCGCGCCTCCGCCCAGTTCTACGCCGACGTGTTCGGCTGGGACATCAGCGAGGACCCGCTGCCCGAGGAGGCCGGCGGTGGCGTCTACCTGATGGGCCGGCTGCAGGGCGACGCCGTCTGCGGCATCAGTCCCCAGATGCCCGGGATGGAGGGGCACCCGGCGTTCTGGGGCGTCTACCTCACCGTCGAGGACGTCGACGGTGCCGCCGCGAAGGTGCAGGCTGCGGGCGGCGACGTCGAAGCCGGCCCCTTCGACGTCATGGAGCTGGGCCGGATGGCCGCGATCAAGGACCCGACGGGCGCCCGGGTGAACCTGTGGCAGCCGCGCGCCACCATCGGGACCGAGCGGGCAAACGAGCCGGGAGCGCCGATCTGGAACGAGCTGGTCAGTCCCGACGTGGACCGGGCGCTGGAGTTCTATCGCACGGTCGTCGGGATGGGTGCCGAGAAGATGGAGATGCCCGACGGCTCCTACACCTGCCTCACCGACGTGGAGGGCCGCGTGGTGGGCGGCACAATGCCGCCGATGGCCGAGCAGGTGCCGCCGCACTGGAACGTCTACTTCAACGTGGTGGACGCCGATGCCACCGCTGCGCGCGTGCAGGAGCTCGGCGGCCAGGTCGTGGCGCCCAACTTCGACGTGCCGGGCGTCGGGCGGATGGGCTTCTTCACCGACCCCCAGGGCGGCATGTTCGCGATCATGCAGAACCCGCCCTCCGACGACTGACGGCAGGCCCGGGGACGTCAGTCCGCGCGGAACGGGCTGGCGGGGTAGATGCCCAGGATCTTGATGTCCGTGGTGAAGAACGCCAGCTCCTCGAGGGCGTTGCGCACCGACGTGTCCTCGGGGTGGCCGTCGACCTCGGCGAGGAACTGCGTGGCGGCGAAGTGGCCACCGACCATGTAGCTCTCCAGCTTGGTCATGTTCACGCCGTTGGTGGCGAAGCCGCCGAGGGCCTTGTAGAGCGCTGCGGGCAGGTTGCGGACGTTGAAGATGAAGCTGGTGACGACGGGGCCGTTGCCGCGCTCGGCCTGCACGAAGTCGCGGGAGAGCACGACGAACCGCGTGGTGTTGTGGGCCTCGTCCTCGACGTCGGCCTGCAGCACCTGCAGTCCGTAGATGTCCGCGGCGAGCGGCGGCGAGATCGCTGCCTGGGTCGGGTCGCCGGCCTCGGCGACCTCGCGGGCGGCCCCCGCCGTGTCGCCCGAGATCACCGGCGTCAAGCCGTGGTGCCGGATCACCTTGCGGCACTGGCCCAGGGCGTGCACGTGGCTGTGCACGGTCCGGACCGACGCGAGGGTCGCACCCGGCACGCCGAGCAGGCTGAACTGGATCCGCAGGAAGTGCTCGCCGATGATGTGCAGCGTCGACGTCGGCAGGAAGTGGTGGATGTCGGCGACGCGCCCGGCGATGGAGTTGTCGATCGGGATCATCGCGAGGTCGGCGTCGCCGCCCTCGGTCACTGCGAACACATCCTCGAAGGAGGCACAGGGCAGGTACTCCCAGCCGGGGTAGGCCTGCTTGCAGACCATGTGGGAGTTCGAGCCCGGCTCTCCCTGGTAGGCGATGCGTCCTGCGGTCACGGGCGCCAGTTTCCCACGCGCGCAGGGTCCTGGCCGCCGCGCCTGCGCAGCGTGGGCGGTCCGACTGCCTAGGATCGGCCGACGTGAGCACCGTCCTGTCCGTCGTCGCCCTGCTGCTCGCGCTCGCCGCGACGGCGATGTCGGCGCTCGCGCTGCTCAGGGCGACGGAGGCGCGCCGCCGGCGTCGGCGCCACGAGGAAGCGGCCGCCGACCTGCCCGAGGACGCGCACGCACTCCGTCAGGAGGTGGCGGCGTTACGGGCGGAGAACGCGCACGCGCTCAAGCACCTCGCGGTCGTCCGCTACGACGCCTTCGGGGACATGGGTGGTCACCTCTCCTGGTCGCTCGCACTCCTCGACGACCACGGCAACGGCTCGGTGCTCACCTCGATCCACGGCCGCAACGACGCCCGCAGCTATGCCAAGCAGATCACCGGGTGGACGTGCGGCCAGCAGCTGTCGCCGGAGGAGCAGGAAGCGGTCGACGCCGCCCGCCCGGCCTGACCGGCACGCCTCCCGCCCTTCAGCGGGCGGGATCGAGCCGGAAGACCGGGATGACCCGACTGGTGCGCTCGGCGTACTTCGCGTAGTTGGGCCAGGTCTGCAGCATCTGCGCCCACGCGGCCTCGCGCTCTTCGCCGGCGAGCTCGTGGGCCACGACGTCGCGGGAGGTGCCGTCGACGGTCACGGTGGCCCGCCCGGCAGCGCGCAGGTTGACGACCCACACCGGCTGCTTGGGGCCACCGAAGTTCGAGCCGGCCACCAGCTGGGAGTCGCCGTACGGGACGAACAGGACCGGCGTCGAGCGGGGGAGACCGGACTTGCGCCCGGCCACCGTGAGCATCAGCCCGGGCAGCCCGGCGAGCCGGAGCAGCGACCACCGGCCGCGGGTGATCCGCTGGATCAGCTTGTCGACGGTCGTGATCTGCCGCAGGAACCGCGGCAGCCAGGGGAGTCCACCGATGCGGATGGCGAGCGGGGTCAGTGCGTTCATCGATCCTCCTCGGGCGGCCTCAGCGCGGGACGCGGACGAGCAGCCGGCCGTGCACGCACTCCGCGACGAGCTCCTTGCCGGGCTGGATCAGGTCGCCGTCGAGCTGTCGCGGCGCGGCCGCACTGGTGCGTACGACGACCCGTCGGCCGGTCATCCGGGTGATCGTCTCGTCGGTGCGCTTGTCCCGGGTCAGGACCCGGGCCGCGAGCGGCAGCCAGGACAGGAACCGGCGCGGGTAGAGCAGGACGACGTCGAGGTGTCCGTCGTCGATGGTGGCGTCGGGGATCAGCGGCATCCCGGCCTGGAGATGGCCGACGTTGCCGATGACGATCGTCCGCGCCCGGTGCGTCGTGAACGGCGACCCGTCGACCGAGATCTCGACGCGGATGACCGGGAACATCAGGGCCTTCAGCGCCGACCAGACGTAGGCGAGCCAGCCGATCCGCTTCTTGACCTCCTCGTTGACGCCCTCCATGATCGCGGCGTCGAAGCCCATCCCGGCCATCACCAGGAAGGTGGCGTCCTCCATCTCGTCGCCCGACACGCTCACCATGTCGATGGCCCGGTCCTGACCGTTCAGGCCGACGTCGACGGCGGCACGGAGGTAGAGCGGGATGTCGAGGTTGCGGGCGAGCAGGTTGCCCGTCCCGGCCGGCACGATGCCGACGGGGATCCCGGTGCCGGCGAGCTCCTCGCACACCGCCCGGATGGTGCCGTCACCGCCGATCGCGAGAGCCAGGTCGACGCCCGCGACGGCTGCCTCGTGAGCCATTCGGTAGCCGGTGTCCGCCACGGTCGTCTCCCACCAGAGCACCTTCTCCCAGCCGGACTCCTCCGCCATCTTGTCGACCATCGCCCGGAAGCCGGCCGGGTCGTCGACCTTGATCGGGTTGAGGATGCCGGCGACCGTGCGCGTCCTGGTGGCCTCGAGCGCCTCGGGCAGCGGCTCGTTGGCGAGCGCGATGGAGCGGGGCCGCGGGTCGAAGAGGAGCAACGACCACAGCACGATGCCCGAGCCCAGCAGCAGCCCGGCCGTGACATCGGAGAGGTTGTGCACCCCGAGGAAGATCCGGTCCGCGGCCACGAGCACCGCCAGCGCGACGGCGACGGCGATGACCAGGCGCCGGATGCCCCGGCGCCGGACCAGCATGACGGTGAGCACCACCGCGATGCCCATCGCGGCGGAGATCGAGGTGGCGTGCCCGGACGGGAACGAGTAGGTCTTGAGGACCTGGATCGGGCTGTCCCACACCGGCCGCTCCCGTGCGATGAGGAGCTTCAGTCCCGTGAAGGTGAGGAACTCCAGCACCATCAGGACGACCAGCCACGCGGCTGCCCGCCGGTGGTTGCGGACGAAGAGCAGCACCGCAGCCACGACGGTGGCCGAGGTCATCGCGACCGTGTCGGTGAGGCGGCCGAGCCAGACCCAGAAGGTCTGCAGCGTCTGGTGGTCGGAGGTCATCTGGAACGGCCACTGCCCGGCCTCGCGGTCCAGGTCCTCCAGGGGCTGCCAGTCGACCGCGACCAGGACCGCGATGACGGCGAAGAGGACCGAGCACAGCAGCGCCCAGGACAGCACGGTCCAGCGCTGGCGCGGAGTCTCGATCACTGCGCGGATTATGCCGTACGACGCAGCGACCGCCCGCGCCCCGACCTGGGGTCCCCGAGCCTGATCACCTCCGGTCCCCGAGCCTGACGAGGGGCGGAAAACCTGTCGCCCAGCCTCGATAGGCTGATCGGGTGATCGACCCACGGCTCCTCCGCGAGAACCCCGATGCCCTGCGCACCGCCCAGGAGAAGCGCGGGCTCTCCACCGATCCGGTCGACGCCGCCCTGGCCGCCGACGAGGCGCGCCGCCAGTCCATCGCGGAGTTCGAGCACCTGCGCGCCGAGCAGAAGCAGCTGGGCAAGCTCATCCCGCGGGCCCAGGGCGAGGAGAAGCAGCAGCTCCTGGCGCGCACCAAGGACCTCTCCGCGGACGTCAAGGCGGCCGAGGCCGCGCAGGACCAGGCCCAGCAGGCGTGGCGCGAGGCGATGCTGGCGATGCCCAACCCGGCCGCCGACCAGGCCCCGCCCGGCGGGGAGGACGACTACGTCGTTCTCGAGGAGGTCGGCACCCCGCGCGACTTCGCCGCCGAGGGCTTCGAGCCGCGCGACCACGTGGAGCTCGGCAGGCTGCTGGGCGCGATCGACCTGGAGCGCGGCGCCAAGGTCTCCGGCGCCCGTTTCTACTTCCTCACCGGTGTGGGCGCCGAGCTCGAGTTCGCGCTGGTCAATCTCGCCATGGAGCAGGCCCGCGAGTCCGGCTTCACCCAGGTGATCGCTCCCGCGCTCGTGAAGCCCCGCGCCATGGAGGGCACCGGCTTCCTCGGCCAGGCCGCCGACGACGTCTACCGCATCGACGGCGAGGAGCTCTACCTCGTCGGCACCTCGGAGGTCGCCATGGCGGCGTACCACTCCGACGAGATCCTGGACGCCGAGACGCTGCCGCGCCGCTACGCCGCGTTCAGCCCCTGCTTCCGCAAGGAGGCCGGCTCGCACGGCAAGGACACCCGCGGCATCATCCGGGTGCACTGGTTCGACAAGGTGGAGATGTTCGTCTACACGACCCTCGACCAGGCCGAGGCGGAGCACCAGCGGCTGCTGCAGTGGGAGAAGGATTTCCTCGACAAGCTCGAGCTCGCCTACCGGGTGATCGACACCGCTGCCGGTGACCTGGGGCTGAGCGCCGCCCGCAAGTTCGACTGCGAGGCGTGGATCCCCACCCAGGGCCGCTACCGCGAGCTCACGTCCACCTCCAACTGCACCGACTTCCAGGCCCGCCGTCTCGACATCCGCACCCGGCAGCAGGGCCACACCGTGCCCGTCGCCACCCTCAACGGGACGCTCACCGCGATCCCGCGGGCGATCGTGGCGATCCTGGAGACCCACCAGCAGGCCGACGGATCGGTCAGGGTGCCGAAGGCGCTGCAGAAGTTCCTCGGTCGCGAGGTGCTGGAGCCGGTCCATGGCGGCTGAGCAGACGCCGGTCCCGGAGCAGGCGCCCGGCTGGACGCCCAGGCTGGTCGCCCTCGACATCGACGGCACCCTGCTGAAATGGGTCGAGGGCGCGGACACGCCGTACGAACAGATCCCGCAGGCCCTCCACGACGCCGTGCACGCGGCCCTCGACGCCGGGACGCACGTGGTCCTCGCCAGTGGCCGGTCACCGCACGGCATCACCCGCATCGCCGACCTGCTCGGGATCCCGCGCACGACGGACGGTCGCGTGCCCGCGGCGGAGGACCGTCTCTGGGTGGTGGCCTCCAACGGCGCGGTGATCTTCCGCTACCCGCCGCTCGAGGTCGTGCACGAGGAGACCTTCGACGCCAGCGAAGCGGTCCGCCAGGTGCTCGAGCACCACCCCGGCGCGATGGTCGCGGTGGAGGAGCGCGGGGTCGGCTACCGGCTCAACAAGCCGTTCCCGCCGGGCGAGCTCTCCGGCGAGATGATCGAGGCGGAGATCGACCAGATCGTCGGGGAGCCGGTCAGTCGCGTGATCATCCGGGACCCCGACGCCACCGCCGAGGACTTCGTCGCCCTGGCAGCCGAGCTCGGCCTGCACGGCACCGACTACGTCGTCGGCTGGACGGCGTGGCTCGACCTGGCACCCGTGGGCATCAGCAAGGCGTACGGCGTCGAGTACGTCGCCCGCGAGCTCGGTGTCGAGCAGGATGACGTGCTCGCCATCGGCGACGGGCGCAACGACATCGAGCTGCTGCGCTGGGCCGGCCGAGGCGTGGCGATGGGCCAGGCCGTTGAGGAGGTCCGGGCGGCCGCCGACTTCGTCACCGACACGGTCCACGACGACGGGGCGGCCGTCGAGCTGCGCCGCTGGTTCTCGGAAGGCGCCTGATGACGCACGGGCGCGCCGGCACCGCGACGAGCCTTCCCCCCGTCGTCACGACCGGGCGGCTGCGCTTGCCACTGGTCACGCCCGACGAGGCTGCCGGGATGCGCGAGGGCCGTCGCGGCCCCGAGTGGCACCCCGACTACCCCCGCCCGGACGACCTCGACGCCGTCTCCATGATTCGCGCGGACGCAGCACCGGACGTGCTGACCTGGGGGCCGCGACACATCGTGCGTGCCGTCGACGGCCTGGTCTGCGGCTCCATCGGCTTCTTCGGACCGCCCGAGCCGGCGGACGATGGCGTGCCCGAGGCCGAGGTGGGCTATGGCCTGGTGGCGGAGGCCCGCGGCCACGGTGCTGCCACCGAGGCGCTGCGCGGGCTGCTGCGCGAGACCGACCACGTCGGCACCCGGGTTCGTGCCTCCGTGGCTCCCGACAACCGCGCCAGCGTCCGGGTGCTCGCCAAGTGCGGCTTCACCGAGCTGCGCGGCTCCGACGAGGAGGGCAACCTCGTGATGGCGCGACCGGTCAACCGGCCCGAGGACCGGCCGGGGGAATGACCGTGCGGCTGGTCGCCACCGACCTGGACGGGACCCTGGTCCGGTCCAACGGCACGGTGAGCGACCGCACCCGTCGGGCGCTGGACGCCGCCGAGGACGCCGGCATCGACGTGGTCTTTGTGACCGGACGGCCGCTGCGCTGGGCGCGTGAGGTCTTCCACCACGTCGGAGGACACGGGCAGGCGGTGATCTCCAACGGCGCACTGGTCTGGGACGTCGGCCGCGACCGTCCGCTGCAGGTGCGCGGCCTCGCGCCCGAGACGGCGGTGGAGGTGGCCGACCGGCTGCGCGCCGCGATCCCCGGCTCCGCCTTCGCCGTCGAGACGCTCGCCGGCATCGGCCTGGAGGACGACTTCCTCGAGCGCTACCCCGTCCCGGACGGCAGCCGCCGCGGCGCCCTCGAGGACCTGCTGTCGGACCGCGAGCCGGTGGTGAAGATCCTGGCCCGGCACGAGCAGCTCTCCCCGCAGGAGTTCTGGGACGCCGCCGACGAGCTGGTCGGGGATCTGGTGGAGACGACGTGGAGCTCGGCGGGCACGCTGCTCGAGATGAGCGCCCGCGGTGTCACCAAGGCCTCCACCTTGGCCCTGCTCGCCGACGAGCGCGGCGTCGGGGCCGAGGACGTGGTCGCCTTCGGCGACATGCCCAACGACCTGCCGATGCTGGAGTGGGCCGGGACGTCCTATGCCATGGCCAACGCGCATCCCACTGTCCTCGCCGCCGCCGACGATGTCGCCCCGGGGAACGACGACGATGGCGTGGCCGTCGTACTGGAGCGGATACTCGGACGCTGAGGACGGACCCGACGGAAGGGGGACATGATGCCGGTGCGGTTCCTGGCTGCGGGCGTGATCGTCCTCGCCGCCCTGGTGCTGGCCCCGTCGCCGGCGATCGCGTGCAGCTGCGCGTCCCGACCGCTGGCCGAGCAGGTCCGGCACGCCGACAGCATCGGTGTCGGCGCGGTGGCGTGGATCAGCGAGGGCGCCAAGCAGACGACCGTGGCGGTGGACTTCGCCCGGGTCTACAAGGGCGAGCTGGGATCGCGCGAGAAGGTGCTCACACCCGCCAGCGGAGCGGCGTGCGGGCTCGACCTCCTCCAGACCGGGCACAACTACGCGTTCTTCGTCGAAGGGATGCACCGCGGGCGGATCACCGCTTCGCTCTGCGGTGGGACCACGGCGTCGACGGCACAGCTGGACGATCGGCTCGAGCGGATCACCGGCCCGCCGCACGACCCGGTCCCGGTGGACGAGTCCCTGCTGGACGAGCCGGGGCACGGACACTGGTGGTGGGTCTGGATCGGCGGTGGCGCACTGGTCCTGACGGCTGGCGCCGCCTGGTGGAGCAGTCGCCGGGGTGGGGGGCCGCTGCCCGGCTGAGCGCCCCTGGCCAGCGACTAGAGGTACATGCCGCCCGAGCTGCGGTCGGACTGCTCGGCGAGTGCGGCCCCGGGGTCGTCGGCCTGGCCGGCCTGGCGGCGCATCTGCTCCATCACGCCCGGCGGCAGGGCGCGCATCTGTTCCAGCTGCGCGCGGGCGGCCATCTGCTGGGTGTAGATCGCCGACTGGATGCCGTGGAACAGGCCCTCCAGCCAGCCGGCCAGGGTGGCCTGGGCGATCCGGAGCTCGGACTCGGTGGGTGTCTCGCTCTCGAAGGGCGCAACCAGCCGGTCCAGCTCCTCGTCGAGCTGGGGTGCCAGGCCTTCCTTGAGCTCGGTGATCGAGGCGTGCAGCAGGGACGCCAGCCGGGTCCGGCCCGGCTCGTCGACCGGCGCGGACTTCACCTCCTCGAGGAGGTGCTGGATCATCCGGCCGATCCGGATGACCTTAGCCGGCTCCTCGACCAGGCTGGTGGGGTCGGTGGCCGTCTGGTCGTCGTCCTCGTGCGTGACACCGGGCTGCCCCTCGGGGTCGACGATGACGACGCGTGGATCGGTCGGCTGGTCGGGCTGCTGGGAGGACATGCACGCCAGCGTAACCACCCGGACGAGAACCCGGTCAGGAGGCGATGCGGAGCAGGATCTTGCCGCTGTGCTCGCCGCTCTCCATCAGCGCGTGTGCGCCGGCGACGTCGTCGAGGCCGAACTCCGCCCCCACCGACGGGTCGATCCGGCCCTCGGTGAACAGCGGCCACACGTGCTCCTGCACCGCTGCGCAGATGGCGGCCTTCTCCGCGACCGGGCGGCTCCGCAGGGAGGTGGCGACCACGGCGCCGCGCTTGCGGAGCAGCGTGGCGATGTCGAGCTCAGCCTTCGTCCCGCCCTGCATCCCGATGATCACCAGGCGGCCCTCGGTTGCGAGGGCGTCGACGTTGCGAGCGAGGTACTTGCCGCCCATGTTGTCGAGGATGACGTCGGCACCACCGGTCTTCTGGAGGATCTCGACGAAGTCCTCGTCGCGGTAGTCGATGGCTCGCTCCGCGCCGAGGGACTCACAGCGGGCCCGCTTCTGGTCGGAGCCGGCCGTGGCGAACACCCTGGCGCCGAGGGCAGTGGCCAGCTGGATGGCGAAGCTGCCGATGCCACCGGCCCCGCCGTGCACCAGCAGCCGCTCGCCAGGCCGCAGGCCGGCGACCATGAAGAGGTTCGACCACACGGTGCAGGCCACCTCGGGTACGGACGCCGCCGTCGCGAGGTCCATGCCCGCCGGCACCGGCATCAGCTGTCCCGCCGGGACCGCCACCTGCTCGGCGTACCCCCCGCCCGCCAGCAGGGCACAGGCCTCGTCACCGACGGACCAGCCCTCGACGCCCTCGCCGACGGCACGGATCCGGCCGGAGCACTCCAGGCCGAGCACCTCGGAGGCGCCCGGCGGGGGCGGGTAGAAGCCCCGGCGCTGCAGGGTGTCGGCCCGGTTGACCGCACTCGCCACCACGTCGAGGACCACCTCGCCCGGCGCGGGCTGCGGGTCGGGCAGGTCGACGACCTGCAGGGCGTCGGGTCCTCCGGGCTCGGGAACGGTCACGGCTCGCATGGGGCCAGCCTAGGAGCCCGCGCAGGCGACTGCCGGGGGAGCCCGCCAGCAAAGGCGTGCCGGATCCGGGGTCAGGCGTCGACGTCCTGCAGCTCCTCCTCGATCTCGGGGTCGTCGTCCTCGTGAGCCAGGTCGTCGGCCGACTTCTCCCACCGCTGCGCCAGCGCGACCGTCAGGCCGGACAGCCGCTCGACCTGGTCGATGTCGCCGTCGTGCTGTGCGGCGGCGTAGCCGAGCAGGAAGGTCGAGATCGGAGCGGCCGGACGCTGCACGTTGTGCGCTGCCTCACGGGCCACGTCGAGGACCAGCGCTTCGTCCAGGTCGACCTCGATGTCGAGGACGTCGCAGAGCTCGTCGATCCAGTCGTGAAGGTTCACGTCTCCCAATCTGCCTACTCGCTCGAGGCGCCGCAAGGTCAGCGGGCCAAATGGTCAGATCGGGTGGTCCCCAGTCAGGCGCCCGGGTCCAGGTGCTCGCGCAGCCGGCGCAGGTCCGCCCAGCTGTCGACGTCATGGCTCTCGATGCCCACGGCCGGCACGGCGCCGAGGTCCAGCCCGTCGACGAGGCTGCGCATCGACATCCCGTGCTCCTCCTCGTACGACGGTCGGTTGCGCTCGAGCGAGGCGGTGACGTAGACGGCGCACAGCGGCTGGCGCCGGCCGGTGTCGTCCACCAGGACCGCGCCGTCGCGTCGCTGCGCCGCGGAGAGCCTCCGGATGGTCGCAGCCGTGACGCCCGGCATGTCGACGGCGAGCACCACGACCCACCCCGGAGCCATGGCGAAGGCGCGCAGGCCGGCGAGCAGCCCGGCCGCAGGCCCACCGCCGGCCGGGTCCTCGCGGGTGAAGGTGACCGGTCTGCTCGTCGGCACCGGGTCGCCGACGACGACGATCTCTCGAACGTCGATCAACGCGTCGATGGCCCGCTCGAGCAGCGTGCTGCCGGCGATCTCGACGGAGGCCTTGTCCGCCCCGCCGAGTCGGGTGCCGAAGCCACCGGCCAGCACGACGGCGCCGATGGCCGGGCCGTCCGCTCCGGTCTGCTGCGGCTCCACGAGGGGAGTGTGGCAGAGCGCTGCCTCGGCGTGACGACCGATCCATGCCCGTCTGGCAGGCTGGAGACATGGACGAGGACCGCACCCGCACGCTGCGTGTGGCGCTGTGGCAGCACGCCTCGGGCCTCGAGCCGGGTGAGAACAGGCAGGCGCTGGGACAGGTCCCGGACCTCGTCGAGAAGGCCGGACCCACCGACCTGGTCGTGCTCCCCGAGGCGTTCGCCCGCGACTTCGGTGTGCAGGGCAGTGACCTGTCGGCCGCTGCCGAGCCGCTCGACGGCCCGTTCGTCGCAGAGCTGCGCCGCGTCGCCTCCGCGAGCGGCCTCGCCGTCGTGGCCGGCATGTTCGAGACCAGCCCGGAGCCGGCTCGGCCGTTCAACACGCTCGTCCTGGCCGACGGGGACCAGCTGGCGTCGTACCGCAAGATCCACCTCTACGACTCCTTCGGCTACGTCGAGTCCGAGCGCGTGCACCCCGGCCCGGTCGAGCCGGTGGTCGTGCAGGCGCGAGGCGCCCGGCTCGGCCTGATGACCTGCTACGACCTGCGCTTCCCCGAGCTCGCTCGCCTGCTCGCTGCCGGCGGCGCGGAGGTGCTGGTGCTGCCCGCCGCCTGGGTGGCGGGGGACCGCAAGCTCGAGCACTGGCGGACGCTGCTCCGGGCCCGGGCGATCGAGAACGTCTGCTGGGTGGTGGCGGCCGCTCAGCCGGCTCCGCGCTACACCGGCCACTCGCTGGTCGTCGCTCCCACCGGCGACATCGTCGCGGAGGCCGGCGAGGGCGAGGAGCTGCTCTCCGCGAGCCTCGACCTCGATGCGGTCGCCGAGGCCCGTCGCGGCAACCCGTCGTTGTCGAACCGGAGGCTCTGACCCCGCGGTCCGTGGCCGGCCGCGTTGCTATCCTGCGGCGTCAGCGTGGAGCCGTCCCTGGACCCGTGACCCATCGATCCGAGAAACCCGGAAGGTGCCTGCGTGCGCGATTCCGACCCGACGTCCGGCCGCCGGCGCAGCGGCGGCGCCCGGAGGTCGGTCGGGGCCGCCCGGCCTGCCCGGTCGGCCGGACGACGCCGCACCGCCCGCACCCGGCGCCGGCCCGACGCGGCACGGGTCGCCCAGTGGGCGCGGGTCATCTGGCTCGTCCTCATCGCCGCGTCGGTCGGTGGCCTGCTCGTGACACGGGTGCTGGACGACGCCCCGGAGCTGGTGCGGCAGCTCTCGGCGGGAGCCCTGACCACCCTGCTGGCGTGGGGCCTGGCCGTGCGGGCTGGCGGCCGTGCCTGGTGGGCGGTCGTCCTCGCCGGCTCGCTGAGCACGCTCGCCTTCGCCACGGGGTGGGAGCCGTTGCTCGCCGGTGGCGCCGTCGGCACCGCAGTGCTCGCCGGGACGCTGGCCGTGCTCGCCACCCAGCCCGCCGCGACCTTCCGGCTGGCCATTCGCGAGGCGCTGGTCGCCACGCTGGTCGCGGCCGTCGGCGCCGTAGGGGTCGTCGGCTTCGTCCCCGACGCGGGAGGCCCGGGGGCCGCCCTGGCGGTGGGCCGGTTCCGGTACGTCGTACTCGCGTTGGCGCTCCTCGGAGCCATGGGGCTGGTCTATCGGCTCGGCGCCGGCTTCCACGGCCTCGGTCGACGGGGCTACGTGCTGGCTGGCGTGGCAGTGCTCGTGCTCGCGGTGACCCTCGCCTACAGCGAGGCGCTGGCACGCTGGGGAGCGCCGGAGCTCATCGGCTTCTTCGACGGCCTCCGTGACGGCTTCCGCGAGCACCTGCACGCCGTGCCGCACCCGATCGCCGCGCTGCTGGGCTACCCGGCGCTGGTGTGGGGCGTCTTCACGCGGGCCCGCCGACGGCAGGGCTGGTGGGTGTGTGCCTTCGGCGTCGCGGCCACCGCCACGGCGGCCACCCGCCTTGTCGACCAGGCCACGCCGGTGGGCACGGTGCTGCTCAGCGGGCTCTACAGCATCGTGGTGGGGCTGGCGCTCGGCTACCTGGTGATCCGCACCGAGCAGGCGCTGACCGGCACGCACGGCCGCCGGGCCCGCCGGCACGAGGAGGCGGCGGCGCACCGCCCGGAGCCGGGCCGCATGCACGCCCTGCACTGACTCCGGCCAACCGGTCCGGCCGGTGACGCGCGGGTAACCCTGGCGGCGGAGTACGTTCGCCCGCATGACGACCTCGAAGGTCCTGGCCGAGATGGTGGCGAGCGTGCTCTCGGTCCCGGTCGCCGCCGGCGACCAGGTCGAGGCGGGCGGCACGCTGATCCTGCTGGAGTCGATGAAGATGGAGATCCCGGTGCTCAGCGAGCGCGCCGGCACCGTCGCCGACGTCCGGGTCTCGCCGGGTGACGTCGTCCAGGAGGGCGACGTGCTCGTGGTCCTCGAGCACGCCTGAGCCACCTTCCCTAGACTGGCCCCGTCCGGGTGACCGGGCACGGAGGGGTGCCGGAGTGGCCGATCGGAACCGCCTTGAAAGCGGTCGTGGGGAAACCCACCGCGGGTTCGAATCCCGCCCCCTCTGCGGAGCAGGCGCAGCGGAGCAGGCGCAGTGGCTACTCGGAGCCGCCGATCTCGAGGGCGACCGAGTCGTAGATCAGGTCGTGCACCCGTTGCCGGTAGCGCTCCACGTCGCCGAGCAGCCGGCCCACCTCGCCGCGGAGCGAGTCGGCGTCGAGACGCTCGAGCACGGCCGGGCCGAGGCTGGAGATCCGGCCGATCAGCCGCACCCGTTCACGGTTGTTGGTCCGCGACCGGGCGGTGAGCCAGCCGTCCCAGGTCCGGAACTGCTCGCTGTCGAGCGCGTCCCGCACGGCCGAGAGTCCCTGACGTAGTCGCCACCGCCAGATGCCGGTGGGCGCGTCGGGTCCCTTCTGCAGTGTGTCGTTCAGCTCTGCCAGCGCCTGCTCCAGCGTCGTCATCGCCACCACCTCCACGAGGCCGGTCGTGCCCGAGAGCACGGAGGTTGACTTCCCAGTGTGAGCCACGCCACAAATCCGGACAAGAGGGGAGGGCGAAGTCGCCCGATTTGGCGGTGCTGTGCCACGCCGAGTTGAATTGCTCCCGTGACCGACGCCTCCGCCGCACCGAATCCTCCGGCCGACCGCGCTCGGGGCGTCCGCGACTACGGGCTCGCTCCGCAGCTGCGCGCTCGCCTGATGGGCGCCGCCCTGGTGGTGATCGCGGTCGTCCTGCTCGCGATGACGGTGCTGGTCGCCGTGCTGCGGCTCCCCCAGGACATCCTCAGCGTGCTGGTCCTCCTGGTCGTCCTCGCCGTCTTCGGGCTGGGCTTCCTGCTGGTGCGTCGGTGGTACGTCGTCCGCCTCGACGACCAGGGCTACCGGGTCCGCTTCGTCCGCGGGGTCGGCACGGCGCACGCCCGCTGGGTCGACGTGCTCGACCTCGGCACTGCCACGGAGTCCGGCGACGACGTCGTCGTACTCCGCCTGCGCGACGGGAGTACGACGACCGTGCCGGTGGGCTTCATCGAGGGTGACCAGGAGGAGTTCGTCGAGGAGCTGCGCCGCCGCCTGGACCCGCGCGCCAGGCCGCGCCGGCGCCGCTGACACCCGCCGGGCACCGGCCCACCGCCGAGCCGATTTCTTCGGCCGCTCGCGAGTGGGTAACCTGTGCCTCGCTGCCTGGAGGTGTCGCCTAGTCCGGTCTATGGCGCCCGCCTGCTAAGCGGGTTTGGGGCTACAACCCCATCGAGGGTTCAAATCCCTCCACCTCCGCGGTGTGATGTCTCAGGACATCGTGGAGGGCCGAACCCCAGTCCTGTGGGTTCGGCCCTCCGTCCACTCCACGGCCGCTCCCGCCTCATGCACCCCGGTGGCCCCGGGTACGGCTGCCTCATGACCGTCCTGACCCGGCTCCTCGCGATGCTCGTGATCTCCGTGGTCATCGGCGTCCTGACGGCCGCGCTCGCGCTGCCGTTCGTGGGCCTGGTCGGCAAGACGTCGCGCGCTGCGGCCGAGGCCACGGCGATGCTGCCCAAGGAGCTGGCGCCGGAGCCCCTCGCCCAGCAGAGCAGGGTCCTGGACCGGCACGGCAAGGTGCTGGCGCGCTTCTACGACGAGTACCGGGTCACCGTGCCGCTGAAGAAGGTCGCGCCGGTCATGCGCGAGGCGATCGTCGCCATCGAGGACTCACGGTTCTACGACCACGGGGCCGTCGACCTGCAGGGCACGCTGCGCGCCTTCATGGCCAACCGCCGGCACGGCGAGACCGTGCAGGGCGGGTCCACGCTGACCCAACAGCTGGTCAAGCTGATGCGGCTCAACCGGGCCGACACCGAGGAGGAGCGACGGGCGGTCACTGCGCAGACCTACGAACGCAAGTTCCGCGAGCTGCGCTACGCCCTGGCCCTCGAGCGGCACCACAGCAAGGACTGGATCCTGCAGCGCTACCTCAATCTCGCCTACTTCGGTGACGGCGCGTACGGGGTGGAGGCGGCCGCCCGGCACTACTTCTCCCGGCACGCGGCCGACCTCACGCTGCGACAGGCCGCGACGCTCGCGGGGCTGGTGAAGAACCCGAGCGGCTACGCACCGACGACGCACCCCCGTCGGGCGCAGCACCGACGCAACGTCGTACTGAACCGGATGGCCGAGCTCGGTAAGGTCTCCGCCAAGCGCGCCGATGCGGCCCAGCGCAGGGGGCTCGGCCTGCATGTGAAGCCGGTCCCGCGTGGCTGCGTGGCGTCGTACGCGCCCTGGTTCTGCAGCTACGTGCGTGAGTACCTGCTGCACGACAAGGCACTCGGCGAGTCCCGCGCTGAGCGACTGCACCTCCTTCGCACCGGGGGGCTCACGGTGCGCACCACGCTCGACCGCCGGATGCAGCGGGCGGCCGACCGCGCCGTCCGCCAGCACGTCCGCCCGACCGACCGCGCGATCGGTGCGCTCGCCATGGTCGAGCCCCGCACCGGCAAGGTGCGCGCGATCGCCCAGTCGCGGCCGATGGGCGGGGACACGAAGAAGGGCGAGACCTTCATCAACTACGTCGTGCCGCCCAGGTACGGCGACTCCAACGGCTTCCAGGCCGGCTCCACCTTCAAGGTGTTCGTCCTCGCCGCCGCCATCAAGCAGGGCATCCCGCTGACCACGAAGATCAAGGCGCCTCCGGAGGTGAAGATCCCGGTAAGCCGGTTCCGCGGGTGCGACGGCCACCTGCGCAGCGACGCGGTGTGGAACCCGCACAACTCCACCGGCTCGGGCGTCTTCAACCTCTACACCGGGACGCGGACGTCGGTGAACACGTTCTTCGCCAAGCTCGAGCTGCGGACCGGGCTGTGCCAGCCCTACCGGCTCGCCAAGCAGATGGGGATCCGGCTCACCGACCCCGACAACCAGCAGGTGCCGTCGTTCACCCTGGGCGTCGTGGCGACCAACCCCCTTGCCATGGCGGGCGCCTACGCCACCTTCGCTGCCCGGGGTGTCCACTGCGAGCCGCGACCGGTCACCAGCGTCCGGGACCGGCACGGCAAGGTGCTGGAGCGGGTCCGCAAGGACTGCGACCGGGTGCTCAAGCGTGCAGAGGCCGACGCGGTGAACCAGGTGCTCCGTGGCCTGCAGCTCCCCGGCGGCTTCGGCTACCAGGCCGGGATCGCGCTCGACCAGCCCTCCGCGGCGAAGACCGGCACCACGGACAAGCACCGGGCCGTCTGGTTCATGGGCTACACCCCCAACCTCGTCACCGCGTCGATGATCGCCGGCGCCAATCGCCAGGGCCACTGGGTCAGCCTCAACGGGCAGGTCCTCGCCGGCCAGTACGTCAACGCGGCGCACGGCTCCACCACCGCAGGCCCGATGTGGTACGACGCCATGAAGGTCGTCCAGCGGTGGCTGCCCGACGCGCACTTCCACCAGCCCGACCCGACCCTCGTCGAGGGCGTCCGGCCCCGAGGGGAGCAGTCGGTCACGGCGGACCGTGCGGCCGACCAGGAGTCCGAGGCTGCCGGCCGGCCGGACCGCTGAGCCGTACGCACGCGAGCGGGTGTCCCTTTTTGCACAATCCTGCCGACTGGCCTAGTTGCAGAAAGATGCAGTGCACTTTCATGAGGCGACATTCCGGGTGCAACTGCGCAGGACGTCGGCGACACTTGCTGCATGCCCGCTCGGGGAAGGGCGGTTCCCCGGTCGTCAGGAGGATCGACAATGAACAAGTTTTCAGGTTGGGCCAAGGGACTGGCCGCGGTGCTCATGGCCGCCGGTCTCCTGGCCGGCAGCGCAATCCCCGCATCGGCAGCCTCGTCGTCGGTTCACCAGGTGAGCCGGACGATGATGGACACCGGTTGGGGATGATCCCACGATCACGAGACGCGGACCCTGTCCCACCCCCCGGCTGAGTCCCTTTGCCACCCCCCGGCCGTCTCGTTGTGTGACGAGGGCGGAGAGCATGCCTCTCCGCCCTCGTTCTCTTTGTCCGGGGCGGCGCCGCTGAGCCGGGCTCAGGACTCCAGGTCGTTGGCGCGGGAGATCTTTCCGGTGCGGGCCTGCTGCTGGCCCATCGCGTAGCCGAGCTGGAACCTGGTGTCGGCGCCGTACTCGTCCTTCAGGGCGGCGATGTAGCCGGCGTACGTGCGGGTGCTCACGCCCACCCGCTTGGCGCTGGCATGGTCGCTGTGTCCCTCGACGAGCATCCGCACGGTCATGTTGTGCACGTCGTCGGCGATGTCGCGCTGGGTGGTCAGCTCGCGGTCGGTGAAGTCGCGGGCCCGCTCCCAGTACCGCTCGAAGATGTCGGCCAGGTAGGCGACGAGGTTCGGGTCGTGGATCACCACGGCCACGGCGTCCCCCTCCTGCCCGGGGACGATCGCCACCGTGCGGTCGACGACGATCAGCCGGTTGAAGAACTCGTCGAGCGTGCGCACCTCCGCGCCGTGCGCCTTGACCTGTTCGACGTAGTCGCGGGTCGCCTGGCTGCGTCGTGCCGAGTGCTGGTAGAGCGTGCGCATCTGGACGCCGCGCTTGAGCGCCCGCACGTCGCGCTCGACCGCCGTGTCCAGCACCTTGGCCGGTCGGGCACCGGCCGGTTGTGCCGTGAGCAGCTCCTTCTCGGCATCGCCGACGGTCGCGGTGATGAACCGGTCGATGTTGGCGAGGCCGCGCAGCTCCACGATCGGCGCCTCGCGCGGCGAGGAGCGCCGATAGGACTGTCCGAGCGCGGTGAACATGTTGGCCCAGGTGGTCGACTCGGCCAACAGCTCTGCGGCGCGCTGCCCCATCGGCGCCACGACGCGCGACTGCACCGTGGCGGGGTCGACCGGTAGCCAGCACTTCAGCTTGCGGTCGTAGGCGAGCAGGCCCAGGTCGAAGAGCAGGTCGAACGCCGGCTGTCCCTTGGCGCAGCGCGGGTCGTCCGCGGGCAGGGACCCCGCCTTGACGGCCTCCTGGTAGAGCGCCCCTGCGGCGCCCTCCAGGAGCTCCCTCTGCTCAGCGCCGTAGTCAGTGCTCACCCGTCGATGATCACAGAAGGCGGGACCGGTTGCACGCGCCGGCCCGCTACGGGGCGGTGACGTCGAGGGTCGCGCGCAGCCGCACGGTGAAGCGGCCCTGGTCGGACCGGAAGGAGAGGTCGTCGCAGAGCTGGCGCGCCAGCCAGAGTCCTTGCGACATCCGCGTCGCCGAGGCGCTGTCCCCGGTCCGCTTGCGACTGAAGCCGGCGAACGGGTCGGTGAACCCGCTCCCGTGGTCGGTGACGCGCACGATGACGTCCTGGTCGGCCACCCACGCCTCCACCGTGGCGGGCGGCTCCCCGTGGGTGACCGCGTTCTTGACCACCTCGTGCACGGCGTACACGAAGTCCTCCGCCTCGAGCCAGTGCGGGCTTGCCGGCGGTCGGTCGCCGGCCTCCGGGCGCAGCGCGGTGTCGATGCTGACGAGGAACTCGCTCAGGCGCTCACGGACCATCCGCAGCTGCCGAACGCCGTCGATGTCGCGGACCACGAGGGCCGGGTCCGACTCCTCAACCTCCAGGACCACGGGCTCGGCCAGCTCCACCAGGTAGGTCTCCGGCGGCACGTAGTGGTCGTTGGCCTCGATGCTCGCGCCGGTGCGCAGGTAGGGGTGTGTGCTCCGCACCGTGTCGAGCACGAGCGGGTGGACGTCCCGGATGTCGTAGGCGCACACGCTGCTGACGGGCAGCCCGGCCAGCGCATGGTTCAGCACGGACTCGTACTGCGCCCACTCGCGCCAGTGGCGGGGGTCATCGCCGAACGGCACCTCGCCCAGCGCCTGCACCCCGGTCGCCCCGAGGTCGAGTTTCTCGGCGACGAGCTGCTGGAGGCAGTCCACCGTGGCCCCGGCGCGGGTGTAGACCTCGCGCTGGGTCAGGGCCGTGACCGGTGCATGCCCTTGCATCGCTCCGTGCAGCAGCTCGTTGCGCTCGTCACTGCAGACGAGGATGACGTGCTCCCCGCGAACGGCGGCATCCCGGGCGATGTGCATCGCCACCGTGAGCAGCTCGGCGTCGCGGTCGAACAGCAGGCCTTGGTGGCTGAAGCCAGTCCCCTGCCGGGACGGACTCTCGGCTGTCACGAATGTTTCCTCGCCTCTGGTCTGCTGCCTCCCGTCGTCGAGAGGCCCGTCGGGCCGCTGAGACCCTGCCGGAGCGGCGCCGGTACCCATTCTCCCGCACCCCGACTCGCCCGGTGCGGTCGTGGTCTACACCGTGGGGTCCGGGGCGCGGTTCGTACGCACGAAACCGCAGGTCAGCGGGCTGGCCTGCGGCTCATGAAGCGCGCCTGAAGGGATTCGAACCCCTAACCTTCTGATCCGTAGTCAGATGCTCTATCCGTTGAGCTACAGGCGCCGGCCCTGGTCCGACCCCTCGGCCGGAGGACCGGATCATGCTAACGGACGCCCGCGCGAACCTCCCAATCGGCCGGCTCCGGTGCACCGGCGTCCACGCTTGAACGATCCAATAGGTTGCCCCGCGCGCAGAGGGTTACATTCACTCAGTCCGGGCAACGGTCCCGGTGTGCCGCCCCAGCGACGTGGCGACTCCCAGTCATCCCCTGATCGAAAGGGCCAGTAGAAGACATGGTGGATGTGGCGAAGGCGCTCGAAGAGGGTGGGCTCACCAACCCGCACGTGCGTGAGTACGTCGAGCACTGGGCGGGGGTCACCGGCGCCGACCGCATCGAGGTCGTCAGTGCTGCCGACGACGCGCGGCTGGTCAAGGAGGCGCTGGAAGCCGGGGAGCTGCAGCCTGCAGGCGACGGCCTCTACTACTCGCGCAGCTTCGAGAAGGACACCGCGCGCTCCGAGGAGCGCACCATCGTCGCCACGAGCAACCCTGACGACAAGGGCATCTACAACAACTGGCGCCCGGCGTCGGAGATGAAGCCCCTGCTCGAGGGCAAGATGCGCGGCGCGTCGGTGGGCAAGACCATGTACGTCATTCCCTACCTCATGTCGCCCCCGGGCTCGCCGCTCGAGCAGTACGCCGCCGGCGTCGAGCTGACGGACAACCGCTGCGTCGTCCTGCACATGATCCGGATGGCCCGCGTCGACGCCAGCTACATCAACGAGCTGGCGGAGCCGGACAACTTCGTCCGTGCCGTCCACGTGACCGGTGACCTGCCCAACCTCGGCCAGGGCACTCCCGACGACGAGCGCTACTTCGTCACAGTGGCCGACGAGCGCACGATCCTGCACTTCGGGTCGTCGTACGGCGGCAACGCGTTGCTCGGCAAGATCGCCCACGGCCTCCGGCAGGGCTCGTACGACGGTTGGGCGACCGGCAAGTTCCTGGTGGAGCAGTTCATGCTGCTCGGGATCACCGACAAGGAGACCGGGAAGAAGTACCACATCTGCGGCGGCTTCCCGAGCGCGTCGGGCAAGACCAACCTCGCCATGACGCTGGCTCCGGACGCTCTCGGCGACCGCTACTACGTCGAGTTCTACGGCGACGACATCGCCTGGCTCTGGGTCGGCGAGGACGGCCGCCTCTACGGGATGAACCCGGAGAACGGGGTCTTCGGCGTCGCCAAGGACACCAACGAGCTGACGAACCCGACGGCACTGGACTCGATCGCTCCGGGCACGCAGGCGCTGTTCACCAACGTCGCCTACAACGAGGACACCCACGAGGTCTGGTGGGAGGGCAAGACGCCGGAGCGTCCCGCTGACGTCACGGGCTGGCGCGACTGGAAGGGCAACCTCATCTCAGAGCGGTCCGAGGCGGAGAAGGGCGCGCCGTGGGCGCACCCGAACAGCCGCTTCACCACCACGCTGGCCAACGTGCCCAACGTGGCCGAGGACTTCGAGGACCCCAAGGGTGTCCCGATCGACGCGATCATCTTCGGTGGCCGGACCAGCGACCGGGAGCCGCTGGTGCGCGCCATCACCGACGTCGCCGAGGGCGTCTACGACGGACTGACGCTCGGCGCGGAGGCGACCTTCGCTGCCGACGGCAAGGAAGGCATCCTGCGCTACGACCCGATGTCGATGCGGCCGTTCATGTCCTACCCCGAGGGTGCCTACGCCGCGCACTGGCTGAAGATCATCGGCTCGGCGAAGGAGCAGCCGATCTTCGCGCACGTCAACTGGTTCCAGAAGGACCCGGAGGACGGGCACTTCCTGTGGCCCGGCTACCGCGAGAACCTGCGCGCGCTGCTGTGGCTGATGCAGCTCAAGAACGGCGAGGTCAAGGGCATCCCGACCGCCGTGGGGGTGATTCCGGCCAAGGAGGAGCTCAACCTCGACGGCCTCGAGATCGACGCCGCCGACCTCGACCGGATCCTCACCATCGACGAGGAGCGCTGGCGCCAGGAGATCGGCTTCCGCGAGGAGCACCTCGCCCAGTTCGACGGCCTTCCCGAGGAGATCTGGGAGGCCCACCGCCGGGTCGCCAAGGACCTCGGCGCCTGACCCCTCGGGCCTGACGCACCCACCGGGCGTCAACCACAGCTCCTCGCTCCGGCGCCACGGCGTGGCACCTGGGGCGAGGAGCTGTTCCCGTGCCGGGCAGGATGGGGGCCATGACCGACCACCGAGAGACCGTGCAGCCACCCCGACTGCCGGGCGACCAGACCGGCAGCTTCAGCGGCGCGTTCGTGGAGCACCTCGGCCTCGAGCTCACCGAGGTCACGCCCGACCAGGTGGCGGGCAGGCTGTCGCTCGGGCCGCACCTCCACCAGCCCTACGGCATCGTGCACGGCGGCGTCTACTGCAGCGTGGTGGAGACGCTGGCCAGCGTCGCCGGCGCCGTCTGGCTCGGCGACAAGGGCAAGGTCGTCGGGGTCAACAACAACACCGACTTCTTCCGGGCGCTCAGTGAGGGGGAGCTCTCCTGCGCGGCGACGCCGTTGCACCGCGGGCGCTCCCAGCAGGTCTGGGTCGTCGAGCTCACCGACGAGGACGGGCGCATGGTGGCGCGCGGGCAGGTGCGGCTGCAGAACCTCTACCCCGAGGGCTGAGCCATGGAGCAGGTCTTCCTCTACGACGCCGTCCGTACGCCCTTCGGCAAGTACGGCGGCGCACTGGCCGGAATCCGGCCGGACGACCTGGCCGCCCTCGTCGTGCGCACGCTGGTGGAGCGTCACCCGCAGCTCGAGCCGGAGCGACTGGACGAGGTGCTGCTCGGCAACGCCAACGGCGCCGGGGAGGACAACCGCAACGTCGCCCGGATGGCCGGCCTCCTCGCCGGTCTGCCGGTGACGGTCCCGGCCGGGACGGTGAACCGGCTGTGCGGCAGCAGCCTGGACGCGAGCATCGCCGGTTCGCGGGCCGTCGCGCTGGGCGACGCGGAGCTGGTCCTCGTGGGCGGAGTCGAGTCGATGTCGCGCTCCCCGTGGGTGTTGCCCAAGCCGGAGCGGCCCTATCCGGCCGGCAGCGCGGAGCTGGTCTCCACGGCGCTGGGGTGGCGGCTGGTCAACCCGGAGATGCCGCAGGCCTGGACCGTGTCGCTCGGTGAGGCCACCGAGCAGCTCCGCGAGCGCGAGGGCATCAGCCGGGAGGACCAGGACGCCTTCGCGCTGAGGTCCCACCAGCGGGCGGCACAGGCGTGGAGCGACGGCTTCTTCGCCGAGCACGTGGTGGCTGTTCCCGGCGTCGCGCTGGACCGCGACGAGTCGATCCGGCCGGACACTGCCGCCGACAGGCTGGCCGCGCTGCAACCCGTCTTCCGCACGGACGGGACCGTCACCGCGGGAAACGCCTCACCCCTGAGCGACGGAGCGTCGGGGGCCCTGCTGGGCACCGCCGCGGCGGCCGAACTCCTCGACCGGGAGCCGCTGGCACGGGTGGCCGGCTGGGGCGCTGCTGCCAACGAGCCGCAGTTCTTCGGCTTCGCCCCGGTCGAGGCCGCCGACCGGGCGCTCGCCCGGGCCGGGATCGACTGGGCGGACGTGGGTGCCGTGGAGCTCAACGAGGCCTTCGCCGCCCAGGCGCTCGCCTGCGTGCGCGCGTGGGACGTCGACCCCGAGCAGGTCAACCAGCGCGGCGGTGCGATCGCGATCGGCCACCCGCTCGGCGCGTCCGGCACCCGTCTCCTCGGCACGCTGGCGCACGTGCTGCGGCAGAACGGCCAGCGCTGGGGCGTGGCCGCGATCTGCATCGGGGTCGGGCAGGGTCTCGCCGTGGTGCTGGAGAACCCGGGCGGGTGAGCGCTGCACGCGGATGAGGTGTCGCCCCGCCTCTTGGGGGGATCGGGGCGGCGGGGCGACACGTGCCGGAACGGCCCCTCCAGTGTGACACCGTGAGACCCGCCAGGGCAGGGACATACGGGACGTCGCGCGTATTTCTAGATCGTTACCGGGGCGGGCTCCGGCTCCGGCGCCTGCCCGAGCAGTCCCTTCCGGTCGGCGACGACCTCGAAGACCGCCGTGCAGAACGGCGGGATGCTCGAGGCGAGTGCCCAGCAGGTGGTCCGGAGCGACCACCCGAACGTCGTACGGGCGACCAGGGTGACCAGGACGTAGGCGATGAAGATGCCGCCGTGGACGGGTCCGAAGATCTTCACGCCGAGCTCCGTCGTCTCCGGGACGTACTTGACGTACATCCCGACCAGCAGCCCCGCCCATGAGCAGGCCTCGGCAAGCGCGATCAGTCGGAACCACGCACGGATGCGGGCGCGTGCACCCGCCGGGCCGGTCGAGGGAGCGGTCACGCCGGGAACCGTAGTCACCCCGGACAAGCCGGGCGGCAGGTCCTCAGCCGCGGCGCTCGTCGGCGGCGCCCGCGAGCGCCTCGCGGAAGTTCGGGATCGCGTCCGCCAGCTCGCTGACCGTCTCGTCGGTGAAGTGCAGCACCTCGAGGGCCGTCTCGGCCACGACCGTGGCCGAGCGCAGCTTGTGGTTGACCAGCGCCATCTCGCCGATGAGCTCGCCGGCGCCCAGGCGGGCGACCTCCTCGCCGTGCCTGCGGACGGAGACCTCGCCGTCGAGGATCAGGTAGGCCTTGTCGGCCGGCGTCTGCTCGACCATGAGGGCCCAGTGCTCGGGCACGGTCAGGTAGGTCGCCTTCTGGACCACCAGACCGATCTCGTCGTCGGAGAGGTCCTGGAACCGGTCCAGGCGCGCGAGCATCTCGATGCGGCTGTCCTGGTCCGCGTGCTTGCCGAACATGGGAACTCCTTCGCCGGCCGGGGACCGGCCGTTGGTCCCTCCCCGGACCTCATTGTGCCCTGATTGTGCCCGTGCGTGGGGGCCGCGCCGCGCCCTGTCCACGGCTCAGGCGGGCGTGGCCTCAGGGGTCGCCGGCGCATCGTGGGGGTGCAGCGCCACCTCCTCGGCCGGGCGAGAGCGGCGTCCCCCGTCGCGCGAGAGGCACGAGGCGGCGGACTCCCGGCCGCGCTGGACCAGCTCGGCGGCGTGGTTGAAGTCGATGGCGGCGACGCGCATGGGGCACGGTGGCGGGAGCACCACGAGGTCGACCTCCCCGGTGAACCGGTCCACGTCGGCGACCAGGCGCTGCTGCGTCAGCAGGGTGATCGCGTGGGCCGCGGCGCCGAGCGGCGTGCGCGGCGGCATCGTCAGGGCGCACGAGTAGCCGGAGGGCAGCACGTAGACCCGGTCGGCGCCCAGTGCCACGGCCTGTGAGATGGCGGTGTTGTCGGCCAGGCCGCCGTCGACCAGGTGCCTGCCGTCCCGGTGGACGGAGGGGAAGATGCCGGGCACCGCGCAGCTCGCCAGGACGGCGCTCTCGGCATCCCCGCGGGAGAGCAGCACCTCGCGGCCGGACAGGAAGTCCGTGGCGACCACGTGGAGCGGGATCGGGGCGTCCTCGAGGCGCTCGAAGGCGAGGTGCCGTCGTACGACGCGGCGCAGCCCGATGTCGGGGCACAGTGCGTTGGTGCCTCCGGTGACCATGCGGAAGGCATCTCCGGGGCGGACGGGGAAGAGGGTGCGTCGGGTGAGCCCTCGCCAGACACCGGCCAGGTCGGCGAGGGCACCCGCGCCGGCGCCGTGCCCGGCGACGTAGGCGGCGTTCAGTGCGCCGGCGGAGGTGCCCACCAGCAGGTCCGGCCGTACACCGCGCGCTGACAGCGCCTGCAGCATGCCGACCTGGACGGCTCCGAGGCTGCAACCACCGGAGAGGACGAATGCGATCGTCATGACGCACCTTCTAAAGAACGTTGTGTTAAACGTTAGAAGTTGTCGGCCTCGCCGTCAAGGGATCAGTCGACGGGGCGGACCCCGCCGCGGTGCCGTTGCGCCAGCTCCGCGTAGTACGCCGGGTTGGCGTCCACCCAGAACTGGGCGCCGGTGCCGGCGATCTCCTTCTTCACCTGCGCGGGCGCTCCCGCGGCCAGCACGCCGGCCGGGAGCTGGGTGCCGGGTGAGACCAGCGATCCCGCGGCCACCATCGAGCCGGCGCCGAGCCGCGATCCGTCGAGCATGGTGCTGCCGTTGCCGAGGAGCGCCTTCGCCTCCAGCACTGCCCCGTGCACGACGCAGGTGTGCGCGACGGTGGCGCCGGGACCGATCTCGACCATCTCGTCGGGGGCGGCATGGATCACCGAGTTGTCCTGCACATTGGCGCCCTCGCGGACGACGATGGAGCAGATGTCGGCACGCAGCACGGCGCCGTACCAGACCGAGGCGCCCTTCTCGACGGTCACGTCGCCCACGAGCGTCGCGGTGGGCGCCACGAAGGCTTCGGGGTGCACGGTGGGGCGCTTGCCCTCGAACTCGAAGAGATGCATGGCGCCGAACGTACTCCCGGTAGGTTGCGCTCCATGACGAGACGGGTGTGCATCGTCGGGGCCGGCTCCTCCGGCATCGCGGCGGCGCAGGTGCTCCAGGCACGCGGCGTCGACTTCGACTGCTTCGAGCTCGGCAGCGAGGTGGGGGGCAACTGGCGCTACGGCAACGACAACGGGCTGTCGTCGGCCTACCGGTCGCTGCACATCAACACCTCGCGGCAGCTGATGGAGTACGCCAGCTTCCCGATGCCGGACTCGCTGCCCGACTACCCCAGCCACTGGCAGATCGCGGAGTACTTCGACGACTATGTCGACCACTTCGGGTTCCGCGACCGGATCCGGTTCCGCACCGAGGTGACCTCGGTCGTCCCGGTCGACCGTGGCGCCGGGGGGTACGACGTCACCGTGCGACCCGCTGACGGCGGCGAGCCGGCGACGTACCACTACGACGACGTGATCGTCGCCAACGGGCACCACTGGGATCCCCGCTGGCCCGAGCCGGCCTTCCCGGGGTCGGAGTCCTTCCCGGGCGAGCAGGTGCACGCCCACCACTACCGGACTCCGGACCTCCTGGTCGACAAGCGCGTGCTCGTGCTCGGGATCGGGAACTCCGCGGTCGACATCGCCGTGGAGTCCTCACGAGTGGCCGCCCGGACCTCCCTGGCGATGCGGCGCGGCGCCCACATCGTGCCGAAGTACATGCTCGGCATCCCCACCGACCACCTCACCGACTCCGCGCTGGCCCGCGGACCGCTGAAGCTGCAGCAGTGGTCGATGGCCGTGCTCCTGCGGCTGACCCAGGGCAAGGTCACCGACTACGGCCTCCCCCAGCCGGACCACGCCGTCCTGCACGCCCATCCCACGGTGAGCCAGGACCTGCTCAACCGGCTCGGCCACGGCGACCTCGACGTCCGTCCGAACATCGAGCGCTTCGAGGGCTCACGAGTGTTCTTCACCGACGGCAGCAGCGACGAGTACGACGTGGTGATCTACTGCACCGGCTACCGGGTGTCCTTCCCCTTCCTCGACGACCAGGTCGTGCAGGTGGACGGCAACCGGGTCGAGCTCTACCGGCGGGTCGTCGATCCGGACCACCCGGGGCTGTACTTCATCGGGCTGATCCAGCCACTCGGAGCGATCATGCCGTTGGCGGAGGCGCAGGCCGAGTGGGTCGGCGACCTGGTCACCGGGGTCGGGGCGCTGCCTTCTCCCTCGGAGATGCGCTGCGAGATCGCGTCGTACGAGGAGAGCCTGCGGCGGCGCTATGTCGCCTCGAAGCGGCACACCATCGAGGTGGACTTCCACGCCTACCGCGCCGAGATCGCCCGCGAGCGGAAGCGCTCCCGCAAGCGCGCGGCGGCGCGCGGCACGCAGCCCGCCCGGACGCCCGTGGAGCCGGCGGCTCAGTAGACGAAGCCGAGGTCGGCGCCGTAGACCGCGAACATCAGCCCGCCGAGCAGCAGCACCACCCAGGCCGTCTCGACGAACCGGACCGCCAGCTCGCTCTCCGGCGGCTCGCCGTCGGGGGCGGCCTGGCGGCGGAGCACCCCGATGCCGGCCGCGAAGGCGATCGCCGCAGCGTTGGCCACCGCGGCGCAGGCCCAACCGAACGCGAGCTCGTTGCCAGTCTGCACCGCATCGCCGAACACCGAGGCGGCGTCGCCGGTGAGCGCCGGGACCAGGAACCCGCCGAGGCCGAACCAGATGCCGTAGACCATCGCCCGCAGCCGGCGCTGGTCCACGTCGAACCTCACCCGGTCGTTCCAGGCCATCGCCGCCAGGAGCAGCGGCGGGCCGCCGACGAGCCATCCCATCAGCTGCCAGCCCGACGCCGTGGCCGGCAGGCCGTCGACGAGGCCGACCAGCTGCTCGCCGTACCGCCGTGCCACCAGCCCGGCGATCGTTGCCGTCACCACGACGTGGATGAGGAACCGCCGCACCTGCGGCGCCTGGAACCTGCGCTTCCCCATGGCGCTGAACCCTAGCCGCGACCGACCCCGTCGAGTTGCGGGTTCGGGCACGCCGAGTTGCGTGGCGGGGCACGTCGGGTTGCGTGGCCGGGCACGCCGAGTTGCGGCTCTGGGTCCAGCCCAACTAAAAGTCAGTCTTGACTGTTTGTTCCGGACGCTCCACGATGGCCCCGTGACCAGCACCCGCGTCCCGCAGGAGGAGCGCAGCCGGGCGATGCGCCGGCGACTCCTCGAGGCGTGCGTGGAGTGCCTGGTGGAGCACGGCTGGAGCGGTACGTCGACCACGATGGTCTCCCAGCGCGCGGGGGTGTCGCGCGGCGCCCAGCTGCACCACTTCCCGACCAAGAACGACCTCGTCGTGGCGGCCGTCGAGCACCTCAGCGAGCGTCGGGGCGACGAGCTCCGCGCGGCCTCGGCGGCACTGCCGACCGGCACTCGGCGCAGCCGGGCCGTCCTGGAGATGTTCGCCGACCACTTCACCGGCGCGGTCTTCACCGCGGCCCTGGAGCTGTGGGTCGCCGCCCGGACGGACCCGCAGCTGCACGCGGCGGTGGCGCCGCTGGAGCAGCGCGTCGGACGGGAGGCGCACAGCATCGCCGTGGCCGCCCTCGGCCTGGACGACAAGGACCCGCACGCCCGCGCACTCGTGCAGGCGACGCTCGACCTGATCCGGGGGCTCGGCCTGGCCCACACGCTCAGCGATGACAGCGCCCGTCGCAAGCGCATCCTCGACCACTGGGCGGACGTCCTCGACCATGAGCTGGAGCGCGCATGAGCACGGTCCTGACCGGAGTCCTCGCCGACCTGGCCGCCGAGGGCGACGCCCTCGACGAGCTTGTCGCGCCGCTGTCCGCCGAGGCGTGGCACACGCCCACCCCGGCGCCGGGCTGGGACATCGCCGCGCAGGTGGCCCACCTCGCCTGGACCGATGAGGTCGCGGTGCTGGCCGCCACCGACAAGGCCGGTTGGGACACGGTCGTGCTCGACGCGATCGCCGATCCGACCGGCTTCGTGGACGCCCGGGCGCTCGAGGGCGGCCGGGCCGAACCCGCCGAGCTGCTCGCTCGCTGGCGGACGGCGCGGCCCGCCCTGGCGCAGGCGCTGCTGGACTACCCGGAGGGCGAGAAGCTGCCCTGGTTCGGTCCGCCGATGAGCCCGACCTCGATGGCGTCTGCGCGGTTCATGGAGACGTGGGCCCACGCGCTCGACGTCGCCGAGGCGCTCGGACAGGTGCCGGAGCCGACCGACCGGATCCGGCACGTCGCCCACATCGGGGTGCGCACCCGCGACTTCGCCTTCGCCAACAACGGCCTGGACGCGCCGTCGGAGGAGTTCCGCGTCGAGCTGGTCGCCCCCTCCGGTGAGCTGTGGACCTGGGGCGCCGAGGACGCGGCCCAGCGGGTCACGGGGCCGGCGTACGACTTCTGCCTGCGCGTCACCCAGCGTCGTCACCGCGACGACCTCGCGCTGCAGGCCACCGGACCCGACACCGATCGCTGGCTCGACATCGCCCAGGCGTTCGCCGGGCCCTCCGGCTCCGGTCGGGAGCCCCGGCATGGCTGAGGTGCTCCGCGTCGGCAACTGCTCCGGCTTCTACGGTGACCGTCTCACCGCGATGCGCGAGATGCTGGAGGGTGGGCCACTCGACGTGCTCACCGGCGACTACCTGGCCGAGCTCACCATGCTGATCCTGGGCAAGGACCAGCTCAAGGACCCCTCGCTCGGCTACGCGCGCACCTTCCTCACCCAGCTCGAGGACTGCCTGGGGCTCGCCCTGGAGAAGGGTGTGAGGATCGTCGCGAACGCCGGGGGCCTCAACCCCGCCGGGCTGGCAGCGAAGATCGCCGAGGTCGCGGCCGGCGCCGGTCTCTCCCCGAGGATCGCCTGGGTCGACGGTGACAACCTGACCCCGCGCGCCGACGAGCTCGGCCTCCGGAACGCGCTGACGGCCAACGCCTACCTGGGCGCCTTCGGCATCGGCCGCGCGCTGCAGGAGGGCGCCGACGTCGTCGTCACCGGCCGGGTCACCGACGCCTCCCTCGTGGTGGGCCCGGGCATCTGGCGGTTCGGCTGGTCGCCCACGTCGTACGACGAGCTGGCCGGCGCCACCGTCGCCGGCCACGTCATCGAGTGCGGCACCCAGGCCACCGGTGGCAACTTCTCGGGATTCCTCGGCCTCGCGCGGGACGCGACGCCGCTGGGCTTCCCGATCGCCGAGGTGGCCGCTGACGGCTCCTCGGTGATCACCAAGCACCCGGGCACCGGTGGGGTCGTCTCGGTGGACACCGTGACCGCGCAGCTGCTCTACGAGGTGCAGTCGACGCACTACCTCGGTCCGGACGTCACCACCGACCTGGCGTCGATCCGGCTCACCGGCGAAGGGCCGGACCGGGTGCGCATCTCGGGCGTCCGAGGGTCGGCGCCCCCCGAGCGTCTCAAGGTGTGCGTCAACGAGCTCGGCGGGTGGCGCAACCAGATGGAGTTCGTCCTCACCGGGCTCGACATCGAGGAGAAGGCCGCCTGGCTCCGGACGCAGCTCGAGACCCGGCTCTCCGCCGACCCCCCGGCGGTCGTCGAGTGGTCGCTCGGCCAGCTCCCCGAGCCGGACGCCGACACCGAGGAGGGCGCCTCCTGCCTCCTGCGGGTGAGCGTCAAGGACTCCGATGCCGCGAAGGTCGGCAAGGCGTTCTCCGCCGCGGCAGTCGAGCTCGCGCTGGCGTCGTACCCGGGGTTCACGTTGACCGCACCGCCGGGTCGCGGCTCGCCGTACGGCATCTACCGTCCGGAGTACGTCGACCGCGCCGAGGTGCAGGAGCTGGTCCACCTGGTCGGCTCGGACGAAGCCTTCGGCGTGCCGGCCTCGCCCGAGCCGGCAGACCGGCCGGAGGACACCCCGGCGCCCGCCACGAAGACCGAGCTGGTCCACGACGCCCCCAAGGTGTCGATGCCGCTCGGCACCTTCGTGCACGCGCGCAGTGGCGACAAGGGCGGCGACGCCAACGTCGGCCTCTGGGTGGGCTCGGAGGAGCCGGACAAGCGGGCTGCCCGGGTGACCTGGCTGCTCCGGGTCGTCACGCCCGACCAGGTCCGGCAGTGGCTGCCCGAGACCGAGCGCCTCGACGTCGAGGTGCACCCGCTGCCCAACCTCGGCGGCGTCAACGTGCTGATCCGTGGACTGCTCGGGGAAGGCGTCGCGGCCAGCACCCGGTTCGACCCGCAGGCCAAGGCCGTCGGCGAGTGGCTGCGCGCGCGGCACGTGCACATCCCTCAGGAGCTGTTGTGACCTTCCTGACCGACGAGCGCCGTGCGCTGCGGGAGACCACCCGGACCTTCGTGGAGCGGGAGGTGCTGCCGCACCTCCAGGACTGGGAGGACGCCGGCGAGATCCCGCGCGCCCTCCACCGGGCCGCCGCCAAGGCCGGCATCCTCGGCGTCGGCTTCCCAGAGTCGGTCGGTGGCCAGGGCGGCGACCAGCTCGACTCGCTGGCGATGCAGGAGGCGTTCTTCGAGGCGGGCGGCTCGAGCGGGCTCGCGGCGGGACTGTTCACACACGGCATCGCCCTGCCGCACATCGCCGCGAACGGGAGTGCCGACCTGGTCGACCGCTATGTCCGACCGACCCTCGCGGGCGAGCTGATCGGCTCCCTGGCGATCACCGAGCCCGGCGGTGGCTCCGACGTCGCGGGGATCCGCACCACGGCGGCGCGGGACGGCGACCACTACGTCGTCAACGGGGCGAAGACCTTCATCACCTCGGGCGTGCGCGCCGACTTCGTCACCACGGCCGTGCGCACCGGAGGACCCGGCCATGCCGGCATCTCGCTCCTCGTCATCGACAAGGGCACGCCCGGTTTCACCGTCGACCGGGCGCTGCGGAAGATGGGCTGGCACTGCTCGGACACCGCCGAGCTGTCCCTCGTCGACGCACGCGTCCCGGTCGGGAACCTCGTCGGGGAGGAGGGCGCCGGCTTCTACCAGATCGCCGAGCAATTCGTCGTCGAGCGCATCGGCCTGGCCGCGCACGCCTACGGCATCGCCTCCCGGTCGCTGGCGCTCACGGCGTCGTACTGCAGGGAGCGGGAGACGTTCGGCAAGCCGCTGGTCGCCAACCAGGTCGTGCGGCACAAGCTCGTCGAGATGCATCGGCAGGTCGAGGCCGCGCGCTGCTACACCCGCGAGGTGGCGGCCCGGCACGTCGCGGGCGAGCAGGTCATCGCCGAGGCGTGCCTGGCCAAGCAGACCGCGGTCGAGGCGTGCGAGTACGTCGTCGACCAGGCCGTCCAGCTCCACGGCGGAACCGGCTACATGCACGGGACCGAGGTGGAGCGCCACTACCGGGACTCCCGGATCCTGCCCATCGGAGGAGGCGCGACCGAAGTGCTCACCGACCTTGCCGCCAGGCTGTTGGGGTACACGCCATGACGTTGAGTAGTCATCTCTTCACCGTTGAGAAGTCACCTTTTCACCCTTCAGTGGTCACCCGTTGCGAAGGAACTGACCACTCGGAGGTGAAAAGGTGACCACTCAACAAGTGCGCCGGCGCGAGGCGATGCTGGCCAAGATCGCGGACCTCGAGGCGGAGCAGGCGAAGGCGGTCGCCGGGGGTGGGGAGAAGTACGTCGCCCGCCACCATGCCCGCGGGAAGCTGTTGCCCCGCGAGCGGATCGAGCTGCTGATCGACCCGGGCAGCGCGTTCCTCGAGCTCTCGCCGCTGGCCGGCTGGGGGTCCGACTTCCCGGTGGGCGCAAGCGTGGTCACCGGCATCGGCGTCATCGAGGGCGTCGAGTGCCTGATCACCGCCAACGACCCGACGGTCAAGGGCGGAGCGAGCAACCCGTGGACGGTCAAGAAGATCTTCCGCGCCTCCCAGATCGCCGAGGAGAACGACCTGCCGACGGTCGCGCTGGTCGAGTCGGGCGGGGCCGACCTGCCCACGCAGAAGGAGATCTTCATCCCCGGAGGCAAGCTGTTCCGGGACATCACCCGCTCCTCGGCGGCGAAGAATCCCACCATCGCGCTGGTCTTCGGCAACTCCACGGCGGGTGGGGCTTATGTGCCGGGGATGAGCGACTACACGGTCATGGTCAAGGAGCAGGCCAAGGTGTTCCTCGGCGGCCCTCCGCTCGTCAAGATGGCCACCGGCGAGGAGTCCGACGACGAGTCGCTGGGCGGCGCGGAGATGCATGCGCGGGTGTCCGGGCTCGCGGACTACTTGGCCGAGGACGAGTACGACGCACTGCGGATCGGGCGCAGGATCGTGGCCCGGCTGAACCGTCGTACCAAACCCGCAACTCGCGGTACCACGATGCGCAACTCGGCGTGCCACCACGCGCAACTCGGCCACTACACCGAGCCCGCGGGTGACCCCGACGACCTGCTCGACCTGATCCCGGAGGACCTCAAGGAGCCGTTCGACCCCCGGGAGGTGATCGAGCTGGTCGCGGACGGTGTCAGCGAGCACAACTTGGTCGTCTTCGACGAGTTCAAGCCGCTCTACGGGTCCAGCCTGGTCACCGGCTGGGCACGGATCCACGGCCACCAGGTCGGCATCCTCGCCAACGCGCAGGGAGTCTTGTTCTCGGAGGAGGCGCAGAAGGCGACCCAGTTCATCCAGCTCGCCAACCAGATCGACGTGCCGCTGCTGTTCCTGCACAACACCACCGGTTACATGGTGGGCGCGGAGTACGAGCAGGGCGGGATCATCAAGCACGGTGCCCAGATGATCAACGCGGTCAGCAACAGCACGGTGCCGCACCTCTCGATCATCATGGGAGCGTCGTACGGCGCCGGGAACTATGGCATGAACGGCCGCGCCTACGACCCGCGCTTCCTCTTCACCTGGCCGAGCGCGAAGTCGGCGGTGATGGGGCCGCAGCAGCTGGCCGGTGTGCTGGAGATCGTCGCGAGGCAGTCGGCTGAGTCCAAGGGACAGGAGTTCGACGGCGACGGCTTCGCCGGCATCAAGGAGCTGGTCGAGGCGCAGATCGAGGAGCAGAGCCTGCCGTTCTTCCTCTCCGGCATGCTGTACGACGACGGGGTGATCGACCCGCGGGACACCCGCACCGTCCTCGGCATCTGCCTGTCCGTGATCACCAACCGACCGATCGAGGGCACCGACCGCTTCGGTGTCTTCCGGATGTGAGCGCCATGGTCTCGACGAACCCCACGACGATCCGCCGGCTTCTCGTCGCCAACCGTGGCGAGATCGCCCGCCGCGTCTTCGCCACCTGTCGGCGCCTCGGCATCGAGACGGTCGCGGTGTTCTCCGACGCCGATGCGGAGCTGCCCTTCGTGCGCGAGGCCGACCAGGCCGTCCGGCTCCCGGGCAACAGCCCGGCCGAGACCTACCTGCGCGGTGACCTGGTCGTGCAGACCGCCCGCCGGGTCGGCGCGGACTCGGTCCACCCCGGCTACGGGTTCCTCTCGGAGAACGCCGACTTCGCGCGCGCCGTCCAGGACGCCGGGCTGGTCTGGGTCGGTCCCTCGCCGGAGTCGATCGAGCAGATGGGCTCCAAGGTGGAGTCCAAGAAGCTGATGGAGGCCGCCGGCGTGCCGGTGCTCGGCAACCTCACTCCCGAGACGGCGACCGGGGCGGACCTGCCCCTGCTCGTGAAGGCGTCCGCCGGCGGAGGTGGCCGCGGGATGCGGATCGTCCGGTCGCTCGCCGACCTGCCGGCCGAGATCGCGGCGGCAGCAGCCGAGGCGGAGTCGGCGTTCGGCGACGGCACCGTCTTCGTGGAGCCCTACGTCGAGCGCGGGCGGCACGTCGAGGTGCAGGTGGTCGGCCACGAGGGCGGCGTGCTCGTGCTCGGTGAGCGCGACTGCTCCATCCAGCGGCGCCACCAGAAGGTGGTCGAGGAGGCGCCCGCGCCCCTGCTGCCGGAGGCCACCCGGGCGGCCCTGCACGAGGCGGCCCGCGCCGCGACGGCAGCGATCGATTACCGCGGAGCCGGCACGGTGGAGTTCCTGTACGACGCGGAGACCGACCGGTTCTTCTTCCTGGAGATGAACACCCGCCTCCAGGTCGAGCACCCGGTCACCGAGCTGGTGTTCGGCGTCGACCTCGTCGAGCTGCAGCTCCGCGTCGCGGAAGGCCGGTCGAGTGCGGAAATGGCTGCTGGGACGACCACCTCCGCACTCGACCCG
>DASSOK010000045.1:0-2940 GCA_035700665.1 Marmoricola sp.
CGCGGACTTCTTCGTCCCCGACGACCCGTCCTCGTCCTCGGCCGCGTCCGTCGCCTTCTCCCCGGCCGGTGCCTCGCCGCGGGCGCGTTTTGCCGCATCCACGCTGCGCTGCAGGGCGGCCAGCAGGTCGACGACCTCGCCGGTGCTCTTCTTCGCCTGCGCCGTGCGCTTGACCTCACCGCCCTCGATCTTGGCCCGCACCAGCGCCTCGACGGCCTCGCGGTAGTCGTCCTCGTACTCGTCCGGCTCGAAGTCGCCGGCGAGCGTCTCGACGAGCATCTGCGCCATCTTGACCTCCTGCGGCTTGGCGTCGGAGGTGTCGAGGGACCCGAAGTCGGGCCGGCGGATCTCATCGGGCCACATCATGGTCTGCAGCACGATCACGTCGTCGCGGACGCGCAGCACCGCCAGCGACATCCGGTTGCGCAAAGACACCGTGACCAGCGCCATCCGGTCGGACTCCTCGAGGGCCTCGCGCAGGAGCGCGTAGGGCTTCGCGCCGGACTTCTCCGGCTCGAGGTAGTAGGACTTCTCGAAGAGCATGGGGTCGATCTGGTCGCGTGGCACGAACTTCTCGACGCTGATCTCCCGGCTGCTGTTCGCGGGGAGCTCGGCGAGATCCTCGTCGTCGAGGATCACCATCTCGCCGTCCTCGGTCTCGTAGCCCTTGGCGATGTCGGCGTAGTCGACCTCCTCGCCGTCCAGGCTGCAGATCCGCTGGTAGCGGATCCGGCCACCGTCCTTGGCGTGGACCTGGCGGAACGAGATGTCCTTGCTCTCGGTCGCCGAGTAGAGCTTGACCGGGACGCTGACGAGGCCGAACGAGACGGCGCCCTTCCAGATGGCTCGCATGTCCACAGGATGGCACGCTGCGAGGATGGGCACCATGCAGCCGATGCTGGCCACCAGGGGCGATGTCGTGCCGACCGGAGCGGGCTGGGTCCACGAGGTCAAGTGGGACGGCATCCGTGCCCTCGTCGACGTGTCGCCGCGTGCCGGCGCCCGGGTCTGGTCGCGCAACCAGAACGACATCAGTGCTGCGTGGCCGGAGCTCCAGGGCCTCGCCGACCTCGGTCGTGACTGCCTGCTCGACGGGGAGATCGTCGCTCTCGGCGACGGGGTGCCGTCGTTCGGCGCGCTCGCCGACCGCATGCACCTGCGGGACCCGCGGCGGGTCGCGCAGCTGGCGGAGAGGAGCCCCGTCACCCTGCTGGTCTTCGACATCCTGCGGCTGGACGGCTCGGACGTCACCGGCCGGACGCTCGCCGAGCGGCGCGCGCTGCTCGACACTCTCGGGCTGGACGCGCCGTGCTGGCAGGTCCCGGCGTGGTACGACGACGGCGCGTCGCTCCTCGACGCGGCCGAGCAGCAGGGCCTCGAGGGGATCGTCAGCAAGCGACTGACCTCGTCGTACCGACCCGGCGTGCGGAGCCGGGACTGGCTCAAGTTCCCGATCAGGCCGACCCGGTCCTTCGTCGTGGGTGCCTATCGGTTCGAGACCGGCAGCGACCGTCGCCTCGGCAGCGTGCTCGTGGGTGAGCCGTCGGCCGGTGGCCTCAGCTTCCGCGGCAAGGTGGGCAGCGGCATCGCAGGACGGCGCGGCCAGGCCCTCGGTGAGCTGCTCCGGGCTCACGAACGGGCGGAGTCGCCCTTCGACGCGCCCCTCGACCGGGCGCACCGCATCGGGTCGGTCTGGGTCGAACCGGTCGTCGTGGTCGAGGTGCAGTTCCTCGCCTGGACCCGTGATGGCCGCCTGCGCCAGCCCGCCTTCCTCGGGGTGCGCCACGACCTGGAGCCCAACGACGTGGCGGGCCAGGGATGAGCCCGCGCGAGGAGCGCACCGAGGTGCCCGTCGAGATTGACGGGCACCGGCTCACCCTCGTCAACCTCGAGAAGGTGATGTACCCACGCACCGGCACCACCAAGGCCGAGGTGCTCGACTACTACGCGCGCGTGGCGCCGGTGCTGCTCCCGCTGCTCGCCGACCGCGCCGTCACCCGGATCCGGTGGCCGCACGGCACGGGCGACCAGTCGTTCTTCGAGAAGAACGTGCCCGGCGGGGCCCCGTCGTGGGTGCGCGTCGTGACGGTCCCCACCACCGGCTCCAGGACTCGCACCGGGGAGGAGGGTGAGCTGCGGTTCCCCGTGGTCGACTCGCTGGCGACGCTGACGTGGCTGGCGAACCTCGCCGCACTGGAGCTGCACGTCCACCAGTGGACCGTCGACGCCGACGGCGACCCGGTCAACCCCAACCGGATGGTCATCGATCTCGATCCCGGTGAGCCGGCCGGACTGATGGAGTGCAGCCAGGTGGCGCTGCTGGTGCGCGAGCGACTGGCGCAGCTGGACCTGGACTGCTGGCCGGTGACGAGCGGCTCCAAGGGTCTCCACCTCTACGCCGACCTGGCGCCCGAGGCACCGGGAGGGGAGCCGGCGCAGACATCTGACGAGGTCCGCGACCTGGCGAAGGAGATCGCCGAGCAGCTGGAACGGGAGAACCCGAAGCTGGTGGTCTCGCAGATGACCAAGGCGCGACGGGGCGGGAAGGTCTTCCTCGACTGGTCGCAGAACGTGGGTGCCAAGACGACGGTCTCGCCGTACTCCCTGCGCGGCCGTGAGCTGCCCACCGTGGCGGCGCCACGGGAGTGGGCCGAGGTGGCGGAGGGTGCTGAGGACCCGCTCGGGCTGGAGCAGCTGCGCTTCGAGGAGGCGCTCGCGCGCCTGGGCGTCTGACGACGTTTGCCCGTGGGCGCTTCGGGCACGAGCGGGCATGCCCGCAGACAACCCTTCGGACAGCGGCGTGCCATCCGCCGAAGGCTTCGACACCGTCATCCTCGACGTCGACGGGACGCTCGTGGACTCCAACTACGAGCACGCCGTCGCCTGGGCGATCGCCTTCCGCTCGGTCGGCGTGGCGGTGCCGAGCTGGAAGCTGCACCG
>DASSOK010000046.1:0-12433 GCA_035700665.1 Marmoricola sp.
CCGGCCGAGCAGCCGGTCGACACCGCGCCCAAGGTGGTCTCCCGGAGGCGTCGTGCAGCGGCGCGTCCGGCCGGTCCCCCCGCGGGCGCCCCGACCGACGACCAGGGCGCGCAGCCGGTGCCGGCCGACGAGCCGATCGCCGGTCCTGGCGAGGATCCCGCGACACCGGACACGCCCACGACGGACAGCGAGACGGCGGACGACCCCGGGAGCGGGTCGCTGGTGCACGTGCCGGTCAAGAAGAAGGGCTCGCGCAAGCGCTGAGCCGGCCCGGCGGCAATCGAGGAGGCGCTCGACGTGGGGGCCGTCGTACCGCCGTTTTGACCCCCCGGGACGGGAACCGGTAAAGTTGCCCATCGGTGTGCTCGTGCACATCCAGCTCCCGGGTGGGTCTTCCGTCGTCCAACGACATGGACAGCCGTGCCCGGACCAGACTTTGTATTCGACCGAGGAGAGTGAGTCTGCCGTGTACGCGATCGTGCGCAGTGGCAGCAAGCAGCAGAAGGTTGCTGTTGGCGATGTCATCGAGATCGACCGGATCGACCCGCGTGACGCCGCAGTAGGGTCGACTGTGTCTCTCCCCGTGGTGATGCTCGTGGACGGCGAGAAGGTCACGTCGTCGGGCCTGGACAAGGCGGCGGTGACCGTCGAGGTCCTCGGCGCCACCAAGGGCCCGAAGATCATCATCCAGAAGTACAAGAACAAGACCGGCTACAAGAAGCGTCAGGGCCACCGCCAGAAGTACACCCAGGTGAAGGTCACCGACATCACCGTCTGACGCGTTTCGCAGCGCCCGGCTCCCATCATCGAAGGACTGAACTCATGGCACACAAGAAGGGTGCGGCTTCCACCAAGAACGGCCGCGACTCCAACGCCCAGCGCCTCGGCGTGAAGCGCTTCGGGGGCCAGCTCGTCAACGCCGGCGAGATCATCGTCCGGCAGCGCGGCACCCACTTCCACCCCGGCTCCGGCGTCGGACGCGGTGGCGATGACACGCTGTTCGCGCTGGTCGCGGGCAACGTCGAGTTCGGCACTCGTCGTGGTCGTCGGGTGGTCAACATCGTCCCGGTATCCGCAGGGTGACGAGCCGCTGACCCACCTTCCCGCGTTGGGCGTCCCCGATCTGCCGGGGGCGCCCTTCGTCATACTCGGACCCGAGCACGCGTAAGGAGCAGGACCGATGGCGGTTCCCACGTTCGTCGACCGGGTGACGCTGCACGTCAGCGCCGGCCGTGGGGGCAACGGCGTCGCGTCCGTGCACCGGGAGAAGTTCAAGCCGCTCGGCGGCCCCGACGGCGGCAACGGCGGCCCGGGCGGGTCGGTGGTCCTGCGCGTCGACCCGGACGTGACCACGCTGATCGACTACCACCACAACGCCCGCCGCAGGGCCGAGCACGGCGGCCACGGCGCCGGCGGCCACCGCAACGGCTCGCACGGCGCCGACCTGGTCCTGCCGGTGCCCGACGGGACGGTGGTCACCGACGAGCGCGGTGCGGTGCTGGCCGACATGGTTGGCCCCGGCACCGAGTTCGTGGTGGCAGAGGGCGGCCGCGGTGGCCTGGGGAACGCTGCGCTGGCCTCCGCCAAGCGCAAGGCACCAGGGTTCGCTCTGCTCGGCGAGCCCGGCGAGGAGCTCGTGGTCAACCTCGAGCTCAAGGTCGTGGCCGACATCGGCCTGGTCGGGTTCCCCAGTGCCGGCAAGTCGAGCCTGATCGCGGCCCTGAGCCGCGCCCGCCCGAAGATCGCCGACTACCCGTTCACGACGCTGGTGCCGAACTTGGGCGTGGTGAAGGCGGGCGACACCACGTTCACCGTGGCCGACGTGCCCGGGTTGATCGAGGGCGCGAGCGAGGGGCGCGGCCTGGGCCATGACTTCCTCCGGCACATCGAGCGCTGTGCCGCCCTGGTCCACGTGATCGACCTGGCCACGGTCGAGCCGGGGCGCAACCCCGTCGACGACCTCGACGTCATCGAGGCGGAGCTGCGCCGGTACGGCGGCCTGGACGACCGGCCGCGCCTCGTCGCGCTCAACAAGGTCGACGTGCCGGACGGCCGCGACATGGCCGACATCGTGCGTGACGACATCGCCGGACGCGGCTGGGAGGTCATCGCGGTGAGCGCCGCGAGCCACGAGGGCCTCCGGGAGCTGGCGTTCGCCATGGCCGACATCGTCGAGGCGGCGCGCCGTGACCGACCGGTGGCGCAGGCCGAGCGCATCGTGCTGCGCCCGCGCGGCACCCGGTCGTCCGACGACTTCACCGTGACGGAGACCGGCGAGGGCTGGCGCGTGCGCGGCACCAAGCCCGAGCGCTGGGTGCGCCAGACCGACTTCAGCAACGACGAGGCGGTGGGCTTCCTCGCCGACCGGCTCAACCGCATCGGCGTCGAGGACCGCCTGCTCCAGCTCGGCGCCCAGGAGGGCGACGCGGTGCTGATCGGGCCGCCGGAGAACGCGGTTGTCTTCGACTTCCGTCCCGGCCTCGACGCCGGGGTGGAGATGCTCGGTCGCCGTGGCGAGGACCAGCGGTTCGCCGAGTCGCGTCCGGCGGCCGAGCGCCGGCGCGCCATCGACGAGGCCATGCCGGAGCGCGGTGAGTCCGAGGTGCGCGCCGACGTCGCGAGACGGCTCGACGAGCAGCGCCGTGCCGGCGATCACGTGGATGGGCCCGAGGAGGAGGCGTGAGCCGGTCCTCGGTCACCATCGCCGCCCGCGTCGTGGTCAAGGTCGGCTCCTCGTCGCTGACCACCGCGGGCGGAGGGATCGACCCTGACCGGGTGCGCGGCCTCGTCGACACCCTCGCTGGTCGACGGGCGGCCGGTGTCGAGGTCGTCCTGGTGTCCTCGGGTGCCATCGCGGCCGGTCTCGCGCCGCTCGGGATGAGCCGGCGCCCCCGCGACCTGGCCCGTCAGCAGGCTGCCGCATCGGTCGGGCAGGGCATCCTGGTGCACCGCTACACCGAGGCGTTCGCGCGGCACGGGCAGGTCACCGGCCAGGTGCTCCTCACCGTCGACGACACCACCCGGCGCGGGCACTATCGCAACGCGCAGCGCACCTTCGCCAAGTTGCTCGAGCTCGGCGTCGTGCCGATCGTCAACGAGAACGACACGGTGGCGACGAGCGAGATCCGGTTCGGCGACAACGACCGGCTCGCGGCGCTGGTGGCGCACCTGGTGCACGCCGACCTGCTCGTGCTGCTGTCGGACGTCGACGGCCTGTACGACGGTCCGCCGGCCGACCCACGCAGCAGCCTCGTCCGCGAGGTCGCGGGCGAGGACGACCTCGCCGGCATCCGGGTGGGGCGGGCTGGTGCGGCGGGCGTCGGCACCGGTGGCATGGAGACCAAGCTGGAGGCAGCGCGGATCGCCACGGGAGCCGGCATCCCGGTCGTGCTCGCAGCGGCAGGACAGGCCGCCGCGGCACTGGCCGGCGATCCCGTGGGCACCTTGTTCCGCCCCACCGGTCGTCGCCGTCCGACCCGGCTGCTCTGGTTGGCGCACGCCACGGAGGGCAAGGGCGCGCTGGTCCTCGACGAGGGTGCCGTCCGGGCCGTGACCGAGCGCCGCGCGTCGCTGCTGCCGGCGGGGATCAGTGCCGTGCGGGGCAGCTTCGTGGCGGGTGAGCCCGTCGACCTGCTGGGCCCGGACGCCGCCCTGGTGGCGCGCGGGCTGGTCAACTACGACGCCGCCGAGCTTCCCGGGCTGCTGGGCCGGTCCACGCACGACCTCGCCCGCGAGCTCGGCTCCGCCTACGAGCGAGAGGTGGTCCACCGCGACGCCCTCGTCGTGCTCGGTCCCGCCGGCGACCGTCGAGGCCGCGCCCGGCGATCGACCGGCCGGCCGCCGCGCTAGACACGCCGGACGTGGTCTTTCCCACAGGATCGGGGCAATTCGGCGTTTCCCCTCGCGTCGTGGCGCAGGAGGGCCAGACTGGTGGCTGGCACCGAGCGAAGGGACGGTCACGGCTGTGTCGACATCCGGGTCACATCCGCGCCACTGGCACGTCCGCGTCACCGTGGCCGGCGAGTCGCTGGAGCCACTCCTGGTGCGGTCGGCGCTGCGCCGGCTCAGCGAGGAGCGTCCCTTCCTCGAGTCGATGAACTTCACCGGTTCGAGCGCCCAGGTCGAGTTCTGGGACGAGGGCGAGTCCATGCTCGACGTGGCGTCGTTGGCGCTCCGGTTCTGGAACGAGCACCGCGACAGTGCCGGGCTCCCGAAGTGGGAGGTCGTCGGCCTGGAGGTCATGGAGAAGACCGTCAAGGCGGCCGGCGGTGGCGGCCGCACGGTGGAGCCCAGCATGCGGGTCCCGGCGCCGTTCACGTTCTGACGTCGCCGACCGCACGCCGACGCCTGCTCGATAACCTGTGGGCATGAACCAGGGGACCGCCGAGGAGCTCGTCGCAGCGGTTGCCCGCGCCGCCCGGGTCGCCGCGACCGAGCTGGCGCTGGCCACCCGGTCGACCAAGGACACCGCGCTGCACGCGATGGCCGACCAGCTGCTCGGGGACGCGCCGGCCCTGCTGGCCGCCAACGACCGCGACGTCCAGGCCGCCGGGGCCGCGGGGACGCCGGCACACCTGGTCGACCGCCTGCGCCTCGACCGGAGCCGTCTCGACGGGATGGCGCAAGGGCTGCGCGACGTCGCGGCGCTCCCGGACCCGGTCGGTGAGGTGCTGCGCGGGTCGACCCTTCCGAACGGACTCGAGCTGCGCCAGGTCCGGGTCCCCTTCGGAGTGGTGGGCATCATCTACGAGGCGCGGCCCAACGTCACGGCGGACGCGGCCGGGATCTGCCTGAAGAGCGGCAACGCGGTGCTGCTGCGTGGTTCCTCGACCGCGGCTGCGTCCAACGCCGCGATCGTCGCGTCGCTGCGGTCCGCACTGGCCGGGGCGGGGCTGCCGGAGGACGCTGTCCAGGTCGTGCCGGGCGACGGCCACGAAGCGGTCAAGGCGCTGATGCGGGCCCGCGGGCTCGTCGACGTGCTGATCCCTCGGGGTGGCGCGGGGCTGATCCGGACCGTCGTGGAGGAGAGCACCGTGCCGGTGATCGAGACCGGCGTGGGGAACTGTCACGTCTACGTCGACGCCGACGCCGACCTCGACACGGCGCTGGCGATCGTGCTCAACGCCAAGACGCACCGGCCGTCGGTGTGCAACGCCGCCGAGTCGCTGCTGGTGCACGCCGCAGTCGCCGACGAGTTCCTGCCGGTCGTGGTGCCGGCGCTGCAGCAGGCCGGGGTGCGGCTGCACGGCGACGCCGCCTTCGCGTCGTACGACGGTGTGGAGCCTGCGTCCCCGGCCGACTACGACACCGAGTACCTGGGGCTGGAGATGTCCGCGGCCGTCGTACCCGACCTCGACGGTGCCATCGCCCACATCCGGGACCACTCCTCGGGGCACACCGAGGCCATCGTCACGCGTTCACAGTCCGCCGCCCGGCGTTTCGCCGCGGCGGTCGACTCCGCTGCTGTCATGGTGAACGCGTCCACGCGCTTCACCGACGGAGGGGAGTTCGGCTTTGGCGCCGAGATCGGCATCTCGACCCAGAAGCTGCACGCCCGCGGCCCGATGGGGCTGCCGGAGATGACCTCGACGAAATACATCGTGACCGGCGATGGCCACACCCGCTGACGGGGTCGACCCCGACACCCTCGACGTCTGGGCGAGCCCAGGGACCGAGCGCTTCGCCACCCCCGCGACGGTGATCACCTTCGTCCGCACCATCGCGTCAGTGACCCTGACCGGCTTCGCGATCCACGAGCAGAGCCTGAAGCTGCTGGTGATCGGGCTCGTCGTCTACTGGGCCGGGGACTCCCTGGACGGACAGGTGGCGCGTCGGGCGCACCACGAGACCCGCATCGGCGCGGTGCTCGACATCCTGAGCGACCGGTTCTGTGCCGCCGCCTTCTACCTCGGTCTCGCGTGGTTGCACCCGGAGTTCACCATCCCGGTGCTGATCTACCTCGCCGAGTTCATGGTGATCGACTGCTATCTCTCCCTGGCGTTCCTGCACTGGAGGATCCGCAGCCCGAACTACTTCTACATGGTGGACCGCACCATCTACGTGCTGAACTGGTCGCACCCCGGCAAGGCGGTGAACTCCGCCCTCTTCGCCGTCCTGCTGCTGGTGTGCCAAGCCGGCTGGCTGGGGGAGTGGGCGGTCGGGGCGGGGCCCTGGATCGGTGGTGTGATCGCCGGCTGCCTCCTGGTGTTCAAGTGCTGGTCGCTGGCGAAGCTGTTCGCGATCGGACTGCCCATCCCGGATGCGCGCGGCGAGGTGTACCCCACCCAGGGCACACCCGCCCGGCCGGACGCGCGCCCGGGCGCCCGCGCGTGAAGCTCCTCATCGGGACGTTCCTGTTCTCGGTCGGTTCCGCGCTGATCCCGGTCCTCAACGTCGAGGCCTACCTGGCCGTCGTGGCGGCCAAGGCGGCGGAGTTCTCGGACTGGGAGCTCGCCCTGGTGGCGGGCCTGGGGCAGACGGCCGGCAAGGTGGTCTGGTACTACGTCGGCCTGAACTCGCTGAAGCTGCGCTGGATCCAGCGCAAGATGGCGACGCAGAAGTGGGCGGACTCCTACGAACGCTGGCACCGGCGCATCCACGGACGTCCGGTCGTGGCGGGACTCATCACGTTCACCTCCTCGGTGACCGGCTTCCCGCCCCTGGCGGTGATCGCGGTGCTCGCGGGGACCCTCCGGATGAGCTTCCCGGTCTTCCTGGCCACCGTGCTCGCGGGGCGCACGATCCGCTTCTGGGCGGTGCTCGCGGGCGTCGGGCTGCTGTTCGGGCACTGACCCGGAGCAGCGATGCGGGACGGTAGGGTACCGCCCATGATGTTGATGCTGACCGGCCTGCTGACCGGCCTGATCGCCAGCACCTCTGAGGGCGCCGAGGCTGCCTCCGAGGGCCACGCCTGGGTGCCGTACGCCGCGGGCGGCGTCGCCCTGGCGATCCTGTTGGTGGCGCTCGCGGCGCTCCTGGTCTTCGGCAAGGGCCGCGAGCACTCCTGAGCACGCTGATGTCCGTCCCGAGCCCCGAGCCGGGTCCTACGCGGCGCCGGGTCGGGGTCATGGGCGGCACCTTCGACCCGATCCACAACGGCCACCTCGTCGCAGCCAGCGAGGTGCAGTCGTGGTTCGGCCTGGACGAAGTCGTGTTCGTCCCGACCGGCCAGCCGTGGCAGAAGTCGGACCGCAAGGTCACGCCGGCGGAGCACCGCTACCTGATGACCGTGATCGCGACCGCGTCGAACCCCCGGTTCACGGTCTCGCGCGTCGACGTCGACCGGGTCGGGCCCACGTACACGATCGACACCCTGCAGGAGCTCACTGCGGTGATGCCGGACACCGACCTGTTCTTCATCACCGGCGCCGACGCGCTGGCAGAGATCTTCACCTGGCGCGACGCGCAGGAGCTCTTCGACCTCGCCCACTTCGTGGGGTGCACCCGCCCCGGCTACGAGATGGACTCCAGCACCTTGCAGGGCATCCCGGCCGACCGCGTCACGATCCTCGAGATCCCGGCGCTGGCGATCTCGTCCACGAACTGCCGCGAGCGTACGGCGGCCGGGGAGCCGGTCTGGTACCTGGTGCCTGACGGCGTCGTGCAGCACATCGCCAAGCACCGCCTCTACACCGAGCCGACCGACGTCACCGAAGGGACCGCATGACCGCGACCGAACATGCGCTGCAGCTCGTCCACGCCGCTGCGGGGGGCGCGGCGGAGAAGAAGGCCACCGACATCATCGCCTTCGACGTCTCCGAGCAGCTCGTCATCACTGACGCCTTCCTCCTCTGCACGGCGTCCAACGAGCGCCAGGTCTCGGCCGTGGTGGACGAGGTGGAGGAGCGGCTGCGTGCCCTCGGGGCGAAGCCGGTGCGCCGCGAGGGCGAACGCGACGGCCGCTGGGTGCTGCTGGACTACGCGGAGATCGTCGTACACGTGCAGCACACCGACGAGCGCCAGTTCTACGCCCTCGAGCGGCTCTGGCGAGACTGCCCGACCATCGACCTCCCGGAGACGGATCGCCCCGCGGCGGAGGACGACCCGCGAACCGCGGAGCAGTGACCCGCCGGCTGGTGCTGGTCCGCCACGGCCAGACGGCGTGGAACCTCGAGGGCCGGGCCCAGGGGCACACCGACGTGGGCCTGGACGACGTCGGCCGGAGCCAGGCCGAGGCGATGGCCGGGGTGGTCGCGGCGATGCGGCCGACCGCCCTGTGGTCGAGCGACCTCGCCCGGGCACGCCAGACCGCGGCCACGATCGCCGCGGTGACGGGACTGGAGGTGCGGACCGACCCGCGGCTGCGTGAGTTCGACGTCGGCGAGCGCGCCGGCCTCACCATCGCGGAGTTCGCCGCGCGCTTCCCCGACGAGCACGCCGCTTGGACTGCGGGCCACATCACCGGACGCGTCGCGGGGGCGGAGACGGCGGCCGACGTGGTGGGAAGGGTCGTCCCGGCCATCGAGGAGATCTGGTCCGCCACGTCTCCGCGCGGGACGACGGTCGTGGTCTCGCACGGGGCCTGCCTCAAGATCTCGTTGGCGGCGCTCCTCGGCCTTCCCGACGGCTTCGACGCGCGCCTACGCGGCATGGACAACTGCGGCTGGTCGGTGCTCGAGGAGGACCCGCACGGTCGGGGCTTCCGGCTGGCGTCGTACAACGAGACCGTGCACCCCGCCACGCACGGCCCCGATTTCGCATCCGACTCACCCATTCGTTAGGATTCCGGGCGTTGCCCTGAAGGAGAGATCCCGCGGGCTTCGGGGCTGTGGCGCAGTTGGTAGCGCACTTGCATGGCATGCAAGGGGTCAGGGGTTCGAATCCCCTCAGCTCCACCTCAGGTGATGGTCATCCCGCCGTCGACCGGCAGGGTCTGGCCGGTGATGTAGCCGGCCGCCGGTGAGGCGAGGAAGACGACGGTGGCGGCGAGCTCGCGAGGGTCGCCCTTGCGGCCGACCGGGATCCGCGGGCCCTGGGACTCCAGGTAGCCGTCGGGGTACTGGTCGGTCATCTCGCTCTCGAAGAACCCGGGTGCCACCGCGTTGACCCGGATGCCCTTGCGGCCGGTCCACTGCTGGGCGAGGTCGCGGGTCATCCCGATGAGCCCGGCCTTCGAGGCGGCATACGCGGCCTGCGGGAGACCGGCAGTGGTCAGCCCGAGGACCGAGGAGATGTTGACGATGGAGCTGCCCGGCTGCATGACGCGCCCGCACGCCTGCGCCATCCAGTAGCAGCCGTTGAGGTTCACGTCGATGACCTGCCGGAACTGCTCGGGGGTCTCGCGCGTCGCCGGCACAGCGGTGCCGATGCCGGCGTTGTTCACCAGGATGTCGACGCGCCCGAGCTCGGCCATCGTGGTGTCGACGAGCGCCTGGCACGAAGCTGGGTCCGCCACGTCGGTGGCGACAGCCACGCTGCGTCGACCGGCCGCCTCCACGAGGCGCGCGGTGTCCTGCAGCCGCTCGACCCGACGCGCTCCCAGGGCCACGTCCGCGCCCGCCTCCGCCAGCGCCTGCGCGAAGGCCACGCCCAGGCCGGAGGACGCGCCGGTGACGACGGCGACCTTGCCGTCGAGGTCGAACAGCTCGTTGATCGTCATGGCAGCATTCTGCCGGACGGGTTTCGGTCGTGCCCGACCGCGGATGGCGAACCAGTCAGCGGCGGGCGCTCATCCGGGCGTGCCAGGCGGTCGTCACCATGTCGTTGAGGCTGTGCCGCATCTGCCAGTCCAGGTCCCGGGCGGCCAGCTCGCCGCTCGCCACGATCCGGTCGGGGTCTCCCGGCCGGCGTGGGCCGATCTCGGGGGTGAAGTCGATCTCGGTCACCTCACGGATGGTGTCCATGATCTCCCTGACCGAGGAGCCGGTGCCGCTACCGAGGTTGTAGACCGGCTCCAGCGGGTCGCCCTCGGCCAGCTTCTGTGCCGCGACGACGTGGCTCGTGGCGAGGTCCGAGACGTGGATGTAGTCGCGCACGCAGGTCCCGTCCGGGGTGTTGTAGTCGTTGCCGTTGATCCGGGGCGTCCGACCGGCCAGCAGCGCCTCGAAGACCAGCGGGAAGAGGTTGTGCGGGCTGGTGTCGTAGAGGTTGTCGCGGCCCGAGCCCACGACGTTGAAGTAGCGCAGGGACGTGTGCCGCAGGCCCACGGCGCGGCCCTGGTCGGAGAGCAGCCACTCGCCGATGAGCTTGCTCTCGCCGTACGGCGACTCGGGGGCCAACGCGGTCTTCTCCGTGACGACGTCCTCGTCGGGGGTGCCGTAGGTGGCAGCACTCGACGAGAAGACGATCTTGTCGACGCCCTGCTCCTGCATCGCCTGCAGCAGCGAGACGGTGCCCGTGACGTTCTGGGTGTAGGTGTGCAGCGGTCGCTCGACCGACACCCCGGCGTACTTGAAGCCCGCGACGTGCACGACGCCTTCCACCCGGTGGTCGGCGAGGGTGCGCGAGACCAGGTCGGTGTCGAGGATCGATCCCTCGACGAAGGGGGTCTTGGCGTTGACGAACTCGCGGTGACCGCTCGAGAGGTCGTCGAGCACGACGGCGCGGAGGCCGAGCTGCTGGAACGCGTTGACCACGTGGGCTCCGATGTACCCCGCTCCACCGGTGACCAGCCAGCTCATGTGTGTCCTTCCTCGGCAGTGTCCAACGCCGACTCTAGTCGTCCCCGGCGCGCGACGACGGCCGGACGCCCCGGCGCGCCCGACACGGCCGGAGCCTGCTTGTTGCCCGAAGCAGGGGGTACGGGAGTAACGTCCGCGAGGACAACCGCTTCTGCTCGGGAGGCAACATGGTGGTTCTGGAGACCGACTCCATCCTGCGGCTCGACGCGCACTGGGTCGACTACCTGCTCGTCGCGGTCTACTTCGTCTTCGTGCTCGGCATCGGCCTGATGGCCCGCCGCTCGGTCTCCACCAGCCTGGACTTCTTCCTCTCCGGCCGCTCGCTTCCTGCCTGGGTGACCGGTCTGGCGTTCATCTCCGCCAACCTCGGCGCCGTCGAGATCATGGGGATGTCCGCCAACGGCGCCGCCATCGGGATGCCGACCTTCCACTACTACTGGATAGGCGCCATCCCGGCGATGCTCTTCCTCGCCGTGGTGATGATGCCGTTCTACTACGGCTCGAAGGTGCGATCGGTGCCGGAGTTCATGCTCCGCCGGTTCGGCCCGCCGGCGCACCTGGTGAACTCGATCAGCTTCGCCGTCGCACAGGTGCTGATCGCCGGTGTCAACCTCTACCTGCTCGCGACGATCGTGCACAGCCTCCTCGGGTGGCCGATCATCGTCTCCACCGTTGTCGCCGCCCTGATCGTGCTCTCCTACATCACGCTCGGCGGCCTCTCGGCAGCGATCTACAACGAGGTGCTGCAGTTCTTCGTCATCGTCGCCGCCCTGTTCCCGCTGACCTGGCTCGCGCTGGACAAGGTCGGCGGCTGGGACGGGCTGAAGAGCAAGATGGCGGCCGCCGGTGCCTCCGAGCAGGTGCAGTCGTGGCCCGGCAACCCGCTGACCGGCTTCGACTCCTCGTTCTGGTCGGTCATCGGGATCGTGCTCGGCCTGGGCTTCGTGCTGTCCTTCGGCTACTGGACCACGAACTTCGTCGAGGTCCAGCGCGCGATGGCCAGCAAGGACATGAACGCCGCACGACGGGCACCGGTGATCGGCTCGTTCCCGAAGATGTTCATCCCGTTCATCATCATCATCCCCGGCATGATCGCCGCGGTGCTGGTGCCGGAGCTGGCGAAGTACAAGGCGTCGGGCGGCAAGGCCGGCGGCGGGATCGACTACAACGACTCGCTGCTCCTGCTGATGCGTGACCTGCTCCCGAACGGACTCCTCGGCGTCGCCATCGCCGGGCTCCTGGCGGCGTTCATGGCCGGCATGGCGGCGAACATCTCGGCGTTCAACACCGTCTTCAGCTACGACATCTGGCAGCAGTACATCCAGAAGGACAAGCCGGACGAGTTCTACACCTGGCTCGGCCGGTGGGCCACGGTGGGCGCCACCGTCATCGCGGTCGGCACCTCGCTCCTCGCGGGGCAGTACTCCAACATGATGAATTACCTGCAGGTGCTCTTCGGGTTCTTCAACGCGCCACTGTTCGCCACCTTCATCGTCGGCATGTTCTGGAAGAAGATGACGCCGACGGCCGGCTGGGTCGGCCTCGTCGGCGGGACGCTCGCCGCCATCGTCGTGGCCGTGCTCAGCGCGGACGCGCTCGGAAGCCTGAGCCTGGGAGTGGGCTGGTTCGGCAACCTCAGCGGCCAGGGCGCCGCCTTCGTCGCGGCCGGCGCAGCCTTCGTCGTCGACGTGCTGCTCAGCGTCGTGGTCACGCAGATGACCACGCCGAAGCCGGAGTCGGAGCTCCGCGGCCTGGTCTACTCCCTGACCCCCAAGGAGGACTTCCACGAGGAGCACACCGGCTCCTGGTGGCAG
>DASSOK010000047.1:0-29209 GCA_035700665.1 Marmoricola sp.
CTCCTCCGGCACGTGCGGCGCGTGGAAGTCCGCCGCCGTCAGCGCCGCAGCCGCCTCCCGAGGATAGCGGGGCTGCTCGTCGACCTCCGCGGCGTACGGCGCCACCTTCGCCTCGCACAGGTCCCGGACCGCCTTGCGGACCGCCTGGTGCTCCTCGGACAGCGCGTACAGGGGGAAGCCGCTCATGCTCCGATCCTACGAAGCGGGGTCGGGTCGGCTCGCATGCCGGTGGATACCGTGAGGGCATGACCGGCTGGCAGGACCGCAAGGCAGTGGACTTCATGCTCGACGAGTGCGAGACCTGGGCCGTCGTCGGCCTGTCCGGGGACCCCAGGCGTACGGCGTACCGGATTGCCGCCGCCCTCCAGCAGGCGGGCAAGCGGATCGTCCCGATCCACCCCGAGGCACCCACCGTGCTCGGCGAGAAGGGGTTCGGCTCCCTGGCCGACGTGCCGTTCCCGATCGACGTGGTCGACGTCTTCCGCCGTTCCGAGGCTGCGGGCCAGTTCGCCGACGAGGCCGTGCAGGTGGGCGCCCGCGGCGTCTGGTTCCAGCTGGGCGTCGTCGACGAGGCGGCGTTCGACCGGACCTGGGCTGCGGGCGTGCCGATGGTGATGGACACCTGCCCGAAGATCGAGTGGGCCAGGCGGGGCCGCTGACCCGTGAGCGACCTCTTCGTGCCGCCCGGCCCGGGCATCCCGGACGGCCTCGTGGTGCCGGAGCACGAGCTCGAGGAGCGGTTCTCGAAGTCGTCCGGACCGGGCGGCCAGTCGGTGAACACCACCGACTCACGCGTGGAGCTCGTCTTCGACGTGGCCGACTCCGCGGCGCTCACCGACGGCCAGCGGGCGCGAGCGCTGCGGGCGCTGGACGCCGACCGGATCGTCGTGACCGCCTCGGAGCACCGCTCCCAGCACCGCAACCGGATGGCCGCACGCGAGCGCCTGGCGGAGCGGCTGCGTGTCGCCCTCGCTCCCCCGCCGCCGAAGCGGGTGCCGACCAAGCCCAGCAAGGCCTCCCAGCGGCGGCGCGTGGACGCGAAGAAGCGGAGAGGTCAGGTGAAGTCACTGCGCGGCCGAGTCCGCGACTGAGGAGTCCGGGCTCGCGGTGTAGACGAGCTCGTGCGCGCCCTTGCGCAGGCGCAGCTCGCGGCCGGTGATCTCCCAGGCGATGCTGCCGTCGAGCACCTGCAGGACCGCCTTCTCGACGTCGGCGCGCGCGTCGAGGCAGCCACGCAGCGTGACTGCGAGCTCCCCGAGAAGCAGCTTCTGGTCGTCGACCTCGGCCGGACCGCCGCCGGAGTTGCAGCCGGTCTCGAACAGCACCCGGCCGCCCTCGATCCGGAGGGTGGCAGTGACCCCCGCGGGTATGGAGCCGACGCTGCCGGTGTCCCCGTCGTACTCCGCCGTCGCCGTCAGCGCCCACGACGTGCCCTCGAGCGGCACGGCCGGAGCCCGGCCCTCCCCCACCTCGTCGGCCGGCACGAACCAGATCGTCGTCTGTCCCGCGTGCAGGGCAAGGTCGGTGCCGTCGCGCTCGATCCGGTCGGCACGGGAGAAGAAGTCGAGCAGCCAGTCGTCGCGCTGCTGGGCGTCGTCAGGGCAGCCCATCTCGGTCCCACCGAGACCCTGCGCCGAGAACCGGCCGTCCTGCCAGGTCGCCGCACCGGAGAAGGTGTTGCAGTCGGCGACGAACCGGATCGTCCCCTCTCCCAGGGTCAGGCGCAGGCGGGGCGCCCCGTCGCCGCCGAAGGGAGGTCCGGGCACGGAGTCGGACACGTAGTCGCCCGCGACCGGGTCGTGGTCCGGGCCGGCGCCGCCACCTGCGTCCGGTCGTTCACCGCAGGCTGCGCCGGTGACGACCAGCACCAGGGCGATCAGGGCCATGGCCGGCGTGGCTCTCATGCCAGTACGACGCAGGGCCGGTCGACCCGGTTCCGGGCGTCAGACGACCCCGAGGGCGAGCATGGCGTCGGCGACCTGGATGAAGCCGCTGATGTTGGCGCCGTACACGTAGTTGCCCGGCTGGCCGTACTCGTCCGCGGCCTCCGCGCAGCGCTCGTGGATGCCACGCATGATCTCGCCGAGCCGCTCCTCGGTGTACTCGTGGGACCAGGAGTCGCGGGAGGCGTTCTGCTGCATCTCCAGGGCGCTGGTCGCGACGCCGCCGGCGTTCGCGGCCTTGCCCGGCGCGAACAGCACCCCGGCGTCCTGGAACACGCCGACGCCCTCGGGCGTGGTGGGCATGTTGGCGCCCTCGGCGACGACGCTGCAGCCGTTCTTGACCAGGGCGACGGCAGCGTCCTCGTCGAGCTCGTTCTGCGTCGCACACGGCAGGGCCACGTCGCAGGCCACGTCCCAGATGGAGCCGCCGTTGCCGACGTAGGACGAGCCGGCGCGGCGGTCGGCGTACTCCGAGATGCGCGCGCGGCGCACCTCCTTGATGTCCTTGAGCAGCTCGAGGTCGATGCCGGACTCGTCCACGACGTAGCCGCCGGAGTCCGAGCAGGCGACGACCGTGCCACCGAGCTGGTGCACCTTCTCGATCGCGTAGATGGCGACGTTGCCGGAGCCGGAGACGACCACGCGCTTGCCGTCCAGCGACTCGCCACGGGCCCGCAGCATCTCGTCGACGAAGAAGACGGTGCCGTAGCCGGTCGCCTCCTTGCGAACCACGGAGCCACCCCAGCCGGTGCCCTTGCCGGTGAGCACGCCAGACTCGTAGCGGTTGGTGATCCGCTTGTACTGGCCGAACAGGTAGCCGATCTCGCGGCCGCCCACGCCGATGTCACCGGCAGGGACGTCGGTGTACTCACCGATGTGCCGGTAGAGCTCGGTCATGAACGACTGGCAGAACCGCATCACCTCGTTGTCGGAGCGGCCCTTGGGGTCGAAGTCGGACCCGCCCTTGCCGCCGCCGATCGGCATCCCGGTCAGGGCGTTCTTGAAGATCTGCTCGAAGCCGAGGAACTTCACGATGCCGAGGTAGACGCTGGGGTGGAAGCGCAGGCCGCCCTTGTAGGGGCCGAGCGCGGAGTTGAACTCGACTCGGAAGCCACGGTTGATCTCGATGCGACCGTTGTCGTCGATCCACGGCACCCGGAAGATGATCTGCCGCTCCGGCTCGCAGATGCGCTCGATCACCCGGGCGTCGGCGTACTCCGGGTTCTTGGCGATCACAGGCCCCAGGCAGTCGAGCACTTCCCGGACAGCCTGGTGGAACTCGTCCTCACCGGGGTTGCGGTGCAGGACCAGCTCGTAGATTGACTGGAGGCGGGCGTCGGTCACGCCGAGCAGGTTAGTCGCTGCTCAGAAGCCCGAACGACGCGTGGTCTCGCCGCGGACGGCCTTGCCCTTCTCCTGCGCCGACTTCCGCAGCTCCGCCTGGAAGGCGGTCATCCGGTCCTGCAGGGCGGGATCAGCAGAAGCCAGGATGCGTACGGCGAGCAGGCCGGCGTTGCGCGCGTTGCCCACGGCGACCGCCGCGACCGGCACCCCCGCCGGCATCTGCACGATGGACAGCAGCGAGTCCATCCCGTCGAGGTACTTCAGCGCCACCGGCACCCCGATGACCGGCAGGGGCGTGACCGAGGCCAGCATGCCGGGCAGGTGTGCCGCTCCACCGGCGCCCGCGATGATCACCTCCAGGCCGCGGTCGGCTGCCTGCTTGCCGTAGTCGAGCATTTCCTCGGGCATCCGGTGCGCCGAGACCACGTCGGCCTCGAAAGGGATTCCGAACTCCTCGAGAGCCTCGCCGGCGGCCTTCATCACCGGCCAGTCGGAGTCCGAGCCCATCACGATGCCCACGCGCGGCCTGGTCCCCGAGCCTGACGAGGCGTCTTCACTCACTGTGCTCTCCCAGCTCCCCTGCGAACCAGGCGGCGGCATGCCGCGCCCGTTGCAGGCAGTCCTCGAGGTCGTCACCGTAGGCGTTCACGTGCCCCACCTTGCGGCCGGGCCGCAGGCCCTTGCCGTAGAGGTGCACGCGCAGCCTCGGATCTCGGGCGAGGGCGTGCGGGTAGCCGTCGTACAGGCGCCCGGCCCCGGACACCGGCAGGATGTTGACCATCACCGTCCACCGCTCGCGCGCGTCCGGCGAGCCGAGCGGAAGGTCGAGCACCGCCCTCAGGTGGTTCTCGAACTGGGAGGTGACCGCGCCGTCCTGGGTCCAGTGCCCGGTGTTGTGCGGCCGCATCGCGAGCTCGTTGACCAGCACGCGGCCGTCCCGGGTCTCGAAGAGCTCGACGGCGAGCACGCCCACCACACCGAGCTCCCCCGCGACCCGCATGGCGATCTCCTGGGCACCGATCGCGAGGTCGTCGGCGAGGTCCGGCGCCGGGGCGACCACCTCGTGGCAGATCCCGTCGCGCTGCACGGACGCGACCACCGGCCAGGCGGCGACCTGACCTGACGGCGAGCGCGCCACCAGCGCGGACAGCTCACGCCGGAAGTCGACGAGCTCCTCGGCCAGGATCGCCACGCCGGTGGTGGCCGCAGCGTCGAACGCCTCGGCGCACTCCTCGGCGTCGCGGACCACCCACACGCCCTTGCCGTCGTAGCCGCCACGGGTGGTCTTGAGCACGCAGGGCAGGCCGAACGCCTCCACGTCGGCCACGTCGGCCACGACCGCCCAGCGCGGGCAGGGGATGCCCAGTTCTGTGAGCCGCTCGCGCATGACCGCCTTGTCCTGGGCGTGCACCAGCGCCTCGGGGCCGGGTCGCACCGCCAGGCCGGCGGCCTCGAGGGCGTGCAGGTGCCCGGTGGGCACGTGCTCGTGGTCGAAGGTCACGACCGCGCAGCCGTCGGTGACCTTCTCCAGCGTGGCCAGGTCGCGGTAGTCGCCGACGAGGTGGTCCGGGATCACCTGCACGGCTGAGACGCCGTCAGCCTCGGCGAGCAGCCGCAGCGGGATGCCCATCGCCGCGGCGGGCTCGGCCAGCATCCGGGCCAGCTGGCCGCCGCCGATGATCGCGACAGTGGGGGCGAGCTCCTCGGGCACGCAGCGACCCTACCGACTCCGTACCCTGTGCGGGTGCCCCGGTTCACCCGCGCCGAGCTCGACGCCTTCCGCGACCACGAGCTGCCCGACCTCGTCGGCGAAGACGTTCGGCTGCTGTTCGTGGGGATCAACCCGGGGCTGTGGACGGCGGCCGTGCAGACCCACTTCGCCCACCCGGCCAACCGGTTCTACCCGGCCTTGCTGGCGGGCGGAGTGATCGAGCGTCGCATCGACCCGGCGGCGGGGATGACCGACGACGACCGGGCCTACTTCCTCGGGCGCAGGCTGGGCATCACCAACCTGGTGCCGCGGGCGACCGCCCGGGCGGACGAGCTCTCCGCCGCAGAGCTGCGCGAGGGCGGCGAGCGGCTCACCACCGACGTGGCCCGGTGGCGACCGGCGGTCGTCGCGGTCGCCGGCATCACCGCCTACCGCGCCGCCTTCGGGATCCGTACGGCGAAGCCGGGCCGGCAGCCGGAGACGTTCGCCGGGGCCGAGCTCTGGGTGGTGCCGAACCCGTCGGGTCTCAACGCGCACGAGACCGTCGCCAGCCTCGGGGAGGCCTACCGGGCCGCCGCCCAGGCAGCCGGCATCCTCACCTGAGGCGTCGCAAGCCGTGGTGCAGGGCAAGGCGGAGGAGGAAAGGCGGCCTGGAAGCGGAGCGGCCGTCGACCGACGACAACGCAGCCCGGTGCCGCGGATCGCGGCGCCTCAATGTCGAGGGCGGGTGCGTCGGACGGTCACGGGCTCCACGTCGCCGAACCCACGGACCGGCCGGGCCGGCAGCCTGCGGGTCTCGAACTCCTCCGCGGGCAGCAGGTCTGCGGTGGCCTGGTCGATGATCACCCGGTTGCGCCGGGCCACCGAGGTGAGCCGCGAGGCGAGGTTGACCACGGGTCCGTAGACGTCGCCCATCCGCAGCACCACCGGGCCGGTGGACATGCCGAGGTGCACGTCGGGGAGACGTGGGTCCCGGCCGATCACCCCGACGATGTCGAGGGCAGTGTCGATGCCCTGCTCGGGCGTGACGGACATGAACAGCACCGAGTCCCCGAGCGTCTTGACGACCCGGCCGTGGTGGCTGGCGACGACGTCGGCGCAGCGGGACTCGAAGATCTCGACCAGGTCGCCGATCTCGTCCTCGTCGAGCTCGTTGGTCAGCGCGGTGAAGCTGACCAGGTCCGCGAAGCCGACGGTCGCCTGGGCGACGTGGAAGTCCTCCTCGTCCCCACCCAGCAGCTCGATGCGACCGACCGCTGCAGCGAGGTGCCGGCGCCAGGAGTAGACGAGCAGCTCCTCGAACCGCGGCCCGATCGTGCGCACCAGGTCGAACGCGGCGTTGCGCAGCCCGCCGGCACGCTCGCGCCCGGTCTCGGCCTGGTGCTGCTCGACGGCGGTGACGAGGGTGGCGACCTCCCAGTCGGCCAGCCGCGCCATCGTCTGCCCGAGCGCCCGGGTGAGCTTCAGCATCGTCTCGAAGTCCATGTCGGAGGAGGCGACCGCGTCGGCCACCACCTTCAGGGCACGGCCGTCGGCTGCGGTGAACGCCGAGGAGTTGCCGGCGTCGGCGAAGCCGAGGGCTCGCCAGAGCCGGCGCGCCTCGTCGAGCGTGACGCCGGCCGAGAGGGACACCTGGTCGGCCGTCAGGTCCGGAGCACTGCCCAGGATGGCGCGCTCGAGGTCGCCGGGGGTGGGCCCGGGGGTGGGGCCGGGAGCGGGCTCAGGCTCCGTCATCGCGCCTGTCATCGCGCCTGTCATCGCGGCCGGCGTAGAGCTGCTCGGAGAGCAGCAGCTGCAGCTCCTCGACCCGCGGCACGTCGGGGAGCTCGATGGCGCCCTGGTCGCTGGCGTCGGAGACCCGGAGAGTGCCGCAGCCGAGCATCCGGTCGGTCAGGCCCTTCTCGTAGGTGACGTCGCTGATCCGCGACAGCGGGATGTCGTGGCCGGTCCGGTTGATCACGCCGCGATGGGTGGTGAGCCGGCGGTTGGTGACGGTGTAGGTCGCGGTGAGCCACTCCAGGAACGGCCACACCGAGAAGGCGAGCACCAGTGCGGCGGCCGCGATCCAGATGACCCACAGCAGGGTGGTGTCGTCGGTCAGGCTGGTCAGGAACCCGGCGAGCAGGGCAGCGAGCAGGAGCACCAGCGCAGGGACCACCAGGACCTTCACGTGCGTGCGGGTGGAGAAGACGATCTCCTCGCCCTCACCCAGCCGCTTGCGCTTCGTCGCCACGGGGGGATCATGCCACGGGGTGGTCGCTCAGTCCTCCCCCGGCGAGCGCCCGTGGCGGCGCAGGTGAACCACGTCACCGGCGGCCACTGCCCGGCCCGCCACCACCACGCGTCCGTGCCCGTCGATGGCCTCGGCCGTGCCGCTGAGCAGCTCACCGCCCGGCAGCTGCACCTCCACCGCGGCGCCGAGCGTCGAGCACTGCTCCCGGTACGACGCCAGGACCCGCTCGGCGTCCGCACGGAGGACCGCCAGCGTCTCCTCGAGCGCAGCGAGCACGGCGCCGAACAGGGCGGTCCGCTCCACGGTGGCGCCCTCGATCCGCAGGGAGGTGGCGGTCGGCACGGGGAGCTCGTCGGCGGTCTGGTCGACGTTGAGGCCGATGCCGACGACGGCCAGCGGCCGCGACCCGCGTGCCGGCGGGCCCACCCGCTCGAGCAGGATGCCGGCCAGCTTGCGGCCGTCGACGAGGACGTCGTTGGGCCACTTCAGCTCCGGCGAGACGCCCGCGGATCGTCGTACTGCCTGGGCGACGGCGACGGCGACGGCGAGCGGCAGCAGCGGCCACCGGGCGTCCGGCAGGCCGGGGTCGACGACGGCCGAGAAGGTGAGCGCCACCCCGGCCGGCGTCTCCCAGGAGCGGTCCAGCCGGCCCCGTCCGGCGGTCTGGTGGTCGGCCACGACGACCAGACCCGGGCGGGCGTCGGCGGCCGCCAGCACGTTGGTGGAGGCGGCCTCGGCGAGCAGGCGGACGGTCCACGAGGGCCCGGCCGCGTCGGCGAGGGCGACTGGTTCGAGGGGTGACCGGCGCACGGCGGGATCAGACACAGGCACTAGATTGGCCCACCAGACCGGCCCGGGCACGCCCCGGGGCGGGATGGACCCGGACCTGCGAAGGAGTCGCCCGTGAGCGCAAGACCTGGTGAAGGCACCGACGTGCCCCAGGACATCGACATCCACACCACCGCGGGCAAGCTCGCCGACCTCGACCGGCGGATCGACGCGGCGGTGCACGCGGGGTCGGAGAAGGCCGTCGAGAAGCAGCACGCCAAGGGCAAGATGACCGCGCGGGAGCGGATCGAGATGCTCTTCGACGAGGGCTCGTTCGTCGAGCTGGACGAGCTGGCCCGGCACCGCTCGACGGCGTTCGGCATGGAGAAGAAGCGGCCCTACGGCGACGGCGTGATCACCGGCTACGGCACCATCGACGGCCGGCAGGTGTGCGTGTTCTCCCAGGACTTCACCGTCTTCGGCGGCTCGCTGGGCCAGGTCTACGGCGAGAAGATCACCAAGGTCTTGGACCTCGCCATCAAGACCGGGTGCCCGATCATCGGCATCAACGAGGGCGCCGGCGCCCGCATCCAGGAGGGCGTGGTCAGCCTCGGCCTCTACGGCGAGATCTTCCGGCGCAACGTGCACGCCTCGGGCGTGATCCCGCAGATCAGCATGATCATGGGCTCCTGCGCGGGCGGACACGTCTACTCCCCCGCCGTCACCGACTTCACCATCATGGTCGACGGCACCTCCAACATGTTCATCACCGGCCCGGACGTCATCAAGACGGTCACCGGCGAGGACGTGAGCATGGAGGAGCTCGGCGGCGCGCGCACGCACAACACCAGGTCGGGCAACGCCCACTACATGGGCTCCGACGAGGAGGACGCGCTGGAGTACGTCAAGGCGCTGATCTCCTACCTGCCGCAGAACAACCTCGACGAGCCGCCGTCGTACGACGAGCCGGCCGACCTCGAGGTCAACGACGTCGACCGGGCCCTCGACACCATCATCCCGGACAGCCCGAACCAGCCCTACGACATGCACACCGTCATCGAGGCGGTCCTCGACGACGAGGAGTTCCTCGAGGTGCAGCCGCTGTTCGCGCCCAACATGATCATCGGGTTCGGCCGGGTCGAGGGCCGGTCGGTCGGCGTCGTGGCCAACCAGCCGATGCAGTTCGCCGGGACGCTCGACATCGACGCCTCCGAGAAGGCGGCCCGGTTCGTGCGGACCTGCGACGTCTTCAACATCCCGGTGCTCACCTTCGTGGACGTCCCCGGTTTCCTGCCGGGCACCGACCAGGAGTGGAACGGCATCATCCGCCGCGGCGCCAAGCTGATCTTCGCCTACGCCGAGGCGACCGTCCCGCTGGTCACGATCATCACCCGGAAGGGCTACGGCGGTGCCTACGTCGTGATGGGCTCCAAGCACCTCGGTGCCGACATCAACCTGGCGTGGCCCACGGCGCAGATCGCGGTGATGGGCGCGCAAGGAGCGGTGAACATCCTCTACCGCAAGGAGCTGGCCGAGGCGGCCGACCCGGAGGCGGACCGCGCCGAGCTGGTGCAGGAGTACGAGGACACCCTCGCCAACCCCTACCTCGCGGCCGAGCGCGGCTACGTCGACGCGGTCATCAGTCCGCACGAGACGCGGGTCGAGGTCGTCCGGGCGCTGCGGCTGCTCGCGTCCAAGCGTGAGACGCTGCCGGCCAAGAAGCACGGGAACATCCCCCTGTGAGCGATGCTGTGAGCGACCGGCCCGAGGGCGCGCCGCTGCTGCGGGTGATCAACGCCGACGCGACGCCGGAGGAGGTCGCCGCGATCGTGGCGGTCCTCTCCTCGCTGGGCGGCGGCGAGCGATCAGCGCCGCGCCGAAGGCCCGAATGGCAGTCCGCGAGCCGGAGGATGACGCCGGTCTTCCGGCACGGCCCGGGGGCCTGGCGGGCCAGCGGCCTGCCCCGCTGAGGCAGTCCGAGAGCTCGTGTCGCTCCCCCGTCTCATCCTCGCCTCGCAGTCGCCGGCACGGCTGCAGACGCTGCGCAACGCCGGGCTCCGGCCCGACGTGGTGGTCAGCGGAGTGGACGAGGAGGGCGTCGAGGCAGCCGGACCCAGCGAGCTGGCCCTCAAGCTGGCCCAGCTCAAGGCCGTCGCCGTGGCGGCGCAGCAGCCCCGTGCCCTCGTGGTCGGCTGTGACTCCGTCCTGGAGTTCGAGGGCCGGACCTACGGCAAGCCTCGTGACGCCGACGACGCGATCGAGCGGTGGCGGCGGATGAGCGGTGGGGTGGGAGTCCTGCACACCGGCCACTGCGTCATCGACACGCACCGGGAGGTGTGGCTGGCCCGGTCAGCGGCGACGCAGGTCCGGTTCGCGGCGGTCACCGAGGAGGAGATCGCCGCCTACGTCGCCACCGGCGAGCCGCTGGCCGTCGCGGGCGCCTTCACGCTGGACGGCATCGGCGGTGCCTTCGTCACCGGCATCACCGGGGACCCGCACAACGTCGTGGGCATCAGCGTCCCGCTGCTGCGCCTGATGTTCGACGAGCTCGGTCATCCCTGGCACGAGTTCTGGGTCCACTGACCCCATCCACACGTGCATGCCGGGGGCATGCCGGCCGGTCTCGTCGTGCCCGAGCCAGAGGTGCGTCGGGCGCTTGAAGACGAAGCGGCGGAACGCCCAGAACCGGAACACCGTGCCGAGGAGCGCGCCGACGACGTTGCCGGCGACGTTGTCGGCCACGATCGACTCCCACTCCAGGACGTTGCGGGAGAACCACAGGCACGCGACCGGGATGCTGAAGGATGCGAGGTTGACGATCGCGTAGTTCACGAAACCGCCGCCCGGCCCGGCCGGGCGGCGGTGCCGGAACACGTAGCTGCGGCTGCCGTAGAAGCTGATCAGCATGCCGATCGTGTTCGACAGCACGTACGACGACAGCGGGCGGTCGTTCAACGGCCCGGAGAAGATGCCGTGGATGCCGTGCGTCAGCAGGTTGAACAGGGTCAGCGCCACCAGGGTGGCCGCGACGTTGACGGCTGCGAATCTCGCGCCCTCGTCCCCGAGGCGGCGCAGCCGAGCACTCATGGGCTCAGGCTATCCGGCGGGACGCACCCGATCGTGCAGGACTACGCCGGTGTCCAGACCAGCGACCCGGCCGGGTCACTCCACCGGCAGGCCGAGTCCCCGGGCGATCAGCATCCGCTGCACCTCGGAGGTGCCCTCACCGATCTCGAGCACCTTCGCGTCCCGGTAGAACCGCGCGACCGGGTACTCCTCCATGAAGCCGTAGCCGCCGAAGACCTGGGTGGCGATCCGGGTCGCCGTCACGGCCGACTCGGTCGCGTAGAGCTTCGCCACGGCGGCGGCCTGCTTGAACTCCTTCATCGGCTTGCCCGCGTCCTTCATCCAGGCCGCCTGGTAGGTGAGCTGCCGGCTGGCGGCGAGCATCACCTGCAGGTCGGCGATCTGGAAGGCGACGCCCTGCTTGCGGCCGATCGGCACTCCGAACGTCTGCCGCTCACCGGCGTACTCCAGGCTCAGGTCGAGGCAGGCCTGGATGCAGCCCACGGCCAGCGCGGCGATCGCCACCCGGCCGTCGTCCAGGGTGGCCAGGAACTGCGCGAAGCCGCGCCCGCGCTCACCGAGGAGGTTCGCCTCCGGGACGCGGCAGTCCTCGAAGGTGAGCGGGTGGGTGTCGCTGGCGTGCCAGCCGAGCTTGTCGTAGGCCTTCTCGGCGGTGAAGCCGGGAGTGCCGGCGGGGACGATGATCGTGGAGATCTCCGCTCCCCCGGTCCCCGAGCCCGACGAGGGGCGCTCGCCCGTGCGCGCGGTCACCGTCACCAGGGAGGTGATCGCGGAGCCGGAGTTGGTGATGAACTGCTTGGCGCCGTTGACGACCCACTCGCCCTCGACGAGCTCGGCCCTCGTCTTCGTCGCACCGGCGTCTGAGCCGGCGCCGGGCTCGGTGAGGCCGAACCCGGCCAGGGTGCGGCCGGCCACCAGGTCGGGCAGCCAGGTGTCCTTCTGCTCGTCGGTGCCGAAGGTCAGGATCGGGTTGATGCCCAGGCCGACCGCCGCCTCCAGGGTGATGCCGATCGACTGGTCGACGCGGCCCAGCTCCTCGATGGCCACGCACAGGCTGGTGAAGCCCCCGTCCTCGCCGGAGAGTCCCGCGCCGCCGTACTCCTCGGGAGCCGTCAGCCCGAACAGCCCGAGCTCACCCATCCGGTGGATCACGTCGACGGGGAAGTGGTGATCACGGTCCCACTCGGCGGCCTTCGGCGCGATCTCCTTGTCCGCGAAGTCGCGGACGGTACGACGGAACTGCTCGTGCTCGGCGCTCAACTCGAAGAAGCTCATGGCGCACATGCTACCGATCAAGTTAACGGTTATTAACCTCTGTCGAGGCGCGACTTCACCAGGGTGGCTACGCTCCGCCTCGTGTACAAGATCCTGCTCGCCCTGCACCTGCTCACCGCCGTCTTCGCGATCGGCCCGCTGGCCCACGCGGTCACGACCGCCTCTCGGGGGCTGCGCACCTCGGACGGGGCCGCCACCGCCACGGCGGCGCGGACGACCCGCGTCTACGCCTACGCCTCGGTCGTGGTCGTGGTGATCGGCTTCGGCCTGATGTCCGCCGAGAGCCCCTACACCGGGGACAAGGTGGCCGGCTTCGGCGAGCTCTGGATCTGGCTCTCCGCACTGCTCTGGCTGGTCGCGGTCGCGCTGGCGCTCGGCATCGTGGTGCCCGCGCTGGAGAGGGCGACGGCTGCCATCGGCAACGGTGACGCGGTCGACGGGCTCGTCGGCAGGGTCGCCGCCTCGGGTGGGGTCATCGGGCTGCTCTTCGCGGTGATCGTCTTCCTGATGGTCTACCAGCCGGGCAGCTGAGCCCGACCACCGACGGCGCTGCGGCGGTGAGACTGCCGTCGGGCACGGCCGGGGCTGGCCCTAGACTCCCGTCTGGACCTGCGAGACCAGAGGAGCGAGTGTGCCCGATATCAAGCCCCTGCAGAAGGTGCTGATCGCCAACCGTGGAGAGATCGCCGTCCGGGTGATCCGCGCCTGCAAGGACGCCGGTATCGCATCGGTCGCCGTCTACGCCGAGCCCGACCGGGACGCCCTGTTCGTGCGGCTCGCCGATGAGGCCCACTCGCTGGGCGGCGCGACGCCGGCTGACTCCTACCTCGACATCGAGAAGATCGTCGCGGTCGCCCAGAAGTCGGGTGCCGACTCGGTGCACCCTGGCTACGGCTTCCTCGCCGAGAACGCCGCCTTCGCGCAGGCCGTCATCGACGCAGGGCTGATCTGGATCGGCCCGCCGCCGAGTGCGATCGAGAGCCTCGGCGACAAGGTCAAGGCCCGGCACATCGCCGAGAAGGTCGGCGCGCCGCTGGCTCCGGGCACCAAGGACCCGCTGGCCAACGCCGACGAGGCGGTCGCGTTCGCCGAGGAGCACGGCCTGCCCATCGCGATCAAGGCCGCGTTCGGTGGCGGCGGCCGTGGCCTGAAGGTGGCCACGGAGATGAAGGACGTCGCCGACGCCTTCGACTCCGCAGTCCGCGAGGCCGTGGCGGCCTTCGGCCGCGGCGAGTGCTTCGTGGAGAAGTTCCTCGACAAGCCGCGGCACGTCGAGACCCAGTGCCTGGCCGACCAGCACGGCAACGTCGTGGTCGTCTCGACGCGCGACTGCTCGCTGCAGCGCCGGCACCAGAAGCTGGTCGAGGAGGCCCCCGCGCCGTTCCTCTCCCAGGAGCAGCTGGACCGCCTCTACGAGTCGTCCAAGGCGATCCTCAAGGAGGCGGGCTACGTCGGCGCGGGCACCTGCGAGTTCCTCGTCGCGCTCGACGGGACCATCTCCTTCCTCGAGGTCAACACCCGACTGCAGGTGGAGCACCCCGTGTCCGAGGAGGTCACCGGCATCGACCTGGTCCGGGAGATGTTCCGCGTCGCCGCCGGCGAGGAGCTCGGCTACGGCGACCCGGAGATCCGTGGACACTCCATCGAGTTCCGGATCAACGCCGAGGACGGCGGCCGCAACTTCATGCCGGCACCGGGGACCCTGACCAGGTGGGACCCGCCGGGTGGCCCCGGTGTGCGCGTGGACGGCGGCTACGTCGAGGGCGAGACCATCCCCGGCTCCTTCGACTCGCTGATCGCCAAGCTCGTGGTGAGCGGGGCGGACCGCACCCAGGCACTGGAGCGGTCCCGACGGGCGCTGGCCGAGTTCGAGGTCGACGGGATGCCGACCGTGATCCCCTTCCACCGCGCCGTGGTGGACGACCCTGCCTACGTCGGGGCCTCGAACCCGTCGGGCGAGGGCTCCTTCGACGTCTACACCACCTGGATCGAGACGGAGTTCGACAACCAGATCGAGCCCTACTCCGGCGACCAGGCCGACGCGCCGGAGGCCGCGGAGCGCCGGTCGGTCACCGTGGAGGTGGGCGGCCGCCGCCTCGAGGTGGTGCTGCCCGCCGGGCTCGGTGGCCTCGGCGACAGCAGTGGCAGCGCCGGCGGTGGCGCGAAGAAGCCGAAGCGGTCCGCCGGCAAGAAGGCCGGCGCCGCCGTCTCCGGTGACGCGGTCGCCAGCCCCATGCAGGGGACGATCGTCAAGGTCGCCGTCGCGGACGGCGACGAGGTCTCCGAGGGCGACGTGATCGTGGTGCTCGAGGCCATGAAGATGGAGCAGCCGCTCAAGGCCCACAAGGACGGCACCGTCACGGGGCTGAAGGCCGAGGTCGGCGCGACCGTCACCAACGGCGAAGTGATCTGCGAGCTCAGCTGAGCGGTCTCCACGCCGCGCGCGTGAACTGGTGAAGGAACCACGCCGGGATAACTACGCCCGGGTGGTTCCCTCCCGGCCGGTCCAGGTCAGATCCCCGGCATGAGCCCCTTCGGGTGGTGCAACCGGCGCGCCGCCTCGGCGACCGATCCGGACATCGACGGGTAGACGGTGAACGCCTGCGAGAGCTGGTCGGCGGTCAGCGACTCCGCGACCGCCACCGAGACCGGGTGGATCAGCTCGCTGGCGCGCGGCGCCACCACCACGCCCCCGACGACGATCCCGGTCCCCGGCCGGCAGAACAGCTTCACGAACCCGTCGCGGAAGCCGTGCATCTTCGCGCGCGGGTTGCCGCTGAGGTCCAGGCGCACCACCTCCGCCTCGATCTCGCCGGCGTCCACGGCCTGCTGCGACCAGCCCACGGTCGCGATCTCGGGTGCGGTGAAGACATTGGACGCGACCTTCTTCAGGTCCAGCGGCGCCACTGCGTCGCCCAGGAAGTGCCACATCGCGATGCGGCCCTGCATCGCGGCGACACTGGCGAGCATCAGCACGCCGGTGCAGTCGCCGGCGGCGTACACCCCCCGCGCAGAGGTGCGGGACACCCGGTCGACCTTGATGAAGCCGCCGTCGTCGAGCGCGACGCCCGCCTCGGCCAAGCCCATGTCGGCGGTGTTGGGCACTGAGCCGATCGCCAGCAGGCAGTGCGAGCCGGTGACGGTGCGCCCGTCGGTCAGCGTCACGGTCACCTCGTCACCCTCGCGGGTGACCGACTCCATCCGCGACTTCGACATCACCGTCATGCCTCGACGGGTGAGCACGTCCTCGAGCACCGTGGCGGCGTCGGCGTCCTCGCCCGGCAGCACGCGGTCACGCGACGAGACCAGCACGACCTCGATGCCCAGGGCCAGGTAGGCGCTGGCGAACTCCGCGCCGGTGACGCCGGAGCCGACGACGATCAGCCGGCTGGGCGCCTCCTGGAGGTCGTAGACCTGCTCCCAGGTGAGGATCCGCTCACCGTCGGGCACCGCGCTGGCCGCTGTCCGTGGCGCCGCGCCGGTGGCGACCAGGACGGCATCGGCGGCCAGCTCCTCGGTCCGACCGTCGTCGAGCTCCACGATCACGCGCTCCGGCCCGGCGAGCCGGCCGCGGCCGCGGACGATGCGGACCTGCTCGCGCTCGATGCGGCGGGTGATGTCGCCCGACTGGTCCGCGGCGAGCTGGAGCACCCGCTGGTTGACCTGGCCGAGGTCGACGTAGACGCGCGCGGAGTGGTCGCCCTCCACGTCGGTGATGCCGATGCCGAGGCGGTTGGCGCGCCGGAGGTCGGTCATCAGCTCGGCCGTCGCGATGAGGGTCTTGCTCGGCACGCAGTCGGTCAGCACCGCCGAGCCGCCGAGCCCGTCGGTGTCCACGATGGTGACCTCGGCCCCCAGCTGCGCCGCCACCAGCGCAGATTCGTAGCCGCCCGGTCCGCCTCCGACGATCACCACTCGATTCACGCCGGCCATTGTGTCAGCCGCGTCCGTCGGCCCCTTCTGCCCTACGATTCCCCGCGTGACGCTGTACGCCGCCTACGGGACCAACCTGGACCCGGTCCGGATGGGCGAGCGCTGTCCGCACTCGCCGCTGCACGGCACCGGCTGGCTGCAGGGGTGGCGGCTGACCTTCGGTGGTGAGGAGCACGGCTGGGACGGTGCGCTGGCCACCATCGTCCAGGACCCGTTCGAGCAGGTCTTCGTCGCCCTGTACGACGTCACCGACGACGATGCCGCTGCCCTGGACGGTTGGGAGTCGGCCGACACCGGCCTCTACCGCAAGGTCAAGGTCCGGGTCGTGGCCCTCGACGCCGAGTACGTCGCCTGGACCTATGTCCTGGACGCCTTCGAGGGCGGGCTCCCCTCCGCGACCTACCTCGGGACACTGGCTGACGCTGCCGAGGCGGCCGACGCACCGGCCGACTACGTGACGGCGCTGCGGCACCGGCCGTGCCGCAGCAGCTTCGGCGGCTAGGGTTCGCCGCGTGACCCAGACCTACCGTGACGAGGCCGCCGAGGCCGCAGCTGTCCTGGCCCGGAAGACCGGCGTCGAGCGCCACGACGTGGCGCTCGTGCTCGGCTCCGGCTGGCTGCCCGCGGTCGACGCCCTCGGCGAGACCATCGCCGAGCTGAGCACGACGGACCTGCCCGGCTTCGCGGCGCCGGCGGTGGCCGGGCACGCCGGGAAGATCCGGTCCGTCCGCGCAGGAGACCGCAGGCTGCTGGTCTTCCTCGGGCGCACCCATCTCTACGAGGGCCTCGGCGTGCGCCCGGTGGTGCACGGCGTGCGCACCGCTGCGGCGGCCGGCTGCCGGATCGTCGTACTCACCAACGGCTGCGGCGGCCTGCAGGAGCGGTGGGCGCCCGGCACGGCGGTGCTCATCCGCGACCACATCAACCTCACCGCCACCTCCCCGATCGAGGGTGCCAGCTTCGTCGACCTCACCGACCTCTACAGCCAGCGGCTGCGGTTGCTGTGCCGTGAGCTGGACCCGGAGCTCGACGAGGGTGTCTACGTCCAGTTCCCCGGGCCCCACTACGAGACGCCTGCCGAGATCCAGATGGTCCGGGCCATCGGCGGCGACCTCGTCGGGATGAGTACGACGCTGGAGGCGATCGCGGCCCGGGAGGCGGGCATGGAGGTGCTCGGCATCTCCCTGGTCACCAACCTGGCCGCCGGGATCACCGGGGAGCCGCTCGACCATGCCGAGGTGCTCGCCGCCGGTCAGGCAGCAGCAACGCGGATGGGTGACCTCCTGGCGAGGGTCGTCCCGCAACTCTGACGTTGACGCGGCGTACCTGAGCGTCTGTGATGGGGACCAGACCCCGACCCAGGAGGCAGCCATGTCACATCTCGCGGACGACGACCGCTACGCCGAGCAGGAGGAGGGGCACGGCACGGGCGACACCACCGCGCCGTTCCGGGAGCGGCCAGACGACGAGACGATCGAGGAGATCGAGGCCGAGCGCAGGCAGCGGCTGGACCCGGCCAACCGTCCGCCGAACGCGGAGGTGGACAACACCCACCGCCACTTCAACCCGGAGACCGGCCACTTCGACGACTAGTGACGGACGACCGGGCGGGCGGTGCCCGGAGGCCGACGAAGGCGCTTGGCTACGCTGGCAAGGCCCCTGTCCCCCACCCTGGAGATCCCACATGACTGACCGCAAGGCAACCAACGTCTGGTCCGGCGAGCTGTTCACCGGCTCCGGAACCGTCACCCTCGACTCGTCCGGACTCGGCTCCTACGACGTCTCGTGGCCGGCGCGCGCCGAGGAGCCCGACGGCAAGACCAGCCCGGAGGAGCTCATCGCCGCGGCACACTCGTCCTGCTTCAACATGGCGTTCTCCAACATGCTGGCCAAGAACGACACCCCGCCGGAGCGGCTGGAGACCTCCGCCGTGGTGACGTTCGTCCCCGGCACGGGCATCACCCGCTCCGCGCTGACCGTCGTGGGCACCGTGCCTGGCGTCGACGAGGCGAAGTTCGCCGAGCTGGCCCAGGACGCGAAGGCGAACTGCCCGGTCTCCCAGGCGCTGTCCGGCGTCGAGATCACCCTCGACGCGAAGCTGGGCTGACTCAGGCGTGCGTGGCGGCTCCGGCCAGCCCCTGCTCGGCACCGCGCATCATCCGCGCGTGGTTCCACTCGAGCAGTGGCCGGGCCAGGAGTGACGCCACTCGCAGCAACGGGGCCTCGACCCGCACCTCCTGCTCGTAGGCGAGCCGGGTGCGGTCGGGGCCCTCGTCGTGCAGCCGCCAGCGCGCCTCGCCGCGGATCGGCCCGTCGATGCCGACCGCCAGCAGGTCCTCGTCCCGCCGCAGCGCGGTGAGGTGCAGCTCGAGGTCGTAGGGCAGCGTGGAGCGGCACACCACCAGGGCGTTGTCGTCGTCGATCCGCGCCACCGCCCGGACCTGCGGCCACCAGTCGGGGTAGTGCTCGAGGTCCAGGAGCCGCTCACGCACCTCGGGCCGCGGCGCCGGCACCACGCAGTCGTGGGTGAAGCGGTACGACGGTGCGCGGAGCTGCAGCTGCATGCCCTCATCCTGCCGGAATGCACCCATTAGCCTGCTCGTCATGAGCGACCAGACCTCCGAGCTCCTCGCCCGTGCCCGTGCCTGGGCGGCCGACGATCCCGACTCCGACACACGGGCGGAGCTGGAGCGGCTCATCGAGGCCGAGGACCTCGACGAGCTGGCCGACCGGTTCCGCGGGACGCTCGAGTTCGGCACTGCCGGCCTGCGCGGGGCGCTCGGGGCGGGCCCGAACCGGATGAACCGGGTCGTCGTCCTGCGCGCGGCCGCCGGCCTGGCGTCGTACCTCCGCGATCACGGCGCGACCGACGGCGACCGTGTCGTGATCGGCTACGACGCCCGGCACAACTCCGACGTCTTCGCCCACGACACCGCCGAGGTGATGACCGGCGCGGGCCTGCGCGCCCTGCTGCTCCCCCGGCCGCTGCCGACGCCGGTGCTGGCCTTCGCGATCCGCGATCTGGGCTGCGTCGCCGGGGTGATGGTCACGGCCAGCCACAACCCCCCGCAGGACAACGGCTACAAGGTCTACCTGGGCGACGGCAGCCAGATCGTGCCTCCGGCGGACGCCGAGATCGCGGAGCGGATCGCCGCCGTCGGGAAGGTGGCCGACGTAGCGCGCGGGGACGGCGCTGAGGTGCTCGGCGAGGACGTGCTCGGCCGCTACCTCGTTTCGGTGGCCGACCTTGTCGACCGCGGCCAGGAGGCCGCGTTCGCCGACCTCGACGTGGTCTACACGCCGCTGCACGGTGTCGGCGGTACGACGGTGCGGCAGGTGCTCGAGCTCGCCGGCTTCCGGGCGCCCCGCGAACCGGAGGCACAGGCCCAGCCGGACCCCGACTTCCCCACCGTCGCCTTCCCCAACCCGGAGGAGCCGGGCGCGATGGACCAGGCGCTGGCGCTCGCCGAGGAGACCGGTGCCGACATCGTGGTCGCCAACGACCCGGACGCCGACCGGTGCGCGGTCGCCGTCCCCGGCCCGCACGGCTGGCAGATGCTGCGCGGAGACGAGGTCGGCGTCCTGCTGGCCGCGCACCTGCTCAAGAAGGGCCGGACCGGGGTCTACGCGCAGTCGATCGTCTCGTCGAGCCTGCTCGGGAAGATGGCCGAGGCGGTCGGACAGCCGCACCGGGAGACCCTGACCGGGTTCAAGTGGATCGGCCGCATCGAGGGCCTCGCCTACGGCTACGAGGAGGCACTCGGCTATTGCGTCGACCCCGGTCACGTGAAGGACAAGGACGGCGTCTCGGCGCTGCTGATGGTGTGCGAGCTGGCCGCCCGAGCCAAGACCGAGGGCCGCACGCTGCGCGACCTGCTGGACGACATCGCCCGTAGCTTCGGGCTGCACGCCACCGACCAGCTCAGCGTGCGGGTCACCGACCTGGCGCAGATCCCGGCCACCATGGCGCGACTCCGTGAGCAACCGCCCACGCTGCTCGGCGGCCTGGCCGTGGAGCGCGTCGACGACCTCAACGAGGGGACGGCCGAGCTGCCGCCGACCGACGGGCTCCGCTACCTGCTGGCCGACAACGCCCGGGTGATCGTCCGTCCCTCCGGGACCGAGCCGAAGATCAAGTGCTACCTCGAGGTGGTCGTGCCGGTGTCGCAGGACGGTGGCGTCGACGCGGCGCGCATCTCCGCCGCCGGCCGGCTCGACGCCATCCGGGCGGACGTGCAGGCCGCCGCGGGACTCTGATCGGCGCGCCGCATGCCAGATCTTCGCGGTCCAGCGGTGTCCCTCCGGACGGCAGCCGTGCGGCTGGATCCCTTCCGGGGACGCCGCTCAGCGGTTAGGTACCGAGCACCGAGCTCGCAGCGACGGCGATCACCACGTCTATGGCGACCACAACGACGAGAGTGCCGGTCATCGGCCACACCTTGGCGGACCTTGGTCGATCTTGGCTCACGATGCCCATGTTCACCGCCACTCCGCCGAAGGCGACGAAGAAGCCGACCACACCCTGGACGAGCAGCAACCCCAGGAGCGGGAGCAGGGCCAGTGTCTGCAGGCCTCGTGGAGTTGGCGGGCCAGTCGGGTACTTCGTCCGGTTCACGACCAGTGTCGGATGAGCGCGAAACACACCACCTTGGACCCTTGCCTCGATCGGTCCAGCGGTTCCCGGGAGCGCCAGCCTGTTGCGCGGGAACCCATGCGGCTTGACGGGCTGTCCCGCGACGAAGAGCCGCGGTCCGCTCCAGAACGATTGTTCAGTCGTGATGTCACCGGAGACGCCCGGAATCGTGAGCAGCGTGGATGCCCGGCGAGGGCCAGGCTCCTACTCGGTTCATCCTGAACACGGTCGACCAGGTCGTGCGTCATGGTGACGAACTTTCCGTTTCAGGGGTTTGCTCGGTCCCGGTTGAGTGACCGCTCATCGGCAGGATCCAGCACATCAGCGGCAGAGTCGGGCGAGCGTAGCCGCCCTCCATGCCGGCAGATGCGAACACTCGATGGCCCTGTGCGAACTTGATCAGTGGTCGTACTTGATGCGCGGCAGCATGACGAACAGCGCTAGCGCCGGGCTGTTGATCGCGGCCTGCTTCACGACTGCTTCGACCGGATGGCGTCCTGTCACCAGCGGGCGGTAACGCTTCGCTCGGGCGGCGCTGAGGTAGCCAGCCTGCTCGCCATTCACCCTGACCATGACGGCGTTCTTGTCGTGCTTGTTTCGGGGTTCCGCCTCGATAGTCACCCCGGAGGCTGGCCCGGTGCTGAGACCGCGCACGACGGGGTAGTGCTCGTCGCCCACGACGATGACCTCCTTCGGCCCGCTGATCGGGGCGGCCAACTTCGTTGCGCGAGAGAACAGTCCCATGCACCCGACCGTAGGCGATGGCGGCAGCCCTGCGTAGAGGAATGGTCTGCACGCGCCGACGTGCGCTGCTACGGCTGGGGATTACCCGTAGGACAGGGGTGTGGTCCTTAGTCGCACTCACTTCGGCAGTTGCGTTTACCTCTCCGCGGCAGGGTCGGGCGGATCCAGCAAGACGCCCTTGACTGCCAGGCTTTTCGTATCACGCTTTTGGTATGGAGGCGATCAAGGGGACTCCGGTCACAGACGAGGAAGTCCAGCGCTGGGCCGACGAAGCGGAGCGCGGTTACGACGTTGCCCGGCTCCGCAAGCGAGGCCGTAAGCCGATGGGCGACGGCCCGGCCAGGGTCGTCCCGGTGCGTCTCGACGACGAGTTGCTGACGACACTGGACGAGCGTGCCGAGCACGACCACGTCAGCCGTTCTGAGGCTATCCGCGAAGCGATCCGTGCCTACGTCTCGTGAAGGTCCACGCGTCGGCGCTCAAGCATGGCGTTGAGCCCGACGCCGCGGTCCACGCAGCCAGTCATCCAGTCTTTGTGAGCGACCTCGACGACGACAGCCCTGCCCGCCAGTTCCGGTTGGGCTTCGATGGTTCCGGCCGCGTGCTCGAGCTGGTCGTATTGCGTTTCGACAGCGGCAACGAGCTAACATTCATGCCATGAAGGCGCGCCGTCAGTACCTCGATCTGCTCGACTGACACACCGCCACTCCTGCGGGGATCTGCCCCGCCTGACGTGCAGGACGCGATCGCGTGGTTGTCTGCCAACGGATACACACTCAGCTCCCAGCGCGGGGAGAGCACCTTCGGATCCCAGTTCGTCTACACGGGCGGCGCGGAGGTTCTCCTCACCGTGGACCGCTCACAGTGGATGCTTGACGTTGCGCCGCGGCCAGGAGCCGAAGCGTGGCAGTACGACTTGCTGATCGCGGCGCAATAGGGTCAGCCCTACGGAGAGGTCTTCCCGACGGTCGGCATCAGATCGGCGGCGGACCCGCTGCCTGAGCAATTGCCTGAGGGAGTGAGTTGGCGGGAGACGCTGCCCGGCATCCATCAATGGGTGACTGGTGACGGGGTCCAGGCTGCCGTTGACGACGCGCGCAATGAACGCTTCCGGCTGATGTGGCCGTACACTCGAAATCAATGACCTTCCGCGCGCTCATCGGCATGCCAGTGCGCATGCCGATTGGACCCTTGCATCCGAGTGCGGTAACGGTCGAGAACCTGAACCAGGCACTGTCACCGATGTCCTGCGACATGACAAACCAGAACTGTCGGTGACGCCCTCTAGTATCGAACCCATGATCGAAGTCGACCGGCAGGGCGCTCCCCACCGCGTGGGTGACCTCGACGACCGGGCGGCGCTGGGGATGCTGGCCGACACGATCATCGACGAGCGCCGGGTCGGACGCCGCCGGATCCGGCTCGTGCTGCAGCTGGTCGAGATCAACCCGTGCAGTCCGGCCGACGCCGCGCAGTGGCGACGACTCGTCGAGGGCCAGGAGACGCTGGAAGGCGGGGACGACCGTCCGGAGGCCACCGCCTCGACCGATGCTGCGATCGCCACCGCCCTGGCCACCAGCCCGCAGGGCGCGCAGCGCTGGATCTCCGACGCCCTGGACATCCGGTTCCGGCTCCCCCGCCTGCACGCGCGGCTGGAGGAGCTCGAGGTGGACCTCTGGAAGGTCCGCCAGGTCGCCCGGCTGACCCACTGCCTGCCGGCCGAGGTCGCCGCCTTCGTCGACGCCGCCCTGGAGCACCGCATCGACAAGGTCGGCATGGTCGGCATCGAGAAGGCCGTCGCGCTGGCCATCGCCACCCTGCTGCCCGAGCGCCTCGAGGAGCTCGACCGCCGCGGCCGGTCGGGCTGGCACGTCGACGTGCACCACCCCAAGCCCGTCGACTTCGACGGCACCAGCTTCCTCGACGCCTCCGCGGACTCCCTCGACATCGAGGACTTCGCCGCCGGCCTGCGCCAGATCGCCCACGAGCTCGCCGAAGCCGGCGACACCGACCCGCTCCCCCTGCGGATGGCCAAGGCACTCGGCGTGATGGGACGGCGCATCACCAAGCCCGTCCCGGACGCCCCCACCAATCCCGCGGACCCGGACGCCAAGCGCAAGCGCGCACCCAAGCCCCTGCAGATCTTCGTCCGCACCACCACGGACGACGACGGACAGACCCACCTCTTCGGCGAGGTCCCCCGCTGGGGGGTCGTCGCGGAGCCGGTGCTCGACCGGTGGCTGGCCAGTCACCAGGCGCGGGTCACCCGAGTGGTGGACCTCGCACGCCAGGACGAGATCGACGAGCACGACCCCCCACAGTGGATGCGCGCCATCGTCTCGCTGCGCGACCGGCACTGCGTCTTCCCCGGCTGTGCCCGCCCCGCCGAGGACTGCGACCAGGACCACATCGTTCCCTACGACCCCAACGGACCACCGGGCCAGACCGCCCCGGACAAGCTGGCCTGCCTCTGTCGACGACACCACCTGCTCAAGACCCACGCAGGCTGGCGCTACCACCGCGACCGGCGGGGGAACTACGTCTGGACCAGTCCCCACGGACGGGTGTTCGTCGTCGACACCGAGAGCGGCACCGACCACCTCCTCGACCAGGCCGCCTGACCCACGGCGTACCGGCCTGCCCTCAGTACGTCGTGCCCTGAGTACGTCGTGCCCTCAGAGGAGCGCGAGCACCACGAAGGCGAGCAGCAGCACCGCGAGGGCGACCAGCTCTGGGACGGCGTACTCCCGGTGCGGCTGCCGCGGCTCCGCCGACGCTGCCCGCGCGTGCTCGCTCCGAGCGAGGACGTGCTCCACCATCGCGTCGGGGACGTCCGCGGTCGCCACACCCGGCGCCGCGGTGAGCCGCTCGGGACCGGGGCGGCTGCCGTGGGCGTCCTTGATCATCCGGCGCAGCGGCCGGCCCACGCCGATGCCGCGGTAGAGACCGTTGTCCGTCGCGACCACGGTGGTCTGGCGCACCACCACGTCCTGGACCGCCTGCAGGGGGATGTGCCAGTCCACGAACGCGTTGCGCAGCACCACGTCGTCATCCCGCACCAGCACGCGCGGGCGGACCAGGAAGCACCAGGCCAGCACTCCCATGGCCAGCACGAGGGCGGCCACGCCGAGACCCGTGGGCGTCGGGTCCTGGACCGCGACGACGACGCCCACGGCGGCGGACATCACCACGCCCCCCCAGCCGGTGAACAGGCCGCTGGTGGGCCCGAAGCGCTGCTCTGCCACGTCCTTCCCCACCCGGTCACCCTAGCCAGCGTCGCCGCATAGACTCAGGGGGTGACACTGCTGAGCTCAACGGCGAGCTTGAGGGACGGCACAGCGCTCGCCGCGGCCACCTCCTCCGACGCCGCCCTGCGCCGTTTCCTGCATGGCCTCCCCGGCGTCGACCAGGTCGGCGCCGAGCAGCGTGCTGCGTCCCTGGCCACCCGGTCCATCAAGACGAGCGCCAAGGCCTACGCCCTCGACCTGGCCATCCGGATGGTCGACCTCACGACCCTGGAGGGCATGGACACTCCCGGCAAGGTCCGGGCGCTGTGCTCGAAGGCGGTGCGTCCCGACCCGGCCGACCCCACCTGCCCGCACACCGCGGCGGTCTGCGTCTACCCCGACATGGTCGCCACCGCGAAGCAGGCGCTGGGCGACAGCGGCGTGAAGGTCGCCTCGGTGGCGACCGCCTTCCCGAGCGGTCGCGCGGCGCTGGACGTGAAGCTGGCCGACACCCGCGAGGCGATCGAGGCGGGCGCCGACGAGGTCGACATGGTGATCGACCGCGGCGCCTTCCTGTCCGGGCGCTACCTCGAGGTGTGCGACGAGATCGTGGCCGTCAAGCAGGCCTGCGACACGACCGGTGACGGGGCCCACCTCAAGGTGATCCTGGAGACCGGCGAGCTGCAGACCTACGACAACGTCCGCCGGGCGAGCTGGCTGGCGATGCTGGCCGGAGCGCACTTCATCAAGACCTCGACGGGCAAGGTATCTCCCGCGGCCACCCTGCCGGTGGCGCTGGTGATGCTGGAGGCAGTGCGTGACTACCGGGAGGCGACCGGGCAGATGGTCGGCTTCAAGCCCGCCGGCGGCATCCGCACGGCCAAGGACGCCATCAGGCACCTGGTCGTCGTCAACGAGGTGGCGGGCCCCGACTGGCTCGACCCCGACCGGTTCCGCTTCGGTGCTTCCACGCTCCTCAACGACCTGCTGATGCAGCGCACGAAGCTGCGCACCGGCCACTACTCCGGTCCCGACTACTTCACCCTTGACTGACATGGGGACTGACATGGCACAGACACCGAGCCCCTTCGAGTACGCGCCGGCGCCCGAGTCGCGGGCGATCGTCGACATCCGGTCGTCGTACGGGCTGTTCATCGACGGCGACTTCGTGGACGGAGGCGGTCGCGCCTTCAAGACGATCAGCCCGAGCACCGAGGAGGTGCTCGCGGAGGTCGCCGAGGCGGACGAGGCCGACGTGGACGCCGCCGTGAAGGCCGCCCGTCGGGCCCATACCCGAGTGTGGTCGCGGATGGTGGGCGCCGAGCGGGCGAAGTACCTGTTCCGCATCGCGCGGATCATCCAGGAGCGCGCCCGCGAGATCGCCGTGCTGGAGTCCATCGACAACGGCAAGCCGATCAAGGAGTCCCGCGACGTCGACATCCCGACCGCAGCGGCGCACTTCTTCTACCACGCGGGCTGGGCGGACAAGCTGGAGTACGCCGTCCCGGGCAACCCCGACCCGCAGCCGCTGGGCGTGGCCGGCCAGGTGATCCCGTGGAACTTCCCGTTCCTGATGCTCGCGTGGAAGATCGCCCCGGCCCTCGCGACGGGCAACACCGTCGTGCTGAAGCCGGCCGAGACCACGCCGCTGACCGCACTGCTGTTCGCCGAGATCTGCCAGCAGGCGGACCTGCCTCCGGGGGTCGTCAACATCATCACCGGCGCCGGTGAGACGGGTCGGGCGCTGGTCTCCCACCCGGACGTGGACAAGGTCGCCTTCACCGGCTCGACCGACGTGGGCCGGGCGATCGCCCGGGCGGTCGCCGGGACGCGCAAGAAGGTCACCCTCGAGCTCGGCGGCAAGGCCGCCAACATCGTCTTCGACGACGCCCCGGTCGACCAGGCCGTCGAGGGCATCGTCAACGGCATCTTCTTCAACCAGGGCCACGTCTGCTGCGCCGGCTCCCGGCTCCTGGTCCAGGAGTCGATCGCCGAGGAGTTCCTCGACCGGCTCAAGCGCCGGATGACGACGCTGCGCGTGGGCGACCCGCTCGACAAGAACACCGATATCGGCGCGATCAACTCTCACGTGCAGCTGGAGAAGATCCGCGAGCTGGCAGACATCGGCGAGGCGGAGGGAGCCGGCCGGTGGTCGCCGCCGTGCGAGCTGCCCGACCAGGGCTTCTGGTTCCCGCCGACGATCTTCACCGGCGTCAGCCAGGCCCACCGGATCGCCCGGGAGGAGATCTTCGGCCCGGTGCTGTCGGTGATCACGTTCCGCACGCCGGCCGAGGCCGTCGAGAAGGCCAACAACACGCCGTACGGCCTGTCCGCCGGGGTCTGGACCGACAAGGGCTCGCTGATCCTCTGGATGGCCTCGCGTCTGCGCGCCGGCGTCGTCTGGAGCAACACGTTCAACCGCTTCGACCCGGCCAGCCCCTTCGGTGGCTACAAGGAGTCGGGCTACGGCCGCGAGGGTGGCCGGCACGGGCTGGAGGGCTACCTGAAGTGAGCAGGCTGGACGTGAAGAAGACCTGGAAGCTCTATGTGGGCGGGGAGTTCCCGCGCTCGGAGTCGGGCCGTTCCTACCCCGTCGCTGACGCGAAGGGGAAGTTCTGGGCCAACGCGTCCCAGGCATCCCGCAAGGACGTCCGCGACGCCGTCAAGGCGGCGCGTGCGGCCTTCGCGGGCTGGTCGGGGCGGACCGCCTACAACCGCGCCCAGGTGGTCTACCGCATCGCCGAGGTGCTCGAGGGGCGGCGCGAGCAGTTCGAGGCCGAGCTGCGCCGTGCCGAGGGGCTGACCGCCGCGCGGGCCCGCGGCTCCGTGGACGCGGCGATCGACCGGATCGTCTGGTACGCCGGCTGGGCGGACAAGGTCGCCCAGGTCACCGGCTCCGCCAACCCGGTCGCCGGCCCCTACTTCAACCACTCGGCCCCCGAGCCCAGCGGCGTCATCGCCGTCGTCGCCCCCGCCGACCCGCTGTTGGGACTCGTCTCCGTCGTGGCGCCGGTGATCACGACCGGCAACACCTGCGTGGTGGTCGCGAGTGAGGCGCACCCGTTGACGGCGATCACCCTGGGCGAGGTGATGGCCACCAGTGACCTGCCGGGCGGCGTGGTCAACGTGCTCACCGGCTCGGTCGCGGAGCTCGCGCCGTGGCTGGCCGGCCACATGGACGTCAACGGCCTCGACCTCACCGGTGTCGCGGACCCCGACCTGGCCCGTGAGCTCGAGGCCACCGCGGCGGAGAACCTCAAGCGGGTCCGCCGCGCCCCCGAAGCGGCCCGGCCCGACGAGTGGGTGGAGACGCCGCCGCTGGACCGGATGACCACCTTCCTGGAGACCAAGACGGTCTGGCACCCGATGGGCGTCTAGTGCCCGCGAGCGTCATCGTCCTGGCCGGTCCCTCCGGCGCCGGGAAGACCCGGCTCTCCCGCCGGCTGGGGCTGCCGGTGCTCAACCTCGACGACTTCTACAAGGACGGCGACGACCCCACGCTGCCGCATCTCCAGCTGGCCGGCGGGGCGCCGATCGTCGACTGGGACTCGCCGGGCTCCTGGAGCGCCGAGGACGCGGTCGAGGCGATCTGCGACCTGTGCAGCGCCGGACGGGCCGACGTGCCGGTCTACGAGATCGCCCGCAACGGCCGGGTAGGCACCCAGCGGCTCGAGCTGCACGGGTCGTCGTACTTCGTCGCCGAGGGGATCTTCGCCCAGGAGATCGTCGGCGCGTGCCGGGACCGCGGTGTCCTCGCGGACGCGGTGTGCGTGACCCAGTCGCCGCTGGTGACCTTCCTGCGCCGGCTGTGGCGGGACCTCCGCGAGCACCGAAAGCCGCCGCTGGTGCTGCTGCGGCGCGGCCTGCACCTGGTCCGCACGCATCAGGCCGTGGTCGAACGTGCCGCGGCGCTGGGCTGTCGGGTGCGGCACCCTGATCAGGCGTACGAGGAGCTGTGTCGGCTCACTGCTGGCAGGTGAGGCTCAGCGGGCCCACTGGCCACCGTTGACGCCGCGACCGCGCATGAGCAGGACCGCCTCGGTCCGGCTGCGCGCGCCGAGCACGGTCAGCAAGGTGCTGACCTCGCGCTCGACGGTGCGCAGCGAGACCGAGAGCGCCCGGGCGATCGCCTCGTCCTTCTCGCCCGTGCACAGCAGCCGTGCGGTCTCGAGCTGGCGCTCGTTCAGCGGCGGTGGCTCCCCCTCGGGGAGGATCGGCACGCAGAGCGGCACCGTGGCCCTCCACAGGTCGGCCACCGCGTCGACGACCTTCGGCAGGTCGGTGGCCCACGAGACGCGGTTGCCCTCGGCG
>DASSOK010000048.1:0-56518 GCA_035700665.1 Marmoricola sp.
ACGGCCGGAGAGGGTGCGGTCCCTGACCTTGATCTCGAGCACCCCACCGGCTCCCGGCGATCCCCGGGACCCGACGCTGCCCGGGCCGACCGCGGAGTTCCTGTCCTTCGCCGGCGCTCAACGGCCCGAGCCCGACTGGACCGACCGTGCGGCCTACGTCGAGAACTACGTGCGCTGGGACCGCCAGTACGCCGGAGAGCGCTATTTCGACGAGGCCGAGAGCCGGGCGTACGCCGGACACGTGTTCGACCGCACCCGCGACATCCACGCCGCCAGTGTCAACCACGGCGTCGCCGAACGCGGAAGCACCGCCATCCGGTCGCGGCATGCCGAGATCGAGTGTCCGGTGCTGGTCATCCACGGCACGGCCGGCCCGATCCTGCCCTTCCGTCATGCGGAGGTGCTGGTGGAGGAGCTGCCGAACGCCGAGCTCCTCGCGTTGCCAGGCGTCGGACACCAGCTGCTGCCACGCAAGTGGTGGCCGACGGTCGTCCCGGCGATCCTGGCGGTGACCGAAGGGCCACGAGGGGCCTGAGTGCCTGGTGAGCTCGTGCGTTTCCTGGAGCGCTCGGCGCGGGGCCGGCGGGGGACGGTTCATCACGCTGGGTGGAGGAAGCGGCACTTGACCAGGTGAACTCCGCTGGCCCTGTGCTGGTTCACCTACCCGACGTGATGAACCGCCACCCCGACGTGATGAACCGCCACCCCACCGGCCCGCGCGGCGTGAGTTGGACGCGTGAGTTGGCACGCGCGTAGACTCGCGGGGCGCTTGGAGTCTGCCGACGTCCCGGACGGAGCGGACACCGGCTCGCTATCTCAACACTGTGGTTGGCCACCCAACGGTGAGGTCGACCGCGGAGATCCCGATGGTAGTGACCAGGGCTTCACGCGTGCCCGCCCACAACACCATCCCGCCAAGGAACCCCTCCCCATATGACGAGCAGCACCTTCGCTTACGCCGACACCGACGCCCCCCAGGTCGCGGTCAACGACATCGGATCGCAAGAGGACGTCCTCGCCGCGATCGACGGCACCATCAAGTACTTCAACGACGGTGACATCGTGGATGGCACCATCGTCAAGGTCGACCGGGACGAGGTCCTGCTCGACATCGGCTACAAGACCGAGGGCGTCATCCCCTCGCGCGAGCTGTCGATCAAGCACGACGTCGACCCGAACGAGGTCGTCACCGTCGGCGACAAGGTCGAGGCCCTGGTCCTCCAGAAGGAGGACAAGGAAGGCCGTCTGATCCTGTCCAAGAAGCGCGCTCAGTACGAACGCGCCTGGGGCACCATCGAGCAGGTCAAGGAGGAGGACGGCGTCGTCGAGGGCACCGTCATCGAGGTCGTCAAGGGCGGCCTGATCCTCGACATCGGCCTCCGCGGCTTCCTGCCGGCGTCCTTGGTCGAGATGCGCCGCGTGCGCGACCTCCAGCCGTACGTCGGCCAGACGCTCGAGGCGAAGATCATCGAGCTCGACAAGAACCGCAACAACGTGGTCCTGTCGCGTCGCGCCTGGCTGGAGCAGACCCAGTCCGAGGTGCGCCACGGCTTCCTCACCCAGCTCCAGAAGGGCCAGATCCGCAAGGGCGTCGTGTCCTCGATCGTCAACTTCGGTGCGTTCGTGGACCTCGGCGGCGTCGACGGCCTGGTGCACGTGTCCGAGCTGTCGTGGAAGCACATCGACCACCCGTCGGAGGTCGTGACCGTCGGTGACGAGGTCACCGTCGAGGTGCTCGACGTCGACATGGACCGCGAGCGGGTCTCGCTGTCGCTCAAGGCGACCCAGGAGGACCCCTGGCAGCACTTCGCCCGCACCCACCAGATCGGTCAGATCGTGCCGGGCAAGGTCACCAAGCTGGTGCCGTTCGGGTCGTTCGTCCGGGTCGAGGAGGGCATCGAGGGCCTGGTCCACATCTCCGAGCTGGCTGAGCGCCACGTGGAGATCCCGGAGCAGGTCGTCCAGGTCAACGACGACGTGATGGTCAAGATCATCGACATCGACCTCGAGCGTCGCCGGATCTCGCTGTCGCTGAAGCAGGCCAACGAGACGGAGACGGCGGCCGAGGTCGAGGAGTTCGACCCGACGCTCTACGGCATGACCGCGTCCTACGACGACCAGGGCAACTACATCTACCCCGAGGGCTTCGACCCGGAGACCGGCGAGTGGCTCGAGGGGTACGACGAGCAGCGCAAGGCCTGGGAGGACCAGTACGCCAAGGCGCACGCCCGCTGGGAGGCGCACGTGAAGCAGAAGGCCGAGGCCCAGAAGGCCGAGATCGAGGCCGGCGAGGCGACGTCGTACTCCAGCGGTGGCGACAGCCCGGCGCCCGGCCAGGGCGACGGCGGTTCGCTCGCGTCCGACGAGGCGCTGCAGGCGCTGCGCGAGAAGCTCACCGGCGGCAGCAACTGACCACCGGCTGACCCGGTCCTTCCGGACGCCGGACAGGCCCGCCTCCCTTCGGGGAGGCGGGCCTGTTGCGTTGGGGGTGGTCAGGCGGCGTGCGGGTTCCACGGGGAGCCCTGGCCGCGGTGCGAGCGCGGCGCCGGGCGGTGGCCGTAGCCGTCGTGGCGGAGGGTCGCGGCGAGGCCGGCCAGCAGGCCGATCAGTGCCGCGACCAGGAGCAGGACCTGGAGGACGGTGTCGAAGGAGTTCATGGCATTTATCCTGCGGCCTGCGCGATCCTGCCACCAGTGGCAGAAATGACAGCGTACGTTGCTTTTCTGCCAGAGAGCGCGCATGCTGTGCTCATGCCGCAACCCATCGACAAGGTCGCCGTGATCGTGCAGGACGGCGTCGAGCCGTTCGGCCTCGGCGCGCTCTGCGAGGTCTGGTCCGAGCCGTACCACCCCGAGGACGACAACCCGGTCTTCGACTTCCACGTGGTCACGCCGCGACCCGGCCGGGTGCGCGGGCGCTCCGGTTACGACCTCCACGTGGAGGCCGGCCTCGACGTCGCTGCCGACGCCGACCTGGTCTGCGTCGCGCCCAAGCGGGACTTCCTCGACACCTCTGCGGAGGTCGGCGAGGCCCTACGCGCTGCGCACGACCGCGGCGCCTGGGTGTTCGCGCACTGCACAGCTGCCTTCGAGCTCGGCGCGGCCGGCCTTCTCGACGGGCGGCGCTGCACGACCCACTGGCGGCACAGCGATGAGCTCGCGGCCCGGCACCCGCAGGCAGAGGTGGACGCCGACGTGCTCTACGTCGTGGACGGCCGCGTCGTGACCGGCGCCGGCTCGGCTGCCTCGCTCGACGCGTGCCTGCACCTGCTCCGCCTGGAGTTCGGCGCCCGGGTCGCGACCGCCGCTGCCCGGCGGATGGTGGTGCCGCCGCATCGCGACGGTGGCCAGGCGCAGTTCATCCGGGCTGCGGTGCCCGACTGCAACGCAGAGACCCTCGGCCCGTTGCTGACCTGGATCACCCAGAACCTCGCCGCGGACCACAGCGTGGAGGAGCTGGCCCGACGGGCGCTGATGTCGCCGCGCACCTTCGCGCGGCGGTTCCGCGACGAGACCGGTTCCACCCCGCACGCGTGGGTGACCCAGCAGCGGGTCCTGGCGGCGGAGGAGCTGCTGGAGGCGACCGACCACCCGGTGGAGTGGATCGCCGGCGAGGTCGGCTTCGGCAACGCGGCCACGCTGCGCCAGCACTTCAGCCGGATCCGCGGCGTCAGCCCGCAGCGCTATCGCCGGATGTACCGGCCCGAGCTCGGGGCCGAGGCCGCCAGCTAGGCGCCAGGAGGTGCGAGGTCGAGCCGGCGCACCTTGCCGGTGCGGGTCCGCGGCAGCTCGTCCAGGGAGCGGTACTCCTTGGGTCGCTTCGGCGGCGCGAGCCGCTCGCGCGCCCACCGGTCCAGGTCGGCGGCTGTGGCACTGCCCACCACTGCTGCACAGACCCGCTGCCCCCACTTCCCGTCGGACACGCCGAAGACGGCCACGTCCTCGACGCCGGGTGCTGCGGCCAGGACGCTCTCGATCTCTGCGGGGTAGACGTTGACCCCCCCGGTGATGATCAGGTCCTCCCGGCGACCGTCGAGGTGGAGGTAGCCGTCGGGATCCAGCCGGCCGAGGTCACCGACGGTGAACTCGGGCCCGTCGGGCCCGTCGCGCCAGGCCGCCGCGGTCTTCTCCGGCGCGTTGAAGTAGCTGAACCGAGCGTGGGGCGGGACGGCGCACCAGATCTGTCCGTCCGCGTCGGTGCGCAGCGTCCGCCCCGGTCGGGCCCGACCCACCGTCCCCGGGCGCTCGAGCCACTCCTCGCTGGGGCACGCGGTGAACTGTCCCTCGGTCGAGCCGTAGAACTCCCAGGTGGAGCCCGCAGGGAAGGCCTCGATCAGCCGGCGCTTGAGGTGCTCGGGACACGGCGCCCCGGCGTGGGCGACGAGCCGGAAGCACGACAGGTCCGGCCAGGCGCCCCCGGAGTCGAGCGACTCGTCCCAATGGGCGAACAGCCGCTGCAGGTGGGCTGGCACGCAGAACATCGACGTCGGCCGCTCCTCCTCGATCTGCCGGGTGATGCGTTCGGGGTCGAACGGGCCCGGCTCCAGGACGCGCCCGCCGGCCAGCAGGGTGCCCATCGCGAAACGCAGCGGCGCGGAGTGGTGGAGCGGGCTCAGCACCAGGTTCACGTCGTCCGAGCGGAAGCCCCAGAGCTCCCGTTCCTCCTGCAGCAGGGCCCGCGCCCGCGACTCGTCGAGGAGGCCGCTGAAGACGCCCTTGGGGCGCCCGGTGGTGCCGCTGGTGACGTGCATCGGCCGGCCCAGCGGGAGCCCCCGCCGGTAGCCCGCCGGCGTGTTCGCCACCATCTCGGCCAGTGCATCCTCGGAGTCGACCACGAGCCGCGGCTGCACGTCGGCCAGGATCGCCTCGCGCTCGTACGACGTCAGCCGGGGGTCGAGCGGCACGGGGAAGCGGCCAGCCGCCAGCAGGCTGATCACCAGGTCGACGTACGCCAGCGAACCCGGCACGAGCAGGGCGACCCGGTCTCCGCGCTGGAGCTCGACGTGCTCCTCCAGGCTCTCCACCCCTGCACGGTACCGAGCGGCCACCCGGCATACTTCCGGCCATGCTCCTGAACGACATCGGCCCGGCGCCGTACCTCGCTGTCGTTCTCGGCGTCTCCGTGCTGGCCCAGTGGCTGGCCTGGCAGCTGAAGCTGCCCTCGATCCTGCTGCTGCTGCTCATCGGCTTCGCGATGGGCCGCCTGGTGAGCCCCGAGCACGTGCTCGGCCAGGACGTCCTCTTCGGCGGCGTCACCATCGCCGTCGGCATCATCTTGTTCGAGGGCAGTCTCTCCCTGCGGTTGAAGCACGTGGCCGATCTCGGTCGACCGGTGATCCGGCTGTGCACCGTCACGGTGGCCATCGCCTGGCCGCTGATCACCCTCGGCGCCTGGGTGATCGGCTTCGACATCCAGGTGGCCCTGCTGGTCGGTGCCCTCCTGGTGGTCACCGGACCGACCGTGATCGCCCCGATCCTGCGCCAGCTGCGGCCCACTCGCCGGGTCTCGTCGCTGCTGCGCTGGGAGGGCATCGTGGTGGACCCGATCGGCGCGGTCCTCGCCGTCCTGGTGTTCCAGGGCGTCCTGATCGGCGGGCTGGGCGACGCGCTGCCGCAGATGCTGCTGGCGCTCGCCAAAACGCTGGCGGTCGCCTTCGGCATCGCCTTCGCGCTCGGGGGGTCGCTGGAGTTCCTGATGCGCAGGCACGCCATCCCGGACTTCCTCCACGGGGTGGCGTTCCTGGCGGCCGCGGTGGGCGCGCTGGTGGGCGCCGACGCGCTGCAGAAGGAGTCCGGCCTGGTCGCCGTCACGGTGCTGGGCGTCTACCTCGGCAACCGGCCCAGCCTCCACCTCGAGCACGTGGCCGAGTTCAAGGAGCACCTGCAGGTGCTCTTCGTCGGCGGCCTCTTCGTGATCCTGGCCGGGAGGGTCGCTCCCGAACAGGTCTGGGACGTCGCTCCGCAGGCGCTGCTGCTCCTGGTGTTCCTCGTCGCCGTCGTCCGCCCGGTCAGCGTCCTGCTGGGCCTGGCCGGCACCAGGACCACCCGGGAGGAGCGCGCGCTCCTGGCGTGCATGGCGCCCCGCGGCATCGTCGCCGCAGCAGTCACGAGCATCTTCGCCCTCGAGCTGCACTCGGTCGCTGAGGAGTCCGGACGCGCCCAGCTCGCGCACCTCGCCGACCAGGCGTCGCGGATGGTCCCGGTGGTCTTCCTCGTCATCGTGGGCACCGTGGCGCTCTACGGGCTCGGTGTCGGGCGGCTCGCCGAGCGGCTCGGCCTCGCCAGCACCTCGCCCCAGGGGGTGCTCCTGGTCGGACAGCAGGCCTGGGTGGTGCAGACAGCCACGATCCTCGAGGAGTCGGGCATCACCACCCTGGTCGTGTCGCGGAATTACGGGGCGTTGTCGGGCGCACGGATGTCGGGGCTCACGACGGTGACGGCCAACATTCTCTCCGACTACGCCGTGCGCGACATGGACCTCGCCGGCATCGGAACGCTGATCGCGTGCACGGACGAGGACGAGGTGAACGCGACCGCGGCCCGCGAGTTCGCGCACGTGCTCGGCCGTGCCAACGTCTACCAGCTGCGACGGCACCAGGTGGAGGACTCCAGCAACGACAAGCGCAAGGCCGAGGCAGGGCACCTGACCGCGCGCTTCCCGTTCCGTCCGGCGCTGTCCTACGCCGACCTGGAGGAGCGGGTCGCGGCCGGGATGGCGGTCAAGCGCACGAAGCTCTCCGAGGAGTTCACCCTCGACGACTTCCTGGCACGGTACGGCGAGGACACAGTGCTGATGTTCGCGATCCGGGGCAGTGACGTGGACGTGCTCAAGGAGGACGTGAAACCGCCCCAGACCGGCTTCAGCGTCGTGGCCCTGGTCCGCGACCTGCCGCCGGAGGAGAAGGCCGGGAAGCAGGCGGACAAGAAGGCGACCCAGCGGACCACGAGGAAGGCGCAACCGGCATGAGGGTGGGGCTGACGGGCGGCATCGCCTCCGGCAAGAGCACCGTGTCGGGCATCCTCCGCGAGCTCGGCGCCGTCGTCATCGACGCCGACCAGCTCGCCCGCGAGGTGGTGGACAAGGGGACGCCGGGCCTGGCGGCGGTCGTGGCCGAGTTCGGCGAGGACCTGCTCGGGCCCGAGGGTGAGCTCGACCGTCCGGCGATGGGTCGTCTGGTCTTCGGCGACGAGTCGGCCCGGAGGCGGCTCGAGGCGATCGTGCACCCGCTGGTCTTCGAGCGGATCGTGGCGCTGGAGGAGGCCGCCGGACCGGACGACGTCGTGGTGCACGACATCCCGCTGCTCGCCGAGAGCGGCCGGGCTGCGACCTTCGACGCCGTCATCGTCGTCGACGCGCCTGCCGAGGTGCAGGTGGAGCGGATGCTCCGCGACCGCGGCTGGAGCGAGGCCGAGGCCCGGTCGCGGATCGCGGCCCAGGCGGCGCGCGAGGAGCGACTCGCCGTCGCCACCCACGTCGTGCAGAACACCGGAACGCTCGAAGACCTCCGCCGACGGGTGGCGGAGGTCTTCGAGGACATTGTCTCGGCGGGTGCCCCGGACGGGGCGCACAGCGACGGCTGACGGGGGACAGGCCCTCGCCGACCCGCCGAGCTGAACCGGGGTCAGGCAGCCAGGTCGGGGTCCGCCAGGCGGCGGAGCTTGGCGATGGCCTCCCGCTCGAGCTGGCGCACCCGCTCGGCCGAGATGCCGTGCTTGGCGCCGATGTCGGCGAGCTTGTGCTGACGGCCGTCGGAGAGGCCGTAGCGCGACCTGATGATGTCCGCCGACCGGTCGTCGAGCCGGTCGACCAGGAGGTTGAGCCGGTCCCGCGACTCGTGGTCGAGGACGCTCAGGTCGGGGCCGGGAGCGCTCTCCTGGGCGATCAGGTCGCCCAGGGAGGTGTCGCCGTCCTCGTCGATGGGGGTGTCCAGGCTGACGTGGTCGCGGCCCCAGCTCATCAGGTCGAGCACGCGGTCGATGTCCATGCCCAGCTCGGTGGCGATCTCGGCGGGCTCGGGGGTCCGGCCGAGCTGGCGCTCGAGCGTACGACGGGCGGAGGCGACCTGGTTCAGCTCCTCGACGACGTGCACGGGCAGACGTACGACACGGGCCTGCTGGGCGATGCCGCGGGTGATCGCCTGGCGCACCCACCAGGTGGCGTAGGTGGAGAACTTGTAGCCCTTGGCGTAGTCGAACTTCTCCACGGCCCGGATCAGCCCGGTGTTGCCCTCCTGGATCAGGTCGAGCATCGGCATGGCGCTGCGGCCGTACTTGCGGGCGATCGACACGACGAGGCGCAGGTTGGCGTTGATGAAGCGCTGCATCGCACGCTCACCCTCCTCGACGAGCCACTCGAGCTCCTCGCGGGTCGCGTACTTCGGCGCGCCGCCCTTCTTGCGACCGACGCGGCCCTCCTCGAGCAGCTGGGCGGCGAACAACCCGGCCTCGATGGTCTTGGACAGCTCGACCTCGGTGATCGCGTCCAGCAGCGGCGTCCTGGCGATCTCGTCGAGGTAGAGACCGACGCTGTCGCGACCCTCGATCTCCCGCTCGGTTCGAATGGCAGTCACGGCTGCTCCTTCCCTCGTCGGACCAAGAGTGGTCCTATGTGGTGCAACGCGGCGGGGACCGAGGGGATTCCCTGACGGGACCCGGCCTGCGCCGCGCTGCCTTCACTGGGTAGGACGTGCCAGTACCCACGAAAGTTGCCCTGCCACGGTGTTCTCAGAAAGTTCTCAACCTGTGCTTTGTTGGAGTCCATGACCATCGACCTGAACGCGGACCTGGGCGAGGGGATCACCGACGACGAGGGTCTCCTCGCCGTCGTGACGAGCGCCAACGTGGCCTGCGGGTTCCACGCCGGCGACGAGGCCACGATGCGGGCGATCTGCGCCACCGCCGCAGGGCGCGGCATCGCCGTGGGCGCCCAGGTCTCCTACGCCGATCGGGAGGGGTTCGGCCGTCGCCGGATGGACCCCGCGGACGCCGTGCTGGAGGGCTGGGTCGCCGAGCAGGTGGGCCAGCTCGGGAGGATCGCCGGGGAGGAGGGGACCGCGGTCGCCTACGTGAAGCCGCACGGCGCCCTCTACAACCGGGTGGTCCACGACGAGCGACAGGCGGCGGCGGTGCTCGCCGGGAGCGGTGAGCTCCCGGTGCTCGGGCTGGCGGACGCCGCCATCCTGCGCCTCGCGGACCAACAGGGCCGACGCACGGTCGTGGAGGGCTTCCCCGACCGTCGCTACACCGGCGGTGCACCCGGGCACGGCACCCTGGTGCCGCGCGACCGGCCCGGGGCGCTGGTCACGGACGTGGACGAGATCGCAGGCAACGCGGTGCAGCTCGCGTGCGCGGGCGTCGAGACGGTGTGCGTCCACGGTGACTCCCCGGGTGCGGTCGCGGCCGCACGGGCGGTGCGACGGTCGCTGGAGGAGCACGGCTTCGGAGTGCTGCCGTGGGCCCGGCCCGGGCCGGCCTGACACGATGACAACATGCGGATCCGGCTCGTGGGCGAGGACGCGCTGCTCGTCGAGTGCGCCGACCTGGACCAGATGCGCAGCCTGCACGCGGCGGCGGTCGCCCGGGCCGATCGGCTCGGGGCCGTCGACATCGTCCCTGCGGCCCGCACGCTGCTGCTGGACGGTCTCGCCGACCGCGATGCCGTCGCTGCCGAGCTGCCCGGGTGGGAGCTCGCGGCGACCGAGCCACCCGACGGCGCCGTCGTCGAGGTCGCGGTGCGGTACGACGGCCCTGATCTCGGCGAGGTGGCCCGGCGGTGGGGCGTGCGGCCCGGGCAGGTGGGGGACTGCCACGCCGGGCACGACTTCGTGGTGGCGTTCTGCGGCTTCGCGCCCGGCTTCGCCTACATCAGCGGCCTCCCGGACGAGCTCTCCGTGCCGCGTCTGGCCACGCCTCGGGCCCGCGTCCCGGCCGGGTCCGTGGGGCTCGCGGGCTCCCTGACGGGCATCTACCCGCGCGCCTCGCCGGGCGGGTGGCAGCTGATCGGCCGCACCGACCTCACCCTGTGGGACGAGGACAGCGAGCCGCCCGCCCTGCTCACCCCCGGGACGCGCGTCAGGTTCGTGCCCGATGACTGACGCAGCGGGCCCGAGCGGCCGGGTCCTCGAGGTCCTCGACCCCGGCGCCCTCACCACGGTGCAGGACCTCGGCCGACCGGGACTGGCGTACCTCGGCGTGCCGAGGTCCGGAGCGCTCGACGAGCCCGCGCTGCGCCTGGCCAACCGGCTCGTCGGGAACCCGGAGGCGGCTGCGGCCCTGGAGGTCACCCTGGGCGGCGTCCGCCTGCGGGCGAGCCGGTCGCTGACCCTGGCGGTCACCGGAGCCGGCTGCGACGTGGTCGTGGCAGGGCGGGCGGCTCCGTTCGCGGCCGCGGTGTCCGTGCCGGCCGGGAGCGAGGTGGTCCTCGGGCCGGCGCGCGAGGGGCTGCGCTCCTACCTCGCGCCGGCCGGGGGCATCCGGGTGCCCGAGGTCCTCGGGTCGCGCTCGCACGACCAGCTCTCCGGCCTCGGGCCCGCGCCGCTGTCGCGGGGCGACCTGCTCCCGGTCGGGGCCGCCGTCTCCGCGCCCGACGGCTCGGAGCCCGTGCCGGGGCGTCCGGCACCGGTGCTCCGCGTGCTGGCCGGTCCGCGCGCCGACCGGCTCACGCCGGAGTCGGTCGGGGGCCTCGACGGTGCCCGCTACGTCGTCGGGCCGGACTCCAACCGGGTCGGCCTGCGCCTGCACGGCGCTGCCCTGCGCTGGACGAGCCGCGACGACGAGCTGCCCAGCGAGGGGATGGTGCTCGGCGCCGTGCAGGTGCCGCCCGACGGACAGCCCGTCGTGTTCCTCAACGACCATCCCACGACGGGTGGCTACCCGGTCGTGGGCGTCGTACGACGCGCCGACCTGCCCGTGTGCGCGCAGGCCAGGCCGGGTGACGAGCTGGTCATCAGGCTCAGTCCGGTGCCGGAGCCACGACGGGGTTGAGGGCCGGGTCGTCCGTGGCGAAGGACAACACCCGCCCGGGGCCGGAGTCGGCCGTCTCGAAGCGGACGGTCACGACGCCGCGCCCCGAGCCCCAGACCCAGCCGCGACCGTGGTCGGAGTGCTCGACGTCCATCCCGGGCGCCCACCGCCGCCCGGACCGCATGCCGGCCACGGCGGCGAGCACCGCGTCGTCCTCAGGCGCGGGGGCCTCCTCCCCGGCTCCCTCGATGTCGGCGAAGAGGTCGTCCTGGATCCAGTCGGCCAGCGAGGACACCCCCACGCCGAGCAGCCGGACCCCGCCGGACGTGTCCACCTCGGCGAGGAGGACGCGGGCCACCCGCGCCACGGTCCTGGCGTCGTCGGTCGGTCCGGGGAGAGTCGCGGACCGGGTGTGCGTGGAGAAGTCGTGCAGGCGGATCTTCACCGTCACCGTGCGGCCGGACAAGCGCGCCTTGCGGAGCCGCTCGGTGACCTTGGCGGCCTGGCGGTCCAGCAGCGCCGCCAGCAGCTTGCGGTCCACGTGGTCGACCTCGTAGGTGTCCTCGACGGAGATGGACTTGGCCTCGCGGGAAGGCGACACCTCCCGGTCGTCCAGGGCCCGCGCCAGCGCGTGGAGGCTGCGCCCGTGCGCCTTGCCCAGCACCCGGACCAGCTCCGCCTCGCTGATCTCCTCGAGGTCGGCGACCGTGTGCACGCCGATGCGCCGGAGCGACTCGGTGGTCGCCGGGCCGACGCCCGGGATGACCGTCACCTGCATCGGCCGGAGGAGGTCCTGCTCCATCCCCGGCGCCACGACGACCAGCCCGTCCGGCTTGTCCAGGTCGCTGGCGATCTTGGCGATGAGCTTCGAGGTGCCGATTCCCACGGAGCCGGTCAGGCCACCGGTCACGTCCAGGACGCGCTGCTTCAGGTCCCGGGCGAAGGCGCTGACAGCGGCCACCGAGTGCTCCGGCAGACCGGCTGCGGCCAGGTCGACGAACGCCTCGTCGAGCGAGAGTGGCTCGACCAGCGGGCTGACCGAGCGCAGCAGCTCCATCACCCGGTTGCTCGCCTCCCGGTAGGCGTGGAACCGGCCGGTCAGGAACGCGGCGTTCGGACACCGTCGCCGCGCCTCGGCGGTGGACATGGCGGAGTGCACACCGAACGCGCGGGCCTCGTACGACGCGGTGGCCACCACGCCGCGCCCGCCGACACCGCCGACCACCACGGGCTTGCCGCGCAACGACGGCTTGTCGCGCTGTTCGACCGCGGCGAAGAAGGCGTCCAGGTCGACGTGCAGGATCGTCGGCTCCGCTCGCATCCCTGGGGGCACCTGCGCATCGTAGGGCTGACCGCGAAGCCTCCACAGGCCGGTTCTGCCGACCGGTTGCGCACAGGTCCGCCGCCGGGTCTGCCGGCGCGGGGGAGCGCGGCACCACGGTGCTGCCATGAAGACCTACACCGCCCGCACCCCGCTCGACCTGATCGCCCTGGCGCCGTACGTGCTGGGCTTCCACCCCGAGGACTCCGTCGTCCTGATGACGTTCGGGGGTGGCGAGCCGTTCCACGCCCGCGTCGACCTTCCCCTCGACGTCGCCGGCCAGGAGTCCGTCAGCACCATGCTCGAGGGCGCAGCCCGCAAGCACGCGGCACCGTTCGCTGCCGTCCTCGTGTACTCCGACGACGTGGAGGCGGCCGCCACCATGGCCGAGCTCCTCGTCGCCGGTCTCTGCCATGCCGGGGTGGAGGTGGTCGACGCCCTGCGGGTCGAGGGTGAGGAGTACTTCGACTGCCTCGACACGACGCTGCCGGGGATCCCGTACGACCTCAGCACGCACCCGTTCACCGCGAGCCGGGTCTTCGACGGGAGGGTGGCGCACGACAGCCGAGCGGCCCTCGCCGACACGCTGGTCGGGACCGACGAGGACGACCGGGCCGCGGTGCACCAGGCGGCCACCCGGTTCGCCGACGCGGTCCTGGCCGAGCACGGCGTCGACAGCATCAGGGATGCGGGGGACCGGTGGCTGGGGGAGCAGGCGCTGTGGCTGCACGACCGGCTCCTGGAGCTCCCTGGCGAGGGACGGCAGGTGCGCGGCCTGAGCGTCTCCGACTGTGGGCGGTTGCTCGTCCTGCTCTCGCAGCTCTCGCTGCGCGACGTGGCGTGGGGCATCATCGACCGGGAGAACGCGCGGGTGCAGGTGGACCTCTGGAGAGAATTGGTGCGGCGCGCGCCGGACGAGCTGCTGGCCGCGCCGGCGGCCCTGCTCGGGTTCGCGGCCTGGCAGGCGGGTGACGGAGCACTCGCGTGGTGCGCGCTGGACCGGTGCACGGCCGTGGACGCGGACTACGGCCTGGCGGAGATCGTCGCCGACCTGCTCACCCGTGCGGTGCCGCCGTCGGCGTGGACGGCGATGCGGCAGCGGGCCAGCTGATCGGCGCTGTCGCAGCCGACGTGACGGCCCTAGGCTCTCGCCATGGGCCAGGACGTGGACCACCAGGAATTCAGCCGAGCCGACCGCACGCGCCACCGCGAGAAGGTACGTCGCTGCCTGGACGTCTTCGCCCAGATGCTCCGCGAGTCGCACTTCGACGCCGAGGACCCGATGACGGGCCTCGAGATCGAGTTCAACCTGGTGGACGAGGACGGCAGGCCCGCGCTCAAGAACGCCGAGGCACTCGAGGAGATCGCCGACCCGGCCTTCCAGACCGAGCTCGGCCAGTTCAACCTCGAGATCAACGCGGCGCCGCGCCGGCTCGGCGACAGCGGCGTGCGGGGCTTCGAGGACGACCTGCGGTCGAGCCTGAACCACGCCGAGGAGGCGGCGAACCGGGTCGACGCCCATCTGGTGATGATCGGGATCCTGCCCACCCTGGAGCCCGGGCACCTGGGTCCCGGGACGCTGAGCCCGAACCCGCGCTACCGGCTGCTCTCCGACCAGATCCTGGCCGCCCGGGGGGAGGACCTGGAGATCGACATCGCTGGCGCCGACCGGCTGCGCACCACCTCGGAGTCGATCATGCCGGAGGCGGCGTGCACGAGCACCCAGCTGCACGCGCAGGTGAGTCCGGAGGACTTCGCCGGCTACTGGAACGCCTCCCAGGCCATCGCCGGCATCCAGCTGGCGATCGGCGCCAACTCGCCCTACCTGCTCGGCAAGGAGCTGTGGAGCGAGACCCGGATACCGCTCTTCGAGCAGGCCACCGACACCAGGAGCGAGGAGCTCAAGGCGCAGGGGGTCCGGCCGCGGGTCTGGTTCGGGGAGCGCTGGATCACCTCGATCTTCGACCTCTTCGAGGAGAACGTCCGCTACTTCCCGGCGCTGCTCCCCGTCACCGAGGAGGAGGACCCGCTCGAGGTGCTCTCCGAAGGAGGCACCCCGGGGCTGCCCGAGCTGCGGCTGCACAACGGCACGATCTACCGCTGGAACCGGCCGATCTACGACGTGGTGGACGGGCGGCCGCACCTGCGGGTGGAGAACCGGGTGCTGCCGTCGGGCCCCACGGTCGTGGACACCATGGCGAACGCCGCGTTCTACTTCGGCCTGGTGCGCGCCCTGGCCGAGAGCGAACGGCCGCTGTGGTCGCAGATGTCCTTCTCGGCCGCGGAGGAGAACTTCCACTCGGCCGCGCGCGACGGCATCGACGCGCAGGTCTACTGGCCCGGCGTCGGCCAGGTGAGCGCGACCGAGCTGGTGCTGCGTCGGCTGCTGCCGATGGCGGCCGACGGGTTGGCTCGCTGGGGTGTGGAGGGAGAGGACGCCGAGAGGCTCCTCGGCATCATCGAGGCCCGCTGCACCATCGGCCAGAACGGCGCCGCCTGGTTCCGTGAGCGCGTGCACGCGCGCGAGGCGGAGGGGACCGGCCGCGAAGAGGCGCTGCGGCTGGTGCTCGAGGACTATCGCGAGCACATGCACGCCAACCGGCCGGTGCACACCTGGTGACGGCGGGCCCGGCGTCAGCGCCGCCGGATCCGGTGGTAGTGCACCTCCGCACCGCTGACGAGGTCGAGCCAGCCGTGCCGGTTCATCAGGAAGAAGGCGGGCAGCGCCAGCCCGTGCCGCTCGAAGCCTGACCGGCAGGCGGCCCACCAGGCGAGGTCATGGTCGCCGGCCCGCAGCTCACCGCTGCGGGTGATCCAGCCGCACACCGCACGCTCGGCGCCCTCGACGGCGCGCTCGACGAGGTCGGCACGCCAGCACGTCTCCTGGGGATCGACGGTCGGTTCCGTCGAGACGAGCACCCGCTCGGCACCCGGCTCCCCGACGTAGACGTGCGGCACCAGCGTCCGGCGCCGTCCGATGGCCGCGACGAACCGGTCGAGCTCGGCGCGCGCCATCCCCGCCAGGGGCAGGGGAGCGGTGTCCGTCACCGGGCCAGCATGACCGCTCGCCCCGGTGTCCCGCAGCAAGGATCCACAGGCACCGCAACCCGCCGCCGTCGTACGGCACACTGGCGCCATGGCGATCCAGATCACCGGCGACGAGCACGCCGACCAGGTGCTCAGCAACGACTCCTTCGCGCTGCTCCTCGGCATGTTGCTCGACCAGCAGTACCCCATGGAGCACGCCTTCCGCGGGCCGGCGAAGATCCTCGACCGGTTCGGCACGCTGGACCCGGCCGCTATCGCGGCCGCGGAGCCGGAGGAGTTCGCCGCGATGGCCGCGACCACCCCGGCGATCCACCGGTTCCCCGGCTCGATGGCCACCAAGGTGCAGGCGGTGGCCCAGCAGGTCGTCGAGGAGTACGACGGTCGCACCGACCGGCTCTGGAACGAGGCGCGGTCGGGCGCCGAGCTGGTGAAGCGGGTGATGTCCCTGCCGGGGTTCGGCAGGCAGAAGGCCCAGATCTTCACCGCACTGCTCGCCAAGCAGCTCGGCGTCCGTCCCGAGGGCTGGGAGGCGGCGGTCGGCGACTACGCCCTCGAGGGCTACCGGTCCGTCGCCGACGTCACCGGACCGGACTCGCTGGAGAAGGTGCGCGCCTACAAGAAGGAGAAGAAGCGGACCGCCGCCGCGGGATGAGTCGCCCGGCGAGGGTCGACCACGCGGTTTCAGGAGGCGCGTGTCAGAATGACCGCGCGGCTGTTGACAGGTACGGGCCTTGCCGCGCCCGAGTAACGCTCCCAGGCAAGACCGAGAGGTAGTTCGTGTCCTCGAGTTCCTCCCCCGCGGCCAAGAAGTCGGCCACCAAGACCACCGCCAAGGTCAGCTCGAAGAAGACCGCAGCGAAGAGCGCCCCGGCGAAGAAGGCGGCGACCAGGGCCCCGGCCAAGAAGTCGGCGGCCCGCACCTCCGAGCTGACCGCCGAGGAGATCCAGGCCCAGAACACCGTCATCGGCCCCGACGGCAAGAAGGTCCTCGCCGACGTCCCGGACGAGCAGTTCGAGAAGGACGTCGCGAACGACCCGACGATCAAGGAGGACGAGAAGGAGGCCGCCTTCATCGTCTCCGCCGCGGACGACACCGACGAGCCGGAGCAGCAGGTCATGGTCGCCGGGGCGACGGCCGACCCGGTCAAGGACTACCTCAAGCAGATCGGCAAGGTGCCGCTGCTCAACGCCGAGATGGAGGTCGAGCTCGCCAAGCGCATCGAGGCCGGCCTCTTCAGCGAGGAGAAGCTCGGCAAGGGCGGCAAGATCAGCCCCAAGATGCTCGAGGAGCTCGAGTGGATCGCCGAGGACGGCAAGCGGGCCAAGAACCACCTGCTCGAGGCGAACCTCCGGCTGGTCGTCAGTCTCGCCAAGCGCTACACCGGGCGCGGCATGCTCTTCCTGGACCTGATCCAGGAGGGCAACCTGGGCCTGATCCGAGCGGTCGAGAAGTTCGACTACACCAAGGGCTACAAGTTCTCCACCTACGCCACCTGGTGGATCCGCCAGGCGATCACCCGGGCGATGGCCGACCAGGCCCGGACGATCCGCATCCCGGTGCACATGGTCGAGGTGATCAACAAGCTCGCCCGGGTGCAGCGGCAGATGCTGCAGGACCTCGGCCGCGAGCCCACCCCGGAGGAGCTCGCCAAGGAGCTCGACATGACCCCCGAGAAGGTCATCGAGGTGCAGAAGTACGGCCGCGAGCCGATCTCCCTGCACACGCCCCTGGGCGAGGACGGCGACTCGGAGTTCGGTGACCTCATCGAGGACTCCGAGGCGATCGTCCCGGCCGACGCGGTCTCCTTCACGCTCCTGCAGGAGCAGCTGCACGCGGTGCTGGACACCCTGTCCGAGCGCGAGGCCGGCGTGGTCTCGATGCGGTTCGGCCTCACCGACGGACAGCCCAAGACGCTGGACGAGATCGGCAAGGTCTACGGCGTCACCCGTGAGCGGATCCGGCAGATCGAGTCCAAGACGATGTCGAAGCTGCGGCACCCGAGCCGCTCGCAGGTGCTGCGCGACTACCTGGACTGAGGCAGGTCAGCCGGCCGCCACGCAGGAGACCGTCACCGCGCAGAGCAGCAGCCCGACCAGCTGCCCCCGGTGGATGTGCTCCTTGAGGAGGACGGCGGCGAGCAGGACGGTCGCCGCGGGGTAGAGCGAGGTCAGCACCGCCGTGACCGTGAGCAGTCCGTGGTGCGTGGACTGCAGGAACGCCAGCGTCGCCAGACCGCCCAGCGCGCCGGCCGCGGCCCCGCCCCAGGCGGCGCGGTGCCGGGGCACCCAGTCCTGCCGCAGCGCAGACGCGACGACCAGGATGACGGCGACGCCCACCAGCTGGTTCGCGGCCAGGGGCCACAAACCGGCGTCGTCGGGGACCTGGGCGAGCGCCGCGAAGAGTGCTCCGAAACCAACGCCGGCGAGGACCCCGTCGAGCAGCCCGGAGCGCGTCGCACCGACGTCAGCCGACTCGGGAGTCCGGGCCACCAGCCAGATGGCCGGGAGCGCCACGGCGACACCCAGCCAGACGAGCACCGCTGGGCGCTCACCGGAGAGGACGCCGACGGCGACCGGCAGGACGGCGGCCGCCACCCCGCTGACCGGGGCGACCACGCCCATGCGCCCCGAGGAGAGGCCGCGATAGAGGAACGCCGTGCCGAAGCCGTTGCCGATGCCCGCCACCGCGCCCCACACCAGCGGCCCGGCGCCCGGCGGCGTGCCCTCCGCGGCAGCGGCCACGATCGTGAACACCCCGCCGCCGACACCGGCGAGGGCAGCCACGCTCCACGCGCTGGTGCGGCGGCCGCACAGGCCGCCGACGAAGTCGGAGAGGCCGTAGCTGAGCGCAGCGCCGAGGGCCAGCACGACCGCGATCACGGGGCGCTCACGTCAGCACCACCCCGACCACCCAGACCAGGGCCGCGAGGAAGGCGAACAGGAACTCGATGAGGATGCCCAGGCCCACCGCCCTGACCGCCTGCACGGTTGCCGGCCACGCGCGGTCGTGGCCCAGGCGGCGCCACTCGGCGACGTAGACCCCGAGGACGAAGCCGAGGGGGAGGCCGATCACCGGCACGACGAAGAAACCCACCACGCCGAGCGCCGCGCCCAGGAACAGCGTGGAGTTCGGCACCCCGGCCCGCTGCAGGCTGCGGCCGGGCACGAGGTACTTCACCACGCCGCCGATGACCACCAGCCCTCCGGCCAGGGCGGCGACCGTCCAGGCGGACCGGCCGGTCATCTCGGTGGCCCACACCACCACGGCGACGAGGACGAGCAGCGAGCCGGGCAGCATCGGCACCACGACGCCGATGAGGCCGACCGCGATGACGACGGCGACGATGATCTCCAGTCCGCTCACCCCGCCAAGGTTGGCACAGCGGACAGACGACGAGGCCCCGGTCATCGACCGGGGCCTCGCAAGTCGTGGTGGGGAAGCGGGGCTCAGCGCTCCCCGTCGGCGGTCGCGGCGCTGGGGTCGGCGAGCTTGTGGGTCTCGTCATGGAAGTACGACGCGATCTCGCGAAGCTTGTCGCCGTGCTCGCGGGCGTGGTGGGCACAGAAGAGCAGCTCACCTCCGGCCTCGAGCTGGACCCTCAGGTAAGCCTGGGCACCGCAGCGGTCACAGCGGTCGACCGCGGTCAGCGGTGCACTCGGGGCTGTTGCAGTGGTCACGGGGGCCTCTCTTTCCTCTTGCCAGGTCAACGAGCGAGGGGGCGTTTGGTTCCCTTTGCCCGTTCACCCGGGTCAACATCCCATCACACGAATTGCTTCCCAGTGCCCGATTTCTCGCCCTGTGTTCCAGACGAGATCTCGGTCTCGCGAGTGTGCCGACTCCTTCCAAATCGTGAGGCACCCCGGTTGTGGTGCCGATCACGTGTTGTTCGGGCCAGTGCAGCACATCGGATGGGTCCCCGGCGGGATATCCACAAGCCCGGGCGCCGGTGTCGCTCCGCTGTCGTGACTGATGCCGTGTCTGATGCTGGGCCGGTCGGCGGCGACAAGTAGATTTGCCGCGACGCACGAGGGAGAAGGAACCATCGACAACACCTACAACGCCCAGCACCTGCTGGTCCTCGAGGGCCTCGAGGCGGTCCGCAAGCGGCCGGGGATGTACATCGGCTCCACCGACACCCGCGGGCTGATGCACTGCCTGTGGGAGATCATCGACAACGGCGTCGACGAGGCCCTGGGCGGCCACGCGACGAAGGTCGACATCATCCTGCACGACGACGGGTCCGCGGAGGTGCACGACAACGGCCGCGGCATCCCGGTGGACAAGGAGCCCAAGACGGGGCTCTCCGGGGTCGAGGTCGTCTACACCAAGCTGCACGCTGGCGGGAAGTTCGGCGGCGGCTCCTACGCTGCGACCGGCGGCCTGCACGGTGTGGGCGCGTCGGTGGTGAACGCGCTCTCCGCCCGGCTCGACGTCGAGGTCGACCGGTCACCGGCCACGCAGCACATCTCCTTCCAGCGCGGCGTCCCGGGGACCTTCGACGGCGACGGCCCGGCGGCGACCTTCACGCCCCGCTCGGGGCTGACCAAGGGCAAGCGGGTGGCCAAGACCAGGACCGGCACCCGGGTGCGGTTCTGGCCGGACCGGCAGATCTTCACCAAGGACGCCGGTTTCCGGTACGACGAGCTCGTCACGCGCGCCCGCCAGACGTCGTACATCGTCCCGGGGCTCGAGCTCACCGTCACCGACCTGCGGGAGGCGAGCCGTGACCCCGAGACGGGCAAGGCCCCGACGGAGTCGTTCAAGCACGATGGCGGCATCTCGGAGTTCTGCGAGTTCCTCTCGCACGGCGAGCCCGTCACCGACGTGCTCCGGCTGCAGGGGTCGGACACCTTCACCGAGACCGTGCCGCTGCTCGACGAGAAGGGGCACATGACTCCCCAGGACGTCGAGCGCGAGCTCGGCGTCGACGTGGCGGTCCGCTGGGACACCGGCTACGACAACGAGGTGCGGTCGTTCGTCAACGTGATCGCCACGCCCAAGGGCGGCACGCACGTCGCGGGCTTCGAGACCGCGCTCACGAAGACCTTCAACGACGCCATGCGCGCGTCCCGGGTGCTCAAGGTGAACGACGCCGACGTGGTCAAGGACGACATCCTCGAGGGCCTGACCGCGGTGGTGACGGTCCGGGTGCCGGAGCCGCAGTTCGAGGGCCAGACCAAGGAGGTGCTCGGCACGCCCGCGGCCCGCAGCATCGTCCGCAAGGTCGTCTCGGCCGAGCTGAAGAGGTTCCTGACCTCGACCAAGCGCGCCGAGAAGGCGCAGGCGAAGCTCCTGATGGAGAAGGTCCTGGGCGCGTCGAAGACCCGCCTGACGCTGCGGCAGCAGAAGGAGAACCAGCGCCGCAAGAACGCCCTGGAGTCCTCGGCCCTGCCGGCGAAGCTCAATGACTGCCGCTCCGGCGACGTCGAGCGCACCGAGCTGTTCATCGTCGAGGGCGACTCGGCGATGGGGACCGCGAAGGCGGCCCGCAACTCGGAGTTCCAGGCGCTGCTGCCCATCCGGGGCAAGATCCTCAACGTCCAGCGCGCCTCGGTCGCCGACATGCTGAAGAACGCCGAGTGCGCCTCGATCATCCAGGTCATCGGGGCGGGGTCGGGGCGCACCTTCGACGTCGACGCCGCCCGCTACGGCCGCATCATCTTCATGGCCGACGCCGACTCCGACGGTGCGCACATCCGCTGCCTGCTCGCGACGCTGTTCTTCAAGTACATGCCGGAGCTGGTCACCCAGGGCCGGGTCTTCACCGCCGTGCCGCCGCTGCACCGCATCGAGCTCACCAACCCCAAGAAGGGCATGGACAAGTACGTTTACACCTACTCAGACCCGGAGCTGCAGCGGAAGCTGGCCGAGCTGACGAAGAAGGGGATCCGCTGGAAGGACCCGGTGCAGCGATACAAGGGGCTGGGGGAGATGGACGCCGACCAGCTGGCCGAGACCACGATGGACCCACGGCAGCGGACCCTGCGCCGGATCACCGCCGACGACGCCGCGGTGGCCGCGGAGGTCTTCGAGCTGCTGATGGGCTCCGACGTGGCCCCCCGCAAGGAGTTCATCGTCGCCGGCGCCTACGAGGTCGACGCCGAGGCGATCGACGCCTGACCGGCTCTGGACAGCGGACCCCGAGTCCGCTTGTCTGTGACGTGGGTCACGACGGGTGGCCCGTCGTGGGGGGTCCCACAGGAGGTCACTCTCGGATGATCCGTCGTACTGCCCTGGCCGCCGGCCTCGCCACTGCCGTGCTCAGCCTGCTCGCTTCCTTCCTCACGGGCCCGGCGCACGCGGCGCAGCCGTCCTACGTCGCGCTGGGCGACTCGTACTCCTCCGGCGTCGGGACCCGCAGCTACATCGACGACGGCACGTCGTGCCAGCGCTCGGTGTACGCCTATCCGTCCCTCATCGCCGCCGCCAAGCACTACGCCTTGAACTTCCGGGCGTGCTCGGGGGCCACCGTCGCCGACGTCACCAACAGCCAGCTCAGCGCGCTGCGCAGCTCGACGAGCTACGTCACCATCTCCGTCGGCGGCAACGACGCCGGCTTCGCCGACGTGCTCACCGAGTGCGCCCAGCCGTGGTGGTCGAGCGACTGCGACGGCGCGATCGACGACGCGCAGTACTTCATCGACAACGTGCTGCCCGGCCGGCTCGCCACGCTCTACGCGAGCATCCGCGCCCGCGCGCCGTACGCCGTGGTCGTCGTGGTGGGCTATCCCCGCATCTTCATGGGCGAGGACTGCAACGCCGCCACCTGGTTCTCACCGGCCGAGGAGCAGCGCCTCAACGAGACAGCCGACCTGCTGAACTCCAGGACCTCCGCCCAGGCGTCCGCGAAGGGGTTCGGGTTCGCCAACCCGACCAGCCGGTTCGTCGGCCACGCCGTCTGCGACGACGTGGAGTGGATCAACGGGCTGTCGAACCCGATCTCGGAGTCCTACCACCCGAACCGGGCCGGGCAGTCCTCCGGCTACACCCCGACGGTGAGCCCGCTGCTGACCGGCAGCACCGTCAAGGTGAACGCCCGGACCCTGCGCGCGGCTCAGGCGTCGGCCGCTGAACTGGCCGTCCAGCAGCGGCAGTACGCCGACCTCGACCGAGGCATCGAGCCGGAGACCTTCGCCATCCCGGTCGGCTGAGCGAGCGTCAGACGACCTGCTCGATGAGCCCCGTGTCGACGTCGTAGACGAAGCCGCCGACCTTCACCGTGTCCGGGATCAGCGGGTGGCTCTCCACCTTGTGGACGTCGTCGCGCAGGGCTTCCTTCTGGTCGATGACCATGCTGAAGGTCTGCCACGACGCGTCCTGACCGGCCGACGCGGACACCCGCTCCCGAACCTGCTCCAAGGTGGAGGAGGACATCGCGCACCGGGTGTGCGGGATCACCAGGATGCGGTTCACGTTGAGCAGGTGCACACCCAGGACGAGCGCCTCGAGCGCCTGCTCGGTGACCCTCCCCCCGGGGTTTCGGAAGATCTTCGCGTCACCCGGCTGGAGCCCCAGCATGCCGAGCGGATCGATCCGCGAGTCCATGCAGGTGATCAGGGCAATGCCCGCATTGGCGACACCGTCGAAACCGGAGAGCCCGAAGTGGTCGGCGAACTCGCGGTTGGCGGACAACAGGTCATCGAAGTCAGCACTCATGCTTCGGAAGGTACTGGATCGGCGAGGGTGGCGACGTACCTGGTCACCGGCTTGAGATCCTTGCCGCACGACTCCGCCCGTGTGCCACCCACCTCGGTGTCCACGCGCACCAGCCAGGTTTGGCCGTCCCGGTGGTGCACCCGCCAGAGGGGTCCCTCGGACGTCACGGTGAGGTCGTCGATGCCGCTGACGCCGGCCACCTCGCGCACGAGGATCTCCGCCGCCTGGCCCGCGGCCGACCACGTGGACCTGCCGCGGAGGCCCGCGAGCTCCACCTCCCCGCGGTCCGCCGCCTCGAGGACGGTGGTGGCGTCGAGCACCCGACCGTGCAGGAAGCCGCTCGGCAGGATGACGGTCGTGGGGGCGAACCGGTGACCGGAGGTGTGTGTCACCTCCCACAGCTGGTCGGCGTGCGCGACGGCCGCGGCGAGCGCCACCGGACGACCGAGCCGGGCGCAGCAGGTGTCGCGCATGCCGTTGGTGCAGACGAGCAGCTGCGGCGTGCGATCTGGCTGCAGGCCGGGCAGGCTGTGTCGTACGGCGTCCTGGTCGCCGGCCGCGAGCGCGGCCAGGTCCAGGTCGAGCAGCAGTGCGGGATCCTTGATGCGCCCACTCAGCAGCCAGCTGCCCCGGGGGTGGGTGTAGGCGGCGAGCACGGCGCGCGTTCCGCCCTGGTGGCCGTCGGCGTGCCGGCCGGTACGGCGCACGAGGCTCGGCCGGACTCCCGCGGCGTTGGCCGCGGCCTCGATCCGGCCGCCCAGCTCGGGGTCGAGGTGTGACTCGGTCCACGCCTTCCGCCCCCAGGGGCCGTTCTGCTCCAAGCAGAGCCAGGCGGCGGCCTCGGGCGCAGAGCCGGCCAGCGGCTCGCCCGCTGCCAGCGATGACTCCGAGCAGATCGGGTGCTTCATCAGCCGAACGCCCTGAGCAGTGCGGAGGTCGAGGTGTCGCGGGTGGCAGCACCCCGGAACGTCATCAGGGCGGCGCCGGCGGCGATGAGGGCACACACCATCGCGCCGAGGAAGATGGCGTGCAGCTGCGCGATCCCGGCATGCTGCAGGAGGTCGGTGTAGGCCGCGCACCGCGTCCGGGTCCCGCCGCAGACATCCTGGGCCGAGGGGATGCCGCCCTGCTCGGCGTAGTAGCGGCGCAGGCCGATGGTCGTCAGCACGGAGATCCCGACCAGCATGCCGACCATCCGGCTCACGACGAGCAGCGCGCTGGTCACTCCGTGCACCGCTGCGTCGGTGCAGGCGAGCAGCGCGGCGTTGACCGGCGCCAGTGCCAGGCCGAAGCCCAGGCCGGTGACCGCCAGGACCACGCTGGCCGACAGCTCGCGCAGTGCGCCGTCGTCCCAGCCGGCCATCACCCAGAAGCCGAGCGCGGCCGCGACCATGCCCCCTGCCGCCACCACACCCGACGGGAACCGCCGGGTCAGGAAGCCCCCGGCGACGGCACCGACGGGCAGGGCCACGAGGAGCTCCACCAGCACGAGGGCCGCCTTGATCTGGGAGTCACCGTAGATGGTCACCCTCGCGAAGACGGGGATGTCGACCAGCGCAGCGATCAGCGCTGCCCCCACGAAGAAGCTCACCAGGACGGCACCCCACGCCGGCCGCTCGGACAGGGCGCCGTGGGGGATCAGCCCGTGCGCGGTGCGCCGGTTGCGCCACCAGAACAGCAGCGCCGCGACACCACCCACGGCGAGGTACCAGGGGCCGGCGGCGGAGAACACCTCGACCTCCGGGTTGGCGGTGGCGAACGCGAGGATCACCCCGCCGAGGCCGATCGCGAGCAGGGCGGCGCCGGGCAGGTCAGCGGCGCGGATGCTGCTCCACCAGGCCACGACGTCGACGAGGGCACGTTGTCCCAGCCGTGGCGCGGCGAGCAGCCACGCGACGACCGCGAGCCCGAGGACGATCGCGGCCACGCCGATCGGCGACCACCAGCGGGAGCCGCCGTCCTGGAAGGGCACAAACGGTCCGCCCCACTGCACCGAGGTGACCAGCCCGTCCGGCTGGCGCATGACCAGGACCAGGCTCGTGACGAAGAGCGCCGACAGCGCCAGCCCGACGACGTCGGGCCGCCGCCGGCCGGGCTGTCGGGCGCTGCGACGCGGCAGGGAGACGATCGCGCCGGCGAGGACGAGGCCGACGGCGAGGTTGATCCAGAAGATGTCCCGCCAGTCCCCGACCACGAGGACCGCGGCGCCGTACAGCGGCCCGAGCACGCTGCCGAGCTCCTGCACCGCCCCGACCACGCCGAGCGGCACTCCGCGGCGCTCGGCGGGGTAGATGTCGGCGACTAGGGCCAGGGTGACCGGCACCAGGCCGCCTCCGCCGATGCCCTGCAGGAACCGCCCGGCCACGAGGCTGGGCAGGTCGTACGCCGCCGCGGTGACCAGCGAGCCGAAGCCGAAGACGAGCAACGAGGCGACCAGCACGGGCAGGCGGCCGCGAAGGTCGGCGATCCGGCCGATCAGCGGCAGCATCGCGACGTAGCCGAGCAGGAAGCCGGAGATGATCGGCGCCGCCCGCTGGAGGTCGTCGATGCTGAGGCCCGCCCCCGTCATCATGTCGGGGAGGGCCAGGACGACGACGTAGGTGTCGGCGGCCGCGAACGCGACCGCCACGGCCGCCAGCGAGAGCAGTGCGCGGGGCGCGGTCACGGCCTCGTGACGGTGACGGCCTCGCCGTACTCGTCGAGGTTCAGCTGGTAGGTCTCGTCGCCGCCGCCGGAGAAGAACTCGCCGGTCACCTCGATGGTCCTAATGTAGCCGTCCTGGTCGATGCCCACCTCCGTCGCATACGTGTCACCGGCCGAGGCGCTCGGGATGATCGGCTTGACGAGCTTGCCGGCCAGGGTGCCGGTGTAGGTGGTCAGGATCCGGTTGCCGTCGCGGCTCGGCTCGCCCTTGCCGACGTCCTGCAGCTTCGTCAGCAGCGCGGACACTCCGGCGTCGGGGTCGACGAAGTCCGCGGGGTCCGGCGCGCTGTAGTCCGCCGGGTTGATCCGGGTGTAGCTCGGGGTGAGCGGCAGCTTGGCGTAGACCTTGCCGTCGACCGACGTGACCGGAACGTCGGCGGTGAAGCCGCTCAGCAGGACCTTCACGGAGCCCTCGAAGGCAGGCTGCTGGGTCAGCGTGCCGTCCGCCCCGAGCACGGCGTCGCCCTCGGTCGGCTTGGAGTCGGTCGACAGGGTCAGGTGGACGCTCCTGGCCTCGTCGAACTGCTGCTTCGCCTGCGCCAGCACGTCGGCCGGCTTCTCCTCCTTGCTCCTGGAGCCGCCGTCGCCTCCGCACGCGGTCGCCGAGAGCAGCGCCAGCAGCACGCCGACCAGAGGCAGCAACCTCGTCTTCATGGCGTCAGCCTGCCACGGTGGGCGAGGCCGCTGCCGGACCGGCGCACGCAACGACCGGCTGGCTCGCCGGCACGCCGGAGCCGTCCCGCCGTCCGGTCGCCTCAGGCAGCTCGACCGGCGCGCCGCTGGACGCTGCCGCCATGGGCGGCGCGGAGCCGGCCCACGCGAAGACGAGGGTGTCCTCGCCCTTGAGGAACCGGTGGCAGCGGACGCCGCCGGTGGCGCGGCCCTTGGCTGGGTACTCCGTGAATGGCGTCACCTTGACCGCGCCCGCCTCAGTGCCCGGGAGAGCGGCGGACGACCCGGAGATCGTCACGACGACGGCATCGTGTGGCTGGAGCGCCCCGAACCAGGCCACGCTGGCCCCCGCGCCGAGCTTGATGCCGGCGACACCGCCGCCGCTGCGCCCCTGCGGCCGGACCGCATCCGCGCCGAAGTGCAGCAGCTGCGCGTCGGAGGAGATGAAGCACAGCTCCTCCCGACCGGTCCGGAGCTGGACGGCCCCCACGACGCGGTCGCCCTCCTTGAGCGAGATCACGTCCCACTCCTCCCGGGACAGGTGGTCCGGGTTCACCCGCTTGACGATGCCCTGCTCCGTGCCGAGCGCGAGTCCCGGGGAGTCGGTGTCGAGGGTCGTCAGGGCGAGCACCTGCTCGTCGGCGTCGAGGTCGAGGAACACCCCGATCGGCGCGCCACCCTGCAGGTTCGGATGGTTGGCCGTCGCAGGCAGCGTCGGTAGCTCCAGCACGCTGAGCCGGCGGACCTTGCCGGCCGTGGTCACCACACCGACCTCGCCGCGGGCGGTGGCGGGTACGACGGAGACGATCACGTCGTGGTTCGTCCGGGCACCGCCATCGCCGAGCGGGTCGGTGGTCGTCGTACGCGCGAGCAGGCCGTTGGCGCCGAGCAGGACGAAGCAGGGGTCGTCGGCCACCTCCAGCGGCGTCGCCGCCACCTGGGCGGCGCTGCCGGTCGACTCCAGCAGGACCGTCCGGCGCGGCGTGCCATAGGTCCTGGCCACGTCGGCCAGCTCGTCGGAGACGACCTGGCGGAGCCGTGAGTCGTCGGCAAGGATCTCGTCGAGCTGCTCGATGGTCCGGCGCAGCTCGTCGGCCTCCTTGTCGAGCTCGAGCTTGGAGAACTTCGTCAACCGGCGGAGAGGCATGTCGAGGATGTAGTTGGCCTGCACCTCGGTCAGCTCGAAGACCGTCATCAGCCGCTCGCGGGCCTGCTCGGCGTTGTCGCTCGACCTGATCAGCTGGATGACCTCGTCGATGTCGAGGATGGCCAGGAGCAGCCCCTCGACCAGGTGCAGCCGGTCGGCCGCCTTGCCGCGGCGGAACGCCGAGCGCCGTCGTACGACGTCGAACCGGTGGTCCAGGAACACCTCGAGCAGCTGCTTGAGACCGAGGGTGCGCGGCTGGCCGTCGACAAGCGCCACGGCGTTGATGGCGAAGGAGTCCTCCATCGGGGTGAGCTTGTAGAGCTTCTCCAGCAGCGCTTCCGGGACGAAGCCGTTCTTGACCTCGATGACGAGGCGCAGCCCCTGCTCGCGGTCGGTGAAGTCGTTGACCGCCGAGATGCCCTGCAGCTTCTTGCCCTGCACCAGCTTCTTGATCGCGTCGATCACCCGCTCGGTGCCGACGCCGTAGGGAAGCTCCGTCACGACGATGCCCTTGCGGCGGGGGGTGACGTTCTCCACCCGGGCGGTGGCGCGCATCTTGAACGATCCGCGGCCGGTCTCGTAGGCGTCGCGGATGCCGTCGAGACCCACGATCTTGCCGCCCGTGGGCAGGTCCGGCCCGGGGATGAACCGCATGAGCGCGTCGAGGTCGGCGGCGGGGTGCTTGACCAGGTGCCGCAGGGCCTGGATCACCTCGACCAGGTTGTGCGGCGCGATGTTGGTGGCCATGCCGACGGCGATCCCGGTGGCGCCGTTGACGATGAGGTGCGGGAAGGCACTGGGCAGCACCACCGGCTCCTGCTCGCGGCCGTCGTAGTTGGCCCGGAAGTCGACCGTGTCCTCGTCGATCGTGCCGGTCATCGCCACTGCGGCCGGCGCCATCCGGCACTCGGTGTACCGCATGGCCGCCGGGGGGTCGTCCGGAGATCCGAAGTTTCCATGGCCGTCGACCGTCGGCACCCGCATGGACCACGACTGCGCCATCCGCACGAGCGCGTCGTAGATCGCCGTGTCGCCGTGCGGGTGGAAGCGACCCATCACCTCGCCCACGACCCGGGAGGACTTCACGTGGCCGCGGTCCGGGCGCAGCCCCATGTCGTGCATGGCGTAGAGGATCCGGCGCTGCACCGGCTTCAGGCCGTCGCGAGCGTCGGGCAGGGCGCGCGAGTAGATGACGGAGTAGGCGTACTCCAGGAAGCTCGACCGCATCTCCTCGCCGACGTCGATGTCGACGATGTGCTCCTCGAAGTCGTCGGGCAGAGCGGTGGTGCTGTTCTTCCTGCGAGCCATGGCGGCATTCTTCCAACCGGCGGCGACATCCCTCTCGGGGGCTCGCCGTGCCGGGGCGGGCTTCGCGACGTGCGGTGCTCACCGGGGCGCCGGTAGATTGCAGGCGTGACGGCTGCGGAAGGGCAGGAGGCAACCCGGGTGACCAGGGGCTATCCGGCCCACTGGGAGGCCGACGTCGTGCTGCGCGACGGCCGCACCGCGCACCTGCGGCCGATCTCCCCGGACGACGAGCGCGCGCTGGTCGACTTCTACGGCGAGGTGTCCGACCAGTCGAAGTACTTCCGGTTCTTCGCGCCGATGCCGACGCTGTCGGAGAAGGACGTGCACCGCTTCACCCACGTCGACCACCACGACCGGGTCGCGTTCGTGCTCACCCTGGCGGAGCGCATCGTCGCCGTCGGCCGCTACGAGCGCACAGGGACCGACGAGGCCGAGGTCGCCTTCCTCGTGCAGGACCGGCACCAGGGCCGGGGGATGGGGCAGCTGCTCCTCGAGCACCTCGCCCAGGCCGGGCGCGAGTGCGGCGTGGCGAGGTTCGTCGCGGAGGTGCTGCCGGAGAACACCCGGATGGTCCAGGTCTTCCGGGAGATGGGCTACCAGGTGAAGTCCGGCTGGGACGAGGGGACGATCCACCTCGCCTTCGACATCGATCCGACGGAGACCTCCGTCGGGGTGATGGCCGCGCGCGAGCACCGTGCGGAGGCAGCCTCGATCCAGGCGTTCCTCGGCGCGCGCAGTGTCGCGGTCATCGGTGCCTCGCGCCGCTCGGACACCATCGGCGCCGCCCTGGTGCGCAACCTCGTGCTCGGCGACTACGCCGGGAAGATCTACGTGGTGAACCCCAACGCCGACTCGGTCTCCGGCATGCCGGCCTACCCGACCGTCGGGGACATCCCCGACGAGGTCGACGTCGCGGTGGTGGCCGTGCCGGCGGACACGGTCCAGGACGTCGTACTCGACTGTGCCGCCAAGGGCGTGCACGGCTTGATCGTGATCTCGTCCGGCTTCGCGGAGACCGGTGAGGAGGGACGCCTGCGGCAGCGCAAGCTCGTCGGACTGGCGCGTTCCTACGGTCTCCGGCTGATCGGCCCGAACGCGCTGGGCATCATCAACACCGCGACCGACGTCTCGCTGAACGCGTCGCTGTCGCCGATCATGCCGCCGCGCGGGCGGGCCGGGTTCTTCTGCCAGTCCGGTGCGCTGGGCACGGCGATCCTGGGCAAGGTGCAGGGCCGGGGGCTTGGCCTGTCGACGTTCGTCAGCGCGGGCAACCGGGCCGACGTGTCCGGCAACGACCTGTTGCAGTACTGGGAGGAGGACGCCTCCACCGAGGTGATCCTGCTCTACCTGGAGTCCATCGGTAACCCGCGCAAGTTCTCCCGGATCACCCGACGGGTCTCCCGGCGCAAGCCGATCATCGCGGTGCGGTCAGGGCGTACGACGCAGGGCGTCCCCATGGGCCACGTCGTGCGATCGGTGGCCGCCCCACAGGCGGCGGTGGACGCGATGTTCCGCCAGGCCGGGATCATCCAGGTCGAGAGCCTCGACGAGATGTTCGACGTCGCCCAGCTGCTCGCCCACCAGCCGCTGCCGCGCGGCTCGCGGGTGGCGGTCGTGGGCAACTCCGACGCCCTGGGCCTGCTCGCGGTCGACGCGGCGGCCGCCAGCGGGCTGACGGTGACCCGTTCCATCGCGCTCGGCTCGGAGGCCAACGCCGACGACTTCGAGCACGCCCTCGACGAAGCCATCGACGACCCCGAGGTGGACAGCCTGCTCACGATCTACATCCCGCCGCTCAACTCCGGGGGAGCGGAGGTCGCCAACGCCCTGGCCACCGTGGCCGAGCAGTCCGACAAGCCGATGGTGTCCACCTTCCTCGGTCGCGAAGGCGTGCCGGAGCTGCTCCGGGTGCCCGACCTCGCCGGAAGCACCGCGGGTCGCGGCTCCGTGCCGTCGTACCCCGCGGTCGAGTCGGCGGTGCGGGCGCTCGCCGGAGTCGTGGAGTACGTCGGCTGGCTGGACAAGCAGGTCGACGCCGACACCGAGCTCGAGGGCGTGGACGAGGACGCGGCCGCGCGGCAGGTCGCGCGGATCCTGATCGACTCGCCCGAGGGCCGGGTGCTCGGCCACGAGGAGACCCACGAGCTGCTCGGGCACTACGGGATCGACCTCTGGGACCGCCGCGCCGTCGCGACCGTGGACGAGGCGGTGGCGATCGGTGAGGAGCTCGGCTGGGACGTCGTGCTCAAGGCGACCGCGGAGCCACTGCGCCAGCGCCCCGACCTGGCCCACGTCTGGCGCAACATCATGGACGCCGGCGAGATGAGGCATGCGTGGGCGGTGATGAACGAGTCGATCCGCTCGCCGGAGACCGCCGGGTTCGTGATCCAGCGGACCGCGACGTCCGGGGTGCCGATAGCGATCGAGGGCCTGGAGGACCCGTTCTTCGGGCCGGCCGTCTCGTTCAGCATCTCCGGGGCGCTGCCGGAGCTGGTCGGCGACAAGGCCTACCAGATCCCCCCGGTCACGGCCGCCGGCGCCGCCGAGATGGTGCGCTCGATCAAGGCTGCGCCGCTGCTGTTCGGCTTCCGCGGGAGCGACCGGATCGACGTGGACGCCGTCGAGGACCTGATCCGCCGGGTCGCGGAGCTCAAGAACGACCTGGCGCAGGTCTGCAGCATCCACCTCGACCTGGTCATCGCCAGCGAGAGCGGCGTGGCGGTGCTCAACGCCCAGGTGGAGGTGCAGCCGGTCGCCGACCCCAGGTCGGACTGGTTCGTCCGCCGGCTCACCACGCTGCCCGGCGACACGATGCACGACTGACGCTGAGACGTCCGTCACGTCGGGGCGATCGGTACGTAAATCGTTTGGTCGGGGCCCGTCTTCCGGCGGACAATCGACCCTTGTGACCGCGACCGAGACCACGCTCGACCCCTTGGTGAAGCGGATCTTCCTCGGCTTCGGGTTCTCGGCCCTCGGCAGTGGCCTGACGATGCCGTTCCTCTACGTCTACCTCTCCGAGGTGCGTGGCATCCCGACCGCGACGGTGGGACTGTTGTTCGCCTTCATGGGGCTGCTCGGCTTCTTGTCCGCGCCGGTCGCCGGGTCGCTGATCGACCGGTTCGGCCCCCGCCCGGTGATGATGGCCGGCTTGTTCGTCGAGGCACTCTCGGTCTACTCGATCGGCCACGTGAGCACGGTGCCCCAGGCGTTCGCGGTGGCGACGGTGATGACGGTCGCGCAGGTCGGCATCTGGCCCGCGTCGACCGCGATGCTCACCCGGTTGATCCCGGAGTCCCAGCGCCAGCGCGTCTACGGCATCCAGTTCATGCTGCTCAACGCCGGTCTCGGCGTCGGCGGCGTCATCTCGGCCTTGATCATCGACACCCGCTCGGTGGAGTCCTTCCAGCGGCTCTACCTGCTCGACGGCCTCTCCTACGCCGGCTACATCGTGGTCCTGCTCACCCTGCCGGCCGCGACCGGCGCGCTGGTCAGGACCGAGGAGACGGACGCCTCGCTGGAGCAGCCCAGCTGGCGGCTGGTGCTCAGGGACACCGTCCTGCTCCGCGTCATCGGGCTCTCCATCCTGGCCGTGACCTTCGGCTACGCGCAGTTCGAGGCTGGCTTCGCCGCCTACACGGTCGACGTGGCCGACATCCCCGCACGTGCGCTGGGGCTGGCGTACGCGGCCAACACCGGCGCGATCGTCGTCGGACAGATGATCACGCTGCGGCTCATCGGCGGCCGGCGCCGCTCCAGCCTGCTGGCGCTGTGCACCGCCATCTGGGCGGTGTCCTGGGTGGTCATCGTCGCCTCCGACGCGGTCGACGGCTGGGTCGCGATCGCGGCCATCGTGCTGGGGCTCGGGTTGTTCGGCGTCGGGGAGACGCTGTGGGCTCCCATCGCGCCGGCCATCGTCAACGACCTGGCCCGGGAGGACATGCGGGGTCGCTACAACGCGTTGTCCGGGATGACCTGGACGGTGGCGACGATCATCGGCCCGGCGTTCGCCGGCCTGCTGATCGGTCACGGTCACGGGCACATCTGGGCGGTCACCGTCATCGTCGGGATGCTCGCCGCGTCGGCACTCTTCTGGCGGCTGCGGGCGCACCTCACCGACGCCCAGGACGGTCTCGGCCTGGAGAGCCCGGCCGAGACCAGCCCGACGCCGGTGGCGTGACAGACTGGCGTGCATGCACGTGACGTCGCGGCAGACCTCGGAGGACCGCTCCCCGGAGCTGCTCCACGCCATCGAGAAGACCGGCTACTACCCGCAGGTCGTCTGGGCCGGCGTCTGCAGCTCGCTGGCCGGTGAGTCCGTGGTGTCCTACCTGGTGCACCACGAGCCGACGATCGACCGTGACGAGGTACGACGACACATCACGGTCGTCGTCCTCACACCGACGCGTCTCGTGCTGAGCCACACCGACGAGCACGACGCCGACGACCTGCTGCCGCAGCCGTACACCTCCACGTCCACCGAGGCCATCTCGCTGTCCCAGGTGAAGTCGGTCGTGGTGAACCGGATGGTGGCGAACCCCGAGCACTTCGACGGCTCGGACCTGGTGCCATCGGAGGCCGTCGTGACCATCGCCTGGGGAGGGGTCAGCCGCATCGACCTCGAGCCCGCCGGTTGCGCCGACCCCCAGTGCGAGGCCGACCACGGCTACACCGGCGTCCTGGCCGGCGACGACTTCTCGCTGCGGCTCAGCGCCGCCGCCGACGGGCAGGCCGCGGTGGACACGCTGCTCGCCTTCGCCGAGAGCCTCTCCGCCCGCACCCAGGCCTGAGGCCCGGCGGTGGAGTTCGTCGAGCCGGACTACGGCAACCGCTCGCTCGGTGACGTGCTGCCCGCTGTCGCGACGGCGCTGGGCGTCGACGTCGGGTTCCACGACACCACGCTGGTGCTGCCCCCGGCCGAGCGCTACGTGGTCTTCCTCGTCGACGGTCTCGGGCACGAGCTGGTCCGTCGGCACGCCGAGCACGCGCCGTACCTCTCGGCGCTCCTGCGCGAGCCGGGTGTCGCCGGCGTGCCCTCGACGACGGCGACCAGCCTGACCTCGCTCGGGACCTCCCTGATGCCCGGCCAGCACGGGCTTGTCGGCTTCACCTCGCGGGTCCCGGGCACGGACCGACTGCTCAACCACCTCTTCTGGGACAAGCAGGTGGACCCCGCTGAGTGGCAGCCGCACCCGAGCGCCTTCGCGCGGCTCGCCGCGGTCGGGGTCCGCGCCACCGTCGTCAACAAGCGCGACTTCGCCGACTCGGGACTCACCCTGTCGGGGTGCCGTGGCGCCGAGTACGTCGGCGCCGACCGCGTCGGCGAGCGGATCGCCGCCGTCGTCGCGGCCTCCGTCGATGCCCCCTCGGTCACCTACGTCTACGACCCCGACCTCGACTGGACCGGGCACCGCTACGGCGTCGACTCGCCGCAGTGGCGCGCCCAGCTCACGGCCGTCGACGACTCGGTCGAGCAGCTGCGTGAGGCGCTCGACCCGGCGACCCGTCTCGTCGTCGTGGCCGACCACGGCATGGTGGACAGCCCGGAGGAGCGCCGCATCGACGTCGACGACCACCCCGAGCTGCGTGACGGCGTCCAGCTGATCGGCGGGGAGGCGCGGTTCCGGCACCTCTACTGCGACTCGGGCGCCGTCGACGACGTCCGCGCCACCTGGGCGGAGACGCTCGGCGACCGGGCGGAGGTCCTCACCCGAGGACGGGCCATCGAGCGTGGCTGGTTCGGTGAGGTCACTCCGATGGTTCGGCCCCGCCTGGGGGACATCGTCGTCGCTGCACGCGGGGACTTCGCGGTGATGAGCTCCGTCGACTTCCGCTACGAGATGCGGCTGGTCGGGCTGCACGGCTCACTGACCGCCGACGAGATGCACATCCCCATCCTCATCGCCTGAACGTCGTCAGGCCGCCCAGGCCACCTCCGTGTCGCGGTAGACCTCCATCGCCAGCAGTCGGATCGAGGGCCTCTCGTCGGCAGCGTCCTTGTCGAGTGCTCGGGTGCCGGTGTTGTCGACGAGGTAGTGCTGGCCGGTGGTGTCGCGCCACAGGTAGATGCCGGGGAAGGGTTGTTTGACGTCGACGCCGGGGGAGTGGGTCTTGATGCGGTGGTGGAAGGTCTTCATGGGGCCGTAGTTGCCGATGCCGGAGTAGCCGCCGCACCGGCAGGTCGACTTCACGCCGTCGGCCGCGGCTTTCGAGCAGGTCGGGCACCATTCCTGGGTGTGGTCGATCTGCTGGCGTCGTGAGGTGCTGGTGGCGTAGGGGTAGGTGTCGGCCGGGGTGAGGATGTGCACGGCTTGTCGATGTCGTTCGGGGATTTCGTAGGAGGTGACCGGCGCTTGGCCGAGGGGGTCGAGGACGGGGGTGATCTTGAAGCGGGCGTGCTCTCCGAGGGTGACCCGCACCCAGTCGGGGGTGACCGGGCCGGCGCCCTCGACCCGGGCCACCTCGCCGTCGTCGTCGGGCTGGGCGTCCGGCTGGGTGTCCGGCTGGGCGAGGAGGTGGACGATCAGCCAGACCGTCGGCAGCAGCTTGGCCTCGTCGACGACAGGCTCAGCGGCGGAGTGCGTCGTCTCGGTCGGCCGGTCGAGCATGTGGTCGCGGTCGTGGTGGCGGCGTAGGAGCTTGAGGGCCTCGGAGGGATTGGCCAGGAAGAGCATGGCGGTGACCCGGCGGGTGTCGAGGTCGCGGGTGTCGCCCAGGTCGCCGAGGACGCCGGCGAGGTGGTTGACCCGGTTCATCACCATGGTGACCGCGGCGACGTCGGCGCGCAGGTAGAGGCCCTGGGTGCCCTCCCAGGCCCGGGTGGTCTTGACGAACCGGCGGCGGGCGGCAGCCTCTTCGCGCTCGCGGGCGGCGTCACGGTCGACGCGCTTGATCGCGGCGTCGATGAGGTCCTCGAGCTTGGTGTAGCCGACCCGGCCGTCGACGTAGCGGGCGATCTGCGCATCGACCCGGCCGGCCTGCTCCACGGTCAGCTCGCGGGTCTTGCGGGCCAGCATCCGGGCGTAGGAGGCGATCGCCTCGAACGAGCACACTCGTGCCCAGGTCGCGGGGAGCCGGTGGCACAGGTCGAGACCGTCGGCCATCAACGTGCGGGCGGTGTAGGGGCTGTAGCCGAGCCGCCCGGCCAGCGCAGCGGGCGCGAACTCCGCCACCGCCGGGGTGGCCTCACCACCGAGCCGGACCAGCTTCTCCGAGCCGTCGATGGCGGTGTCGGGGTGGAAGTGCGCGGCGTCGTTGAGGTGTCCCCACTCCACCGCGGCCTGCAGCACCCGGCACTGCGCCTCCCGCTCGATGCGCCGCATCACCTCGGCCTCGAGCAGCACGTCAGGCTCGGCGAGGTGCTCGAGGATCCCGGTGCTGCTCATGCCGACAGCCTAGCCGAAGATGCCGACAGAATCAAACACATATTCGAAGAATCAGTCGAACGGCAGCGGTTCACTGATCATCGAGACGGCCTTTGCCCGGGCTGCGGTCATCCGGCGCCGGTGGTGCTGTCGACACAGCACCTCGTAGCCGACGTCCGCCGGCAGAGCGTCCTTGATGGCGACGTCCCCGACCACGATCACGTCGCCCTCCGTCACCATCTCGCCGTTCTCCGTGCGCGCGTTGTGGGTGGCGCGCTTGCCGCACCAGCACAGCGCCTCGACCTGCAGCACCTGCATCCGGTCGGCCAGCTCGACCAGACGGCGGGATCCCTCGAAGAGCTCGGTGCGGAAGTCGGTGAGGATGCCGAAGGTGAACACGTCGATCTGCAGCTCGTCGACGATCCGCGCCAGCTGGTCGACCTGCGCAGCGGTGTAGAACTGTGCCTCGTCGCAGATGAGGTAGTCGATCCGCGCGCCGTGCGTCAGCTGGTCCACGACATAGCGCCAGAAGTCGAACTCCGGCGTGACCTCCAGCGCCTCGCGCTCGAGACCCAGGCGCGAGGAGATGGTCGCCTCTCCCGCCCGGTCGTGGGTGGTGAAGATGCGTCCGATGCGTCCCCTTGCCGCGTGGTTGTGGTCGGTCTGCAGGGCCAGGGTGCTCTTCCCGGAGTCCATCGTGCCGGTGAAGAATTGGAGTTCAGGCATCGGGGAGGATCATGCCATGACGACCGCCGCGAGCAGCCCGCTCATCACCGTCCCGGAGCTGCGACGTGTCCTCGGCGCTGGCGCCGGTCCAGTGCCTGTCCTGCTCGACGTGCGCTACCAGCTGGGCGGCCCGTCGGGGCCGGAGGAGTTCGCCCGTGGGCACGTCCCCGGATCGTCGTACGTCGACCTGGACACCGCACTGGCCGGACCAGCGGGCCGCGGCGGTCGGCATCCGCTCCCCGAGCCGGCCGCCTTCGTCGCTGCCATGCGGCGCGCCGGCGTCTCGAACGCCCGGCCGGTCGTGGTGTACGACGACTGGGCCGGTCGCGCCGCCGCACGGTGCTGGTGGCTGCTGCGCCACCACGGGCACCGAGACGTGCGCGTGCTGGACGGCGGCTGGTCGGCCTGGGTCGCCGCCGGAGGGGAGGTGGAGACGGGCGTTGGCGTGCCGGACGAGAGCGACTTCGCCGGTGAGCCGACGCACCTGCCGGTGGTGCCTGCCGAGCAGGTGCTGGAGGTCGGCTCCGCCGGACTGTTGATCGATGCCCGCAACCCTGATCGCTTCCGCGGCGATGTCGAGCCGGTGGATCCCGTGGCTGGGCACATCCCCGGGGCGGTCAACGTGCCGACGGGGCAGAACCTGCGCGGCGACGGGACCTTCCGCCCGGTGGAGCAGCTGCGCACCGTCTACGCCGAGGCGCTCGACGCGGCAGAGCGGGGCGAGCCGGTGGCGGCGTACTGCGGCTCCGGCGTGACTGCCTGCCACGACCTCCTCGCCCTCGCGACGATCGGCGTGCAGGGGATGCTCTACCCGGGGTCGTGGAGCGAGTGGGTCACCGATCCGGACAGGCCGGTCGCCCGGAACTGATCGCCACGGCTGCCCGTTCACCTGGCCGAGTTCAGGATGCCTTCCGTGACCGCGCGGTCGTTGGCCGATGCGTGGACGGCATAGTCGCCCGCGTAGACATAGCCTTCCCAGTCAGGGATCTGCGGGTCCGCACTGTCGTTCTGGACCACGCCGGGGCCGACGTTCGGGTCGAAGGTCGCGGAACCGTAGAAGGCGACGCCCTCCGCGTCGGGGTCGCACGGAGGTGTTTTTGGCGGTGCCCATCGCTCGAAGCGGAACTCACAGCCGCCCATGTCGACTCTCTCCCAGTCTGCGGGGATGTCGACTTTTACGCCTTCGTACGCGAGGGTCTTCCATCCCGGCGCATTGGCCGCGTCGCCGATCAGTTCAGCACCGGGGTCATCTTGCATGGCGGACAGGCCGAGGCCTGCCGCGAAGAGCACCGCAACGGCCGTGCCGAAAAGCGACAACCTGGTACGACGACGGGTCGGCATGACGGAACTCATGCACTTCGGACGCGGTGGGCGGCCCGTTGGTTCCAACTCGCTATGCTCAGCCGAACCAGGTCTGGTTGGCGTTGTTGCCGGCGTTCTTGCGATGCATCTCGGTCTCCGCGCCGCTGCCGAGCGTGTCGCGGCCGCGACCTCCCCGCTTCTCCTTCCCGGCCAGCCACCAGAAGAGGCTGAACAGGGCGACGCCAACCACGAGCATGATGCCGATGAACCACAGCCAGGCCTCCATGGCGGGCACCCCGCTTTCGTGTCAGCTGGGGGTTACCTATCCCGGAGCGCGGATAACGTGAAAACCATGACCACCAGCATCGACACGCTCCTCATCCTCGGCGCGAGCGGCGACCTGACCCAGCGCCTGCTGCTTCCGGGGCTCGCCACCCTGCTCGCCAGCGATCGCGGTCGGCCGCTGAAGCTCCTCGGCGCCGGGATGGAGGACATCAGCGCCGCTGAGTGGCAGAAGCGCGTCAAGGACGCCTTCGCTGAGTCCGGTGCCAAGGGCAAGCTGCTCACGAGCACGGCGAGGAGCAGCCGGTACGTCAAGGCCGACGTCACCGATCCCGACGCGCTGAGGGACCTGCTCGACCGCTGCGAGGGGACGCCGGCCCTTTACTTCGCGCTGCCGCCGGCCGTGTCGGCGAAGACGTGCGAGGCCCTGGCCCAGCTGGAGCTGCCCGAAGGGCTCGTCCTCGTCCTGGAGAAGCCGTTCGGCACCGACCTCGAGACCGCCCGGAGCCTCAACAAGCGGCTGGCGAAGCTGGTGCCCGAGGAGCAGATCCACCGCGTCGACCACTTCCTCGGTCGCTCCGACGTGCTCAACATCCTCGGCACCCGGTTCGCCAACCGGCTGCTGGAGCCGGTGTGGAGCAACCAGCACGTGGAGAGCATCGAGATCGTCTACGACGAGGAGCTCACCCTGGAGGGACGGGCCGGCTACTACGACAAGGCGGGCGCGCTGGTGGACATGATCCAGAGCCACCTGCTCCAGGTGATGGGGCTGATGCTGATGGACGCGCCCGCGACACTGGGCGAGCGCGACCTGCGGGACGGCAAGGCACAGGTCCTGCGGGCGACCCACGTCTTCGAGTCGCCGGAGAAGTCGTCGCGCAGGGCGCGCTACACCGCCGGCACGATCGGCACCCGCGAGGTGCCGGCATACACCCGCGAGCCGGGCGTCGACCCGAAGAACCGCACCGAGACGCTCGCGGAGGTCACCTTCGAGGTCTCGAGCTGGCGCTGGCGGGGTGTTCCCATCACCTTGCGCTCCGGCAAGGCGCTGGGCAGCCCCCGCAAGGAGGCGATCGTGATGTTCAAGTCGGTCCCGCACCTCCCGGAGGGCTTCACCGGCACCGACCAGCCTGATCGGCTGGTGATCGGCTTCAACCCGCCGCGGCTGGTCCTCACGATCGACGTGAATGGGCCCCGCGACCCGCTCGAGCTCGACCGGGCGGCGCTGACCGCGGACCTCGGCCCCGGAGACCTGGAGGCGTACGGCGAGGTCCTCGCCGGCGTCCTCGACGCCGATCCGACGCTCGCCGTGCGTGGCGACACCGCCGAGGAGTGCTGGCGGATCATCGAGCCGGTCCTCGAGGCGTGGCGCAAGGACGAGGTGCCGATGGACACCTACAAGGCCGGCAGCGAGGGCCCGAAGGGCTGGCCCGGCAATCCGTGAGCAGGCCGCCGAGCAACCCCTGACCTACCAGTGCACGCCCTTGAGCAGGCGGGCCAGCATCACCTGCTCGTTCTCGGACTTTCCGGCGGTCGCCTCCCCGCGCGCGGCGGCGGAGTCCGGGAAGACCTGGTAGGCCAGGTGCAGCACCCGGAAGGCCATCTTGGGCGCCAGCGTGTGCGCGAGCGCCCCCAGGTTGCCCGTGAGGGTGTTGATCTCGTGCGGCCGGTCCACCAGCGCCGTGATCACCTTCCGGGCAGCCTGGCCCGGTGAGATCGTCGGGAACCGGTCATACATCCTCGTCGGGGCGATCATCGGCGTGCGGACCAGCGGCATGTGGATGCTCGTGAAGGAGACGCCGTCGCCGATCACCTCGGAGGACACCACGTTGCTCCACGCGTCCAGGGCGGCCTTCGACGCGACGTAGGCGCTGAACCTCGGGGGATTGGTCAGCACGCCGATCGAGGAGATGTTGACGATGTGCCCGGAGCCCTGGCGGCGCATCGTGGGCAGCAGCCCCATCACCAGCCGGATGGCGCCGAAGTAGTTGAGCTGCATGGTCCGCTCGAAGTCGTGGAACCTGTCCTCGCTGAGCTTCAGCGACCGCCGGATCGAGCGGCCGGCGTTGTTGACGACGAAGTCGATGTGCTCGAAGTCCTCGCTGAGCTGCTTGGTGAGCGCATCGATCGCGTCGAGGTCGGAGAGGTCGCACGGGTAGGCGAACGCGGTGCCGCCCTGGCTCTCGATGAGCGCCCTGGTCGACTCGAGCTTGTCCTTGCCGCGCGCGACGAGGATGGGTACGGCGCCGGCCTTGGCGACCTGGACGGCGGTGACCAGGCCGATGCCCGAGCTGGCACCGGTGATCACGACGGTCTTCCCTGCCAGTGCTGCCACGGCCGCCTTGTCGCTGCGGATCGAGTCGTCGAGGAACTCCTCCCACCAGGACCACAGCGTGCCGGCGTACGACTCGAGGTCCGGGACGGCGATGCCCGACCCGGCGAGGGCCTTCTGGGTCGCCTTCGAGGCGTAGACGCTGGGGAAGGAGACGTGCTCGAGCACCTCCGGCGGGATGCCGAAGCGGCCGAGGGTCTGGGACAGAGCGAGGTGGGCGGGCGGGGTGCGCAAGGCGGCGCTGAGCAGCGCGGCGGGGCGGAACGGTCGCGGGAGCAGGGCGGTGGGCAGCCGGCCGGTCACGCTGCGGTCGATCGGTACGGCGAACTGCGGTGCCCGGGCCGCTGCGGCGAAGGTGTTGACCAGCTCGACGGTGTTCTGCGGCTCCGGGTTGACCAGGTGGAACGCCTGGCCGTCGAGTCCGGGTTGGTGGGCGATGTGGTCCATCGCCTTGGCGACGTAGTCGACCGGCACGACGTTGGTGTCGCCGAGGTCGACGCCGACCAGCGGCACCCAGCTCGGCACGGTGTCGCGGAGCTTCTTCAGCACCGGGAAGAAGTAGTAGGGACCGTCGATCTTGTCCATCGCGCCGGTCTCGGAGTCGCCCACCACGATCGCCGGGCGGTAGACCCGCCAGGGGACGGCGCACTCGTCGCGGACGATCTTCTCGGACTCGAACTTGGTGCGGTGGTAGGGCGACGGCAGCCGCTGGCCCTCGTCGAACATCGACTCGTCGAAGATCCCGCGGTAGTCGCCTGACGCGGCGACGGAGGAGACCTGGTGGAAGCGGCCGGCGTCCAGCGCGGCGGCCAGCGCGATGGCGTTGCGGGTGCCACCGACGTTCATGGTCTCGTTGAGCTCGTCGGACGCGGTCATGTCGTAGATCGCGGCCAGGTGGAAGAAGTGCTCGATGCTCCCGCGGTGCTGGGCAGTCCACTCCGGGTCCACGCCGAGGTTCTCCGCCGCCAGGTCGCCGACCACCGGGATCAACCGCGGGTCGTTGCCCCACAGCGCGATGAGTGCCTCGAGCCGGCCGAGCGATCCGTCGCGGCAGAGCAGGTGGATCTCGCCCTCCCGGTTCTCCAGGAGCTCCCCGACGAGGTAGCGCCCGATGAAACCGGTCGCGCCGGTCACGAAGTACGACATGGCGCGAGACTAGTCCTGTTTGCCGCCCCCGAACATGATCTCGTCCCAGCTCGGGACGGAGGACCGGCCCTTGCGACGGCCCTTGCCCTTGGGCGGCTGCTCGGACTCCTCGCGGACCGCTGCGGCGGCATCGCCGAGGTCGGTCGTCTCCTCGTCCGACGTTGCCGCCTCCGGCTGCGACTCGGGCTCCGGCTCCGACTCCGGCTCGGACTCCGGTTCGCGGACCAGCTCGATCGCGTCGGAGCCGAGGTCGTCATCGCCGAGCGGCAGCTCGTCGTCGGACGGGACTGCGGAGAGTCGGCGCCCGGTGGTGGGGGAGGCGGTCTTCGGCTCCGGCCGGGAGAGCTCCCCGACCAGCATCCGGGCCTCGTCGTTGTCGGCGGTGACGTAGCGACCGCGCTGGTCGAAGCTGAACTGTGCCTGCTGCTGGGCGGCGCCGGCACCGTAGTTGGCCACCAGCGTCCAGCGGCCGTCGTCGCGTCGCCACGCGTCCCACTCGACGTCGTCGGCACGGGTGTCGAGGCCGGAGAAGTACGCCGCCGCTGCCTCGCCGAGGGTGCGGTGACCGGTCGGCGGCTCGCCCTGCCGACGACGCACCGACGAGCCCTGGGCCAGCTGGGCGACGTGGGCGCGCTCCGCGAGCACCGGGGCGGCGAAGGCCATGATGGCGTCGACCGTGGTCTGCGCGGCGGCCGCGACGGCCTCCGGCGACTCTCCGGCGCGGATGCGCGTCTGGATGTCGCGCGGTCTGAGAGCGCTTTCCATCTTCATCTCCAACTGACCCAGTCGTGCGTTGTCGCCCCGCAACGCGGTGCGCAGGCGCTGATCGACGGCGACGGCGAACTCCTCACCGGAGCTGCTCACCAGGACGAGCTTGCTGCCGTCCTTGCTCAGCCCCACGGGTGTGAGGTCCTGCATGGTCGCCGACACTCCTTCGGTCATTCCTCGTGGCGAGCCTACTTCAGCGCAGGGGGCGACACCGGCGCTCGACGCGCGGGTTGGTCCTCCATCGGTCGATCAGTCCCCGAGGACGCGGCGCAGGTAGCCGTTGCCGAAGAGCCTTTGCGGGTCGAGCCGGTCCCGCAGCGACTGGAAGGTGTGCCACTCGGGGTAGGTCGGCTCGAGGTCGCCGGCGGTGCGGCTGTGCAGCTTGCCCCAGTGCGGCCGGCCGTCGTACCCCTTGAGGATCTCCTCGACGCCGGCGAAGTAGGCGGTGTGGTCGGTCTGGCGGTTCATGTGGAAGGCGAGGTACATCGAGTCGCGGCCGCTGCTCGTGGACAGCGGGATGTCGTCCGACGGGGCGACCCGAACTTCGATCGGGAAGCTGATCCGGAGGCCGGACTGCTCGATCCACGCGCGCACGTCCCGCAGGGCGTGCAGCCCGGCCTCGCGTGGCACGGCGTACTCCATCTCCCGGAACACCACCCGACGAGGGCTGGTGAACACCCGGTGCGGCACGTCGGAGTACCGCCGGTCCGAGAGCGCGCGGCCGGAGAGGTCGTTGATGCGCGGGATGAGGGAGGGCCGGGCGTTGCCGAGCCGGTTGACCAGCCCGAAGACGGTGTTGGACAGGAACTCGTCATCGAGGAGGCGTCGCCACCGGGGCAGCGGTCCTGGCAGGTCGTCGGAGTCGTCGAGGACGCGGTTGTTCTCCTTGGCCAGGACCCGGTCGGTGTGCGGGAACCAGTACATCTCGAAGTGCTGGTTGTCCTCGGCGCGCTGGTCGAACGTCGCGAGGGCCGCGTCCCAGCGGAGCGGGAACTCGTGCGCCTCGAGGGTGAACAGCGGCTCGACCTGCAGCGTGATCGCCGTGATGATGCCGAGGGCACCCAGGCCGAGCCGGGCGACGTGCAGCACGTCGGCGTTCTCTCCGTCGTGCGCGTGCAGCACCTCGCCAGTGCCGGTGACCAGCTCGAGGCCGGCGATCTGCGCGGAGAGACTGGCCACCAGGCCCCCGGTGCCGTGGGTCCCGGTCGACGTCGCGCCCGCGATCGTCTGCTCGGCGATGTCGCCCATGTTGTGCAGGCTCAGGCCCAGCGACTCCAGGGCGTCGTTGAGCGCGTGCAGCTGCGTCCCGGCGGCGACGGTGACCGTCATGGCCTCGCGGTCGACGTCGAGGATGCCGGTGAGCTGGTCAGGACGGAGCAGCGCACCCTCGGGCTTGGCGACGGCCGTGAAGGAGTGGCCGCTGCCGGGCATCTTCACCCCGCTGCCGGTCTCGAGCGCGTGCTGGACCGCCGTCACGACGTCGTGGACGTTGCGGGGGCTGGAGACGCTCGTGGGCCGGGCCTGCGCAAGCCCGGACCAGTTCTGCCAGAGGTGGCTGCTCATGACGCGCAGGGTAGTGGCCGGCCCCTGGGGGCACGCGCGGCCAGCACGGCAGCCAATGCGCACGCCCCGGACACCGCGCAGACCCAGTACGCCGGCGAGCCGCCGGCGCGGTCGGCGAGCACGCCGGCGAAGTAGGCACCCGGCGCGATGCCGGCCGACATGCCCGCCTGGAAGACGGCCATCGCCTCCGTCAGCCGGGTCCGTGGCACCGAGGACTCGAGCAGCGAGACGAGGGCGATCAGGGTGGGCGCGAGAGCGAGGCCGATCGCGAACAGGACCGCGCCGAGGACGACCAGACCGTCGACGAACGGCAGCAGCACCATCGCGGCCGCCAGCACGCCGACACCGACGCGCACGCGCTGGAGGTCACCTGCCCTGACGTGGACCGCGCCTGCGACGACGCCGGCGATCAGGCTGCCGAACGAGAAGACGGCGAGGAGCCCGCCGGACCAGGACTTGTGCCCGGCGTCCTCGGCGACGGCGACGGTGGCCACCTCGAGCGCCCCGAAGAGGCTGCCGAGGGAGAACGCGGCCAGCGCCAGCGGCACCAGCCGGCTCCACGGGAGCGGGCTGCGTCTCTGGCCCTCCGGGTGCCGCTCCACGCGGGGCGCCGTACGACGCTGGACCGCCAGCAGCACGGTCCCGACGGTGCCGACGACCAGCGCCACCAGCAGGCCGGTGTCCGGGTCGTGGACGGTGGAGAGGAAGGTGACCAGCGCCGGACCGGTCACGAACACGACCTCGTCACCGACCGCCTCCACTGCGAAGGCGGTGTGGCGCTCCTGGTCGTCGCGGACGATGCCCGCCCAGCGCGCTCGCACCAGCGAGCCGATCTGCGGGATCGCGGCGCCGGAGAGGGCCGCGAACACGTGCGGCCACGGCGTCGCCCAGCCGTGGGTCACGGCGTGGACCAGCAGCCCGGTGCCGAGTGCGAAGAGGACCGCGTCGACGGACAGGACCGCCGTCTGCCCGAACCGGTCGGCGAGCCGCCCGTGCGGGATCGCGGCGACGGCGTTGCCGATGATGTAGGCGGCAGACACCTGGCCGGCCTGCGCGTAGGACCCGGTGACCTCGCTGATCAGGACCACGATGCCGAGCGTCATCATCGCCATCGGCAGGCGGGCGAGCCAGCCGGTCGCCGAGAACGCGAGCGCGCCCTCGTGGCCGAGAACGCGGCGGTAGGAGTCCAGCATGGCGGCCCGAGCCTAGAAGACCGCCCTGACCGCCGGCCTCCTAATATCGGGGCATGCCCCTCGGCCCGGACCCCTACGACGCGTTCCTGCTCGTCTCCTTCGGTGGTCCGGAGAAGAGCGAGGACGTGGTGCCGTTCCTGCGCAACGTGACCGCGGGGAAGGACATCCCGGACGAGCGGCTGGCCGAGGTGGGCCAGCACTACCAGCTCTTCGGCGGGCGCAGCCCGATCAACGACCAGAACCGCGAGCTGTTGGCCGCGATCAGGGAGGACTTCTCCTCCAACGGCGTGGACATCGGCGTCTACTGGGGCAACCGCAACTGGGACCCGTACCTCGCGGACACGCTGGCCAAGATGAAGGCGGACGGGGTCACCCGGGCGGCCTGCCTGTTCACCTCGGCGTACTCGTCGTACTCCGGCTGCCGCCAGTACCGGGAGGACCTCGCGGACGCGGTGGCCCAGGTGCCGGGGGCGCCACACCTGGACCGGCTGCGCGCCTACTTCAACCACCCGGGCTTCGTCGAGCCGTTCGTCGACGCCACCCTCGCCGCGCTGGCGGACCTGCCCGGCTCGGCCCGCCACGATGCCCATCTCGTCTTCGTCACCCACTCGATCCCGTTGTCGATGAACGAGCGCAGCGGCCCGCTGGGCGACGCCTACGTGCACCAGCACCGGAGCGCTGTCGAGGAGGTCGTCGAACGGGTGCGGGAGGAGACCGGGCACCGCTATCGCAGTGCGCTGGTCTACTGCTCGCGGTCGGGGCCGCCGCAGGTGCCCTGGCTCGAGCCCGACGTCAACGACCACCTGCGGGAGCTGGCGGCACGCGACGTGCCGGGCGCGGTCCTGGTGCCGATCGGCTTCGTGTCGGACCACATGGAGGTCATCTACGACCTGGACACCGAGGCGATGGCCACTGCCCGGGAGGTCGGGCTGCCGTGCGAGCGAGCCGCGACCCCGGGCGTCGACCCGCGCTTCGTGGCGATGGCCCGAGACCTGCTCCTCGAGCGTGCCGCCGTCGAACGAGGCGAGGACGTGGCCCGAGCGACGGTCGGAGCGCTGCCAGCGGTGTGGGACACCTGCGCGGCCGGGTGCTGCGCCAACCCCCGTGGCGAGCGGCCGGCCGTGTGCGGCGCGGACTGATGGGGGAGTACGACGATCTCCTCCGCCTCGCCCATGAGGTGGCCCGCGACGCCGGACGCCTCGTGGCCGGCCTCCGGTCCGCGGGCGTGGACGTCAGCGACACGAAGTCCAGCGGCACCGACATCGTCACCGAGGCCGACCGCGCCAGCGAGGAGCTGATCAGGCGCCGCCTGCTCGGGGCTCGTCCCGAGGACGGCTTCCTCGGGGAGGAGGGCGAGGGCATCGCCGGCAGCTCCGGCGTCGAGTGGGTCGTGGACCCCATCGACGGGACGGTGAACTACTTCCTCGGGCTGCCCAATTACGCGGTCTCCATCGCGGCTGCCCGGGACGGCCAGGTCGTCGCCGGGGTCGTGCTCAACCCGGTGAGCGGTGAGGAGTACACCGCGGCGCGTGGGAGCGGTGCCGCACGCAACGGGCGGCCGATCAGCACGCGCGACCCCCGGCCGGTTGCCCGCATGGTCGTGTCGACGGGGTTCAGCTACGAGGCCGCGGTCAGGTCACGCCAGGCGCAGGCGGTGGCCGGGCTGCTCGCCGAGGTGGCCGACATCCGCCGGTTCGGGTCGTGCGCCCTGGACCTGTGCGCGGTCGCGTGCGGCCAGTCCGACGGCTACGTCGAGGAGGGTGTGCACCCCTGGGACCATGCGGCTGCCGGCCTGGTCGCGGAGGAGGCCGGTGCCCGCGTCGAGCTCGGTCGCGGTGCCAACGGCCGGACCCTCGTGACGGCGGCGCCGGCGGCATCCTTTCCGGAGTTCCGGGCACTGGTGGCCCGCTGCGGATTCACCGGTCCCGAGGGCTGGGCGAGCCCAGCGGGGGTGTGAGCTGCGCCACGCCGTGCTCTGCGGGAACAACCGCCGTGCCGCCCGCGTTGTGCGACTCCGACGACATTCGGGATCCGGGTGTGCACTTTCCCACCGGGTGGTGCACAATCTGGCCCGCGACACGGAGAATCCGGGGCAGGAGAGGGCAGATGGCTACCGACTACGACGCACCGCGCAAGACCGAGGAAGAGCAGAGCGAGGACAGCCTCGAGGAGCTCAAGGCTCGCCGCCACGACAAGAACTCCGGAAAGGTCGACGAGGACGAGGCCGAGGCCGCCGAGTCGTTCGAGCTGCCGGGCGCCGACCTGTCCCACGAGGAGCTGGCCGTCGAGGTCAAGCCCAAGCAGGAGGACGAGTTCACCTGCATGAGCTGCTTCCTGGTCCACCACCGCAGCCAGCTGGCCGACGAGAAGAAGATGATCTGCCGCGACTGCGCCTGATCCACCCGTCCTGGCCAGCCCCGGCCACCGGACAGCGCAAGAGGCCGCCCGCAGTGCGGGCGGCCTCTTGCCGTGTCCATCAGGCGACGGTCAGCCCGCAGCCGGCGCCGGCACCTTCTCGTTGTCCTTCTGGAGCTCGGGAGGAAGATGCCCGGTCGACCTGAGGTAGTAGTGGGCGGCCTTCCGGGTGGCCAGCATCTTGGCGATCGCGATGAACGCTCCGCTGGCCACCGCCCAGGTCACCGCCTCCCAGACGTCGACGTCCGGGTCGGCGGGGTTCGCCGGGGGCTTGCGGCCGGTGGCCGCACGCCAGGTCGTGTCCAGGCCCTTCTTCGCCACGGCGGCGCCACCCAGCGCAGCCACGAGGGAGAAGAGCGTCCAGATCTTGGAGCTCTTCGGCTTCTTGCCGGCCTTCGTCTTCGCCATGCCCTGCCTCTCGTGTCGGGCCAGTCTCCGTGTCTGCCCACTGGTTCCCTCACCCTAGCGAGCCATGCGCCGGCCGCCCTCCCGCTCGGCGTCCAGCGCCTCGGCCAGGCGGCGCGGGTGCCTGCTGGAGACCAGCCAGTACGGCGTCGGGTCGGCCGGGTCCTCGATCGGGATCCGCACCGCCCGGTGCAGGTACGGCCGGGTGACGAGGAAGGCACGGGCGTCCGCGTCCACCCCGTGGATCCGTCGGGTGGCCTCCTTGTCCAGTGGCTCGGCCGGACCCAGCAACGCGGTCTCGATGCGGGCCGGCCCTGCGAAGAGCACCCCGTCGGCCACGGTGATCCTCGCGGCGCCCATCATCAGGAACGCCCCGTAGACGAGCGCCAGCAGGGCCAGGGCGGCGGTCCAGGCGATCCAGGCGGGGAGCGCGACGATGAACGCCAGCCAGACCGTGGCCAGGAACATCGTGGCCTGCACCCACCAGCGCAGCGGCACGTGCAGCCGCTCCGAGTACGTCGTCACGGGCGAAAGCCTGACACCTGACTCCTCGAAGGGCGCGGGTAGGGTCGGTCCTCGTGGCTTCCGACAACGTCCAGGTGCCGATCCGGCGGATCGATCCCGACCTGCCCGTCCCGTCGTACGCCCATCCGGGGGACGCGGGGGCCGACCTGTGCGCGCGGGAGGACGTCGTCCTGGAGCCGGGGCAGCGCCGGCTGGTGCCGACCGGCATCGCGATCGCGCTGCCCGAGGGCTACGTCGGACTGGTGCACCCCCGGTCGGGGCTCGCCTTCCGCACCGGGCTGTCGATCGTGAACGCGCCCGGGACCATCGACGCCGGCTACCGCGGCGAGATCAAGGTCTGCCTGGTCAACCTCGACCCGGAGACGCCGATCAGGCTGGCTCGCGGGGACCGGATCGCGCAGCTGGTCATCCAGCGCCACGAGACAGCCACGTTCGTCGACACCGCCGAGCTGCCCGACTCCGTCCGGGGTACCGGTGGCTACGGCTCCACGGGAGGTTTCCAATGAGACGACGCCGCAAGGACCAGGCCGACCAGCCCGAGGCCACGGAGGTCCATGACGCGCCGGAGGAGCAGCCTGCCGGCGAGGCCGTCACCGGTCCTCATGACTTCGACGACATCGACCCGGACGCCGAGTACATCGACCTCGGCTCCCTGATGCTGCAGCCCCCGGACGGGCTCGAGCTGCGGCTCCAGGTCGACGAGGCGTCCGGCGACGTCGCGGCCGTGCTGCTGGTGGCCGAGGAGGGGCTGCTCGAGGTGCGGGCGTTCGCCAGCTCCCGGGGCGGCGACCTCTGGGCGGAGGCCCGGCGCGAGATCGCCGCGGACACCGCCCGCCGCGGCGGCACCGCGACGGAGCAGGACGGTCCCTTCGGTCCCGAGCTGCTCTGCCAGGTGCCGGTGGACGGGCCCAACGGCGAGTCCCTGGTGCAGCCCTCGCGGATCGTCGGCCACACCGGACCGCGCTGGTTCCTCCGCGCGACCATCGCCGGCAGGCCCGCGGTCGACGCGGACTACGCCAGGCCCTTCGAGGAGGCGTTCGCCACCACCGTGGTGAACCGCGGGATCGACGCGATGCCCCCCGGTGAGCCGCTCCCGCTGCGCCTTCCGCCCGAGGCCCGGAAGGTCGACTGACGCGCCTATTCTGTCTCCCATGCTGAAGCGCGGGGCGACCGGGCAGTCGCACACCAAGGGTGGTCTCCTCGAGCACCTGCGCCAGTGGGCCAACCAGGAGCACGCCGAGGCCATGGACCTCCAGAAGGAGGCCGAGAGGGTCAGTGCACTGCGCATCGGCGCGGCCCCGGACCGGGAGCTGGTCACCGTCGCCGGCACGCTGCGCACCGTCACCCTCCGGCCCCGCGGCGGCGTCCCGGCACTCGAGGCCGAGCTGAGCGACGGCACCGGGACCCTGACACTGCTGTGGCTGGGCCGGCGCCGCATCGCCGGCATCGGGCCCGGCCGGTCCATCGAGGTGACCGGCCGGATCGGTGTGCACGGCGGAGTCCGGCTCATGTACAACCCGCGCTACAACCTGAGGTACTGATGGACTCCCTGCACGACGCCGTCAGCAACGCGCCGGCGACGGCCACGGTCGAGCAGGTCGTCCGCGGCCAGCTCGCCAAGGCCCTCGGGGGCAAGCGTGGCATCCTCGAGGCGGCGGTGCCGACGATCGCCTTCACGGTCCTGTTCGTCACCACCCACGACCTGCAGCTCGCGATCGTGGTCTCCGTGGTCTGCGCGGCGGTGCTGCTCGTCGTACGCCTGGTGCAGCGGAGCACGGTGCAGTTCGTGCTGAACGCCTTGGTCGGGATCGGCATCGGCGCGCTCTTCGCCTGGCGCTCGGCGCGCGGCGGGGGAGACGCCGGTGACCAGGCGCTCGCGTACTTCCTGCCGGGCCTGCTCTACAACGCCGGCTACGCCGTGCTGATGTCTGTCACCGTGCTGGTCCGCTGGCCACTCGTCGGCTTTCTGGTCGGCAGCGTCACCGGCGATCCCACGGAGTGGCGGCGCGACCCCGCCGTGGTGAGGCTGTGCAGTCGGCTGACGTGGGTCCTGGTCGCACCGTGCGTGGTCCGCGTGGTGGTGCAGGGGCCGATCTACCTGGCGGGCCGGAACGGCTGGTGGGACACCGACACCGCGGTGGCGGCGCTGGCCGCCACCAAGCTGGCGATGGGCTGGCCGCTGCAGGTGGCGGCACTGGCCCTCATGGTGTGGCTGCTCAGCCGCAACCGGACGCCCGTGCAGGCGTGAGGGTCAGCGCCGTCCCGAGCTGAAGCTGGCCGCGGTGTGGCGGCGGCGGTTGCCGCCGCCGTTGCGGGCCTTCTGCTGGCCCGCGGAGCCGCTGCGGCTGCGCCGGTTGCCGCCACCGCCGGTGGGCGCCGGGGCCGTGGGCGCAGCGAGGCCGCCCGGCACCAGGACCCGCTCGCCCGGTGCGAGCTGCGCGAGCACCGGGTGGGCCGCGCCCTCGATCCGCGTCGTGGTGGGCTTGATGCCCGCGGCCCGGGTCAGCGCCCGCACGTCGCGCACCTGCTCGCTGGTCATCAGCGTGACGACGGTGCCCTCGTTCCCTGCCCGTGCCGTGCGGCCGCTGCGGTGCAGGTAGGCCTTGTGCTCGACCGGCGGGTCGGCGTGCACCACCAGGGCCACGTCGTCGACGTGGATGCCGCGGGCCGCGATGTCGGTCGCCACCAGGGCGGTGGCCGCGCCGGAGTGGAACGCCGCCATGTTGCGCTGGCGCGCGTTCTGGCTGAGGTTGCCGTGCAGGTCCACCGCGGTCACGCCGCGCTGGTTCAGCTGCCGCGCCAGGGCCTTCGCGCCGTGCTTGGTGCGCGTGAAGACCACCGTCCGGCCCGGTGCACTGGTCAGGTCGACGAGGACCGGCAGGCGGTGCTCGCGCTCCACGTGCAGGACGTGGTGGTGCATGGTGGAGACCGGCGACTGGGCGGAGTCGGCCTGGTGGGTGACCGGCTGGTGGAGGAACCGCTTCACCAGCACGTCGATGGCCTTGTCCAGCGTGGCCGAGAACAGCAGCCGCTGGCCATCCTTCGGTGTCTGGTCCAGCAGCCGTCGTACGGCGGGGAGGAACCCGAGGTCGGCCATGTGGTCGGCCTCGTCGAGGACGGTGACCTCGATGTCGCGCAGGCTGCAGTGCCCCTGGCCGATGAGGTCCTCGAGCCGCCCGGGGCAGGCGATCAGGATGTCGACGCCGCGGCGCAGCGCCTGGACCTGCGGGTTCTGGCCCACGCCCCCGAAGACGGTCCTGGTGCGCAGGCCGGCGGCCTGGGCCAGCGGGGCGAGCGACTGCTCGATCTGGCCCACGAGCTCACGGGTGGGGGCGAGGATCAGCGCGCGGGGAGCGCGCTCGCGGGCCGGCTTGCCGCCGGCCAGGCGGGCGACGACGGGCAGCGCGAAGGCGTACGTCTTGCCGGAGCCGGTGCGGCCCCGGCCGAGGACGTCGCGTCCGGCGAGCGAGTCGGGCAGGGTGGCCGCCTGGATGGGCGTCGGGGTGTGGATGTCGAGGTCCGCGAGGACCTGGGCGAGGCGTGCGGGCACGCCGATGTCAGTGAACGAAGAAGACAAGGTGTCGCTCTCGGTGGGTGTCTCACCGGGCTGACCCGCCGGCGGCGGGATGAGGAAGCAGGTGCCCGCACCGCCAGGCGGCGCGAGGACGTGGGTCGGACCCACGCGCAGCCCACGGCAAGACGTGGTGGGCTGCAGTCCCCAGCCTAGTGCACCGACGGGGCAAAGCGCGCATCAAGGACGCGTGGGCCAGGTCACCCGGGCGTCAGGCCTCGTGAGCGCGGGGAGCCAGCATCCGCTCGAGCTCGGTCTCCGCGTCGGCCTGGCACACGAACAGCAGCTCGTCCCCGGACTCGATCGGCTGCTCAGGCTGCGGGGTGTAGACCTGCCCGTCCCGCAGGATCGTGACGAGCGAGACGTTCTCGGGGAAGGGGATCAGGCCCGCCGGCTTGCCGACGAAGGGCGAGTCGTTCGGCAGGGTCATCTCGACCAGGTTGGCGTTGCCCTGCCGGAAGGTGAACAGGCGCACCAGGTCACCGATGCTGACGGCCTCCTCCACCAGCGCGGACATGATCCGGGGGGTCGAGACGTTCACGTCCACGCCCCAGGCCTCGGTGAAGAGCCACTCGTTGTCGGGGTGGTTCACGCGACCGACCGTGCGCGGCACGCCGAACTCCGTCTTCGCGAGCAGCGAGGTGACGAGGTTGGCCTTGTCGTCACCGGTGGCGGCGATCACCACGTCGCAGTGCTGCAGGCGCGCCTCCTCGAGGGAGGAGAGCTCACAGGAGTCGGCCAGGAGCCACTCCGCGTCGGGCACCCGCTCCGGCTTGATCGCGCCGGGCTCCTTGTCGATGAGGAGGACCTGGTGGCCGTTCTCGATCAGCTCGCTCGCGATGGACCGGCCCACGGCGCCGGCCCCGGCGATGGCGACGCGCATGCTCAGTCCTCCGCGGGTCCGTTGTCGATGACGTTGTAGGCGTGGTTGGCGTTCTCCTCGCGGAGCACGACGTGCAGGATGTCGCCCTCCTGGATCACCGAGTCCCGGGTGGGGATGATGCCCTCGCCGAGGCGGTCGATCCAGGCGATCCGGCCGCGCGACTGCTCCTGGAAGTGCACGGTGCGCTGGCCGATCCAGGCCTCCGGAGCCGGGATCTGGTCGACGCGGATCGTGCCCGACGGGTCGCGGAAGTCGGGCTCCGCACCCGCGGGCAGCAGCCTGCGGAGGACCTGGTCAGCGGTCCACTTCACCGTGGCGACCGTGGTGATCCCGAGCCGCTGGTAGACCTCCGCGCGGCCCGGGTCGTAGATCCGGGCGACGACCTGCTGGATCCCGAACGTCTCGCGTGCCACCCGCGCGGCGATGATGTTGGAGTTGTCGCCGCTGCTGACCGCTGCGAAGGCGTCGGCCCGCTCGATGCCCGCCTGGCCCAGGACCTTCTGGTCGAAGCCGAACCCGGTGACCTTCACGCCGTTGAACGACGGACCCAGCCGGCGGAACGAGTCGGGGTTGCTGTCGATGACGCTGACGGTGTGGTTGCGGTCCTCCAGCGAGCGCGCCAGGGTCGAGCCGACCCGGCCACAGCCCATGATGACGACGTGCACGGGGGCCACGCTACTGCACCGTTTCGGGCAACCGCCGTGCCGTGGCCGGTGAGCGTTCCGTCGGTGGGCATCGGATGCCCTAGCCTGTTCCCTCGTGGGTGTCGGTGGCGTGACCAGGCGCATCATCGTCGGCCGGAAGCTGCGCAGCTCCCAGCTCGGCGAGACGTTGCTGCCGAAGCGCATCGCACTCCCCGTCTTCGCCAGCGACGCGCTCTCCTCCGTGGCGTACGCCCCGGACGAGGTCTTCATCATGCTGTCGGCGGCGGGCGCCTCGGCCTACGCCTTCAGCTGGCAGATCGGCGTCGCCGTCGCGGTCGTCATGCTCACCGTCGTCGCGTCGTACCGACAGAACGTGCACGCCTACCCCAGTGGGGGCGGCGACTACGAGGTCGCGACGGTCAACCTCGGCCGGACCGCCGGTGTCACGGTGGCGAGCGCGCTGCTCGTCGACTACGTCCTGACCGTCGCGGTGTCGATCTCCTCCGGGGTGCAGAACGCTGCGTCGGCGCTGTCGTTCGTGTCCCACCACGAGACGACCTGGGCATGCATCCTCGTGCTGGCGCTCGCCGCGATGAACCTGCGCGGGGTGCGCGAGTCCGGCAGCTGGTTCGCGATCCCGACCTACGGTTTCATGTTCGGCGTCATCGGCATGACGGCCTACGCCGCGATGCGCGCGCTCACCGGCACCCTGCCGCAGGTCGAGAGTGCCGACCTGCACCTGGAGGCGGCGCCCGGCTACGACGACCCGATCAGCCAGGTCGCGATGATCTTCCTGCTCGCGCGCGCCTTCTCCTCCGGTTGTGCGGCGCTGACGGGTGTGGAGGCCATCTCCAACGGTGTCCCGGCCTTCCGCAAGCCGAAGAGCCGCAACGCCGCCTCCACGCTGCTGCTCCTGGGCGCGATCGCGGTCACCATGCTGATGAGCATCATCATCCTGGCGCGACAGATGGGGCTGCGCTACGTCGACGAGAGCGACATCGACCGGCTCAGCCGCAACGGCGAGCCGCTGCCTGCCGGCTTCGACCAGCACACCGTGATCGCGCAGATCGCCCGTGCCGTGTTCAGCGACTTCCCGCCCGGGTTCTACTTCGTCGTCGCGATGACGGGGATCATCCTGGTGCTCGCCGCCAACACGGCGTTCAACGGCTTCCCGGTGCTGGGATCGATCCTCGCCAAGGACGGCTTCGCACCCCGCCAGCTCGGCTCGCGCGGCGACCGGCTCGCATACAGCAACGGCATCCTGTTCCTCGCGGCGCTCGCCATGGTGCTGATCATCGCCTTCCAGGCCGAGACCACCCGGCTGATCCAGCTCTACATCGTCGGGGTGTTCGTCTCGTTCAACCTCAGCCAGCTCGGGATGATCCGGCACTGGACGCGGCACCTGAAGACCGAGAAGAACGCGGCGGTGCGCCGGCGGATGTACCGCTCACGGGCGATCAACACCTTCGGCCTCGCCATGACGGCGGTGGTCTTCGTGATCGTGCTGGTCACCAAATTCCTTGCCGGGGCATGGATCGCGATCCTCGCCATGGTGATTTTCTTCGCGATCATGAAGGCGATCCGGCGCCACTACGACCGGGTGGAGGCGGAGCTGGTGCCCGGCGACGAGGACCCCGTCCTTCCCACTCGGGTGCACGCGATCGTGCTCGTCTCCAAGCTCCACAAGCCGACGATCCGGGCGCTCGCCTTCGCCAAGGCGACCCGCCCCAACGTCCTGGAGGCCGTCTACGTCGGCGCCGACAACGAGCAGACCGACGCGTTGCTCCAGGCGTGGGACGAGCGCCGGATCGACGTGCCGCTGAAGGTGCTCTACTCGCCGTACCGCGAGGTGATCCGGCCGATCGTGCAGTACGCGGTCGAGATCCGTGAGAACAACCCGCGAGGCGTCGTGGCGGTGTTCATCCCGGAGTACGTCGTGGGGCGCTGGTGGGAGCAGCTGCTGCACAACCAGACCGCCCTGCGGCTCAAGGGGAGGCTGTTGTTCACGCCGGGTGTGATGGTCACGTCGGTTCCCTACCAGCTCCGCGGTTCCGAGGTGGGCAAGGACCGTGAGGACTGGCAGCTGCAGCGCTCGCGGCCGGGTGACGTACGACGCGGGCGCATCGGCCGGTGACCGACGTCCCCTTCTCCGTCGGCGACGTGGTCGAGCTGACGGTCGGCCCGGTCGCGCACGGTGGCCACTTCGTCGCCCGGGTGCCGCCCGCGGCGGACGCCCCCGACGGCGCCCGGGACGTCGTGGTGTTCGTCCGCCACGCCGTCACGGGTGAGCGCGTCCGCGTCCGGATCACCGAGGTGGACAAGTCGTTCCTGCGCGGCGACGCGGTCGAGGTGCTCGAGGCCTCGCCCGACCGGGTCGAGGCGCCGTGCGTGCTGGCGCACCCGGACGGCTGTGGCGGCTGCGACTTCCAGCACGTCGCGGTCGGACACCAGCGCGAGCTGAAGGCCCTGGTGGTCCGGGAGCAGCTGCAGCGCCTCGCCGGCATCGAGAGCGACGTCGTGGTCGAGGCAGTTCCGGTGCCCGGCCGGCCGGACGACGGGCTCGGCTGGCGAACCCGGATGCA
>DASSOK010000049.1:0-6051 GCA_035700665.1 Marmoricola sp.
AGTGCGGCGGGGGGTCCGCACTGACCGGTCTCACGCCGTGACCGGGGCGGCGAGCTCCTTCTGCTCTTCTTCCCAGGCCTCGTCGGTCATCTCCTCGCGGCCCCAGCCGGTGAGCACGGCCACGAAGAAGACCAGCATCAGAGCCCAGCAGTAGACCACGAAGGGCACCAGATGCACGGCGTCGAAGTTCTCCAGGTTCGCACCCGCCACCGTGTCGGCGACCAGGGCGAACGGGATGAGCACCGCGATGCTGTAGGGCAGGAAGCCGATGATCGTCGTCGAGGCGGCATCGAGCACGTTCGCCCGGCGCCAGGGGGCGATCTTGAAGTGGTGACCCACCCGGCGGACGTAGGGGCCGAGCATCACCATCGTCGGCGTCCCGGCCGTCGTGAGCGCGTTGACCACGAGGGCGAGGACGTACATCGACAGCTCCGCGGCGCGGGAGGACTTCGCCCGCTCCTGGGCGCGGCGGACCAGCCAGGTGATCAGGCCGCCGGCCTCGAAGGTGCCGATCATCCCCATCAGGAAGATGGTGAACACCGCCACCCCGACGAAGCCGGACATGCCGTCGACCACGATCCCGCTGGCGGTGAACGTCGCCTTGTCCACGGTGAGCAGGTCACCGAAGTGCAGCAGTCCGGTGATCAGCCCGAGCACGATGCCGAAGGCGATGCTCATCAACAGGGAGGCCACGAAGTGCCAGCCGCGGACCATCAGGAAGATCAGCAGGCCCGGGGCGAGCAGCATGATCAGCCCCTCGGGCGAGGCGTTCACGTCGCCGCGGCCGGCCGTGTCGGAGCCGATCAGCCCGACGATGACGTAGAAGGCGAGCGTGATCGCCCCCGCGACCACGGCGTACTTGATCCGCGACTGGACGACCTTGGGCACCGTGGTGCCCTGGGAGTACGCCGACACGATGGTCGTGTCCGAGACCGGCGCGATGTTGTCACCGACGAACGAGCCGCCGATGATCGCGCCGACCACCAGCAGCGGGTCCGCGCCGATGGCGAAGCCGGCCGGGAACAGGATCGGGGTGACCGCGAGGATGGTGCCCACCGAGGTGCCCGTCGACAGGGACAGCACCGACGCGGCCAGGAACGTCACCAGCGGAACCCAGGCAGCGGTCAGGCCGACCGAGGTGCCGAGCCAGACGAGCCCTTCGATCACGCCGGTCTGGTTGAGCATGGTGCCGAAGACGCCGGCGAGGAACCACGCCAGCAGGATCACCGCCAGCATCGGGGAGGCGATGCCGGACACCAGCGCCTGGACGTAGGAGTCGCGGCTCTTAGCGAGCAGCAGGCCGACGAACAGCCCGAGCAGCACCATCGGCCAGAACGCCTCGGGCAGCGCGAGCCCCTTGGCGCCGAGCACCAGGATGCCGGCGAGCATGACCAGAAACGGGACGAACAGCGCGAGCACGCCGCCGCGCATCTGGAGTGGGGGAGTGGGGACGGTTTCCGTGCTCATGTGTGCCTCTCGGAGCTGTCAGAGCGGACCGCTGCTCGTGTTCAATGTGACTAACCAAACGTGTAGTACGGTAGAACGAGTCGTATGGCGGGTCAATGACTTCCGTCAGTAAAGGTCGAGATGTCGAGGGGAGGTGGGGCGTGGAGCCCTCGGTCGTGGGATCGCGGATCCGCTCCCTGCGCGAGGCGCAGGGGGTGACCTTGAGCGCGTTCGCGAAGAGCGTCGGCGTCTCCTCCGGACTGGTCAGCCAGGTCGAGCGGGGTCTGACCGACCCCAGCCTGGACACGCTGCGACGCATCGCGCAGGCGCTGCAGGTGCCGATGTTCAGCCTGTTCCAGGCCGACACCGCGGGCGAGGCGGTCCGCGTCGTACGCCGCGACGGCCGGATGTGCATCCGCTCTCCGCACGGCCACCTGAGCTACTCGCGGGTCTCCGCCGGCTCGGGCGCCCTCGAGGTGCTGGAAGGGGTCCTCGACCCCGGCGGCTCCTCGTCCGAGGAGCTGTGGTCGCACCCCTCCGAGGAGTGCGCGCTGGTCCTCGAGGGCCAGCTCACCGTGCAGGTCGGCGACGACCAGTGGCTGATCGCCGAGGGCGACAGCTGCTCCTTCGACTCCCGCCTGCCGCACCGCTACGTCAACACCACCGCGCGGCCCTGCCGGTTCGTGCTGGCGGTCACCCCACCGAGCTTCTGACCGACCCCGAGAACGGAGCGCACCATGTCGACCAGCCCGCACCCTTCCGAGGACCCGCTCGCCGACTTCCGTCAGCGGTTCCCGGCCCTGGACGACAACGTCCACCTGGCCAGCTGCAGCCAGGGCGCCCTGTCCATGGAGCTGACCACGGCGCTGTTCGAGCTGCAGCACAGCATGCGCGCGCACGGGGCCCCGTGGGAGCGCTGGACCGGGGTGGTGGACAGCGCGCGTGCCGCCTTCGCGTCGTTCATCAATGCCGCGCCGGAGGAGATCGCGGTGGTCTCCTGCGCCTCCGAGGGCGCCTACCACGTGGCGTCCACCCGCGACTGGGCCGCGCGGTCCCGCATCGTCAGCACGGACATGGAGTTCCCCTCGATCGGTCACGTCTGGCTCGCCCAGAGGTCCCGCGGCGCCGAGGTGGACTACGTCGGCAACCACGACGGGATCGTGCACGCCGAGGACTACCTCGCCCGGATCGACGGCCGTGCCGGGCTGGTGTCCGTGCCGCTGGTCTCCTACCGCAACGGCGTCCGGATGCCGGTCGCCGAGGTCACCAAGGCGGCGCACGACGCGGGCGCGCAGGTCTTCGTCGACGGCTACCAGGCCTGCGGCGTCGTCCCGGTCGACGTGCGCGAGCTCGACTGCGACTTCTTCGTCACCGGCACCTTGAAGTACATGCTCGGCCTTCCCGGCCTGGCGTTCCTCTACGTGCGCGGCGGTGTCGCGGGAGCCGCCGACCCGCAGCTGACCGGCTGGTTCGGCCAGGAGGACCCGTTCACCTTCGACCCGCAGACGCTCGAGCCGGCCACGGACGCCCGCCGGTTCCAGACCGGCACCCCGGCCATCCCGTCCGCCTACGCGGCGAGCGCGGGACTCAGCGTCCTGAACACGGTGCCTCGGGGCCTCGTCGAGGAGCGGGTCGGCCGGCTGGTCGGCCAGGCTCACGATCAGCTGGTCGCCGACGGTGAGCGGCTGTGGTCTCCGGCGGACCCGGCGCTGCGCGGCCCGATGGTCGCGCTGGTCGACGAGGACCCGAACCGGCTCGCCGCCTTCCTGGCCGAGCGACGCATCCACACCAGCCCGCGCGGGACCGTGCTCCGGCTGTCCTTCCACGGCTACAACGACCAGCGCGACGTCGAGGCCGTCTGCCAGGCTGTTCGCGACTACCGCAAGCTCTGACCCGATCTCAGCCCACCTTGGAGGAACCGTGTCCGTGCTCTCCCAGCTCATCGCCTCCCTCAACGGCGGCAGCATCGAGGTCGTCGACCTGACCGCGCCGCTGTCGCACGAGACCCCGATCCTGATGCTGCCGCCCGAGTTCGGCCAGACCGCTCGCTTCGAGCTCGAGGAGATCAGCCGGTACGACGACCGCGGACCCGCCTGGTACTGGAACAACTTCCGCACCGGCGAGCACACCGGCACCCACTTCGACGCCCCCAACCACTGGGTGACCGGCAAGGACGGCGCCGACGTCGCTTCCGTCCCGGCCGGTCGGCTGATCGCACCCGCGGCCGTGCTCGACTTCTCCGCCGAGTCCGCGAACGACCCTGACTTCCTGCTCGAGATCGACCACGTCCGGGCTTGGGAGTCCGAGCACGGTCCGTTGCCCGAGGGGGGCTGGCTGCTCTACCGCACCGGCTGGGACTCGCGCACCACGCAGGAGGAGATGCTCAACGCCGACGACTCCGGGCCGCACACGCCCGGCATCTCCGGCGAGTGCGCCCGATGGATCGCCGAGGAGTCGCCGGTGATCGGGCTGGGCGTGGAGACCGTCGGCACCGACGCCGGCGCCGCGCACTCGTTCCAGCCCCCGTTCCCCTGCCACGCCTCGCTGATGGGCAACGACAAGTACGGACTCACCCAGCTGCAGAACCTCGCGCAGCTCCCGCCGACCGGGGCCGTCGTGCTGGCCGGGCCGCTGCCCATCGTGACCGGCTCCGGCGCGCCCGCGCGCGTGCTCGCCCTGGTCGAGCGCTGATGCTGGTCGCCGACGCCGTCGGCCGCGCCCTGGCCGAGGCGGGAGTGGAGCGGGTCTTCGGCGTCGTCGGATCGGGCAACTTCCACCTCACCAACGCGATGCTCGCCGGCGGCTCGCGCTTCGTCGCCGCCCGCCACGAGGGCGGCGCCGCCACCATGGCCGACGCCTTCGCCCGGATGACCGGGACGGTGACCGCGCTCAGCGTGCACCAGGGGTGTGGCCTGACCAACGCAATGACCGGGATCGCGGAGGCGGCCAAGAGCCGTACGCCGCTGCTGGTCCTGGCGGCGGAGGCGACCAACCCGCGGTCGAACTTCTACGTCGACCAGGAGAGCCTGGCGCGGGCGGTGGGCGCGGTCCCGCTGCGCATCACGACCGCCGAGGACGCGGTGGAGGTGGCCGTCGCCGCCGTGCGGACGGCGCTGCGCGAGCGGCGTACCGTGCTGCTCAACCTGCCCCTCGAGGTGCAGGGCCTGGAGGTGCCGGCCCAACCGGAGGGGCAGCTGCCGACTCCGGCTGCGGAGGAGCCGCTGAGTCCTTCCGGGACGGAGCTGGATGCGCTGCGGCAGGCGGTCGAGCGGGCCGACCGGCCGGTCTTCGTGGCGGGGCGCGGCGCCCGGAGCCCCGAGGCGCGGCAGGCGCTCGAGTCGCTGGCCGAGGAGCGCGGTGCCCTGCTGGCCACCTCGGCCGTGGCCAAGGGGCTGTTCCGGGACCACCCCTGGTGCCTGGACGTGTCGGGCGGCTTCTCCTCGCCGACCGCGGCCGCTCTGATCCGCGGCGCGGACCTGATCGTCGGCTGGGGCTGCGCACTGAACATGTGGACCATGCGGCACGGACGGCTGATCGCCCCCGAGGCCACCGTGGTGCAGGTCGACGACACCCCCGACGCGCTCGGCGCGCACCGCGAGATCAGCCTCGGTGTGGTCGGCGACGTGGCGCACACGGCGCAGGCCCTGGCGGGACGGGTGCGCCGCGAGGGCGAGGGGTACCGCACCGACGACGTCGGAGCCCGGATCGCCTCCTCCGTCCGCTGGCGCGACGTCGCGTTCCACGACGAGAGCACCGACGAGCGGATCGACCCGCGCACGCTCAGCATCGCCCTGGACGACCTGCTGCCCACCGAGCGGGTCGTGTCCGTGGACTCCGGGAACTTCATGGGCTACCCGAGCATGTACCTCTCGGTGCCCGACGAGCAGGGCTTCTGCTTCACCCAGGCCTTCCAGTCCATCGGGCTGGGCCTGGCCACCGGCATCGGGGCGGCGCTGGCCCGTCCCGACCGGCTGCCCGTCGCCGCGCTCGGCGACGGGGGAGCGCTGATGAGCTCCGCCGAGCTGGACACGGTGGTGCGACTCGGCCTCCCGATGGTCGTGGTGATCTACAACGACGACGCGTACGGCGCCGAGGTCCACCACTTCGCGAGCGACGACGTGCCGCTGGACACCGTGCGGTTCCCGGAGACCGACATCGCCGCGATCGCGCGCGGCTTCGGGTTCGAGGCGTGCACCGTGCGGCGTACCGAGGACCTGGCGCCGTTGCGGCGCTGGGTGGCCGGCGAGCGCAACCAGCCGTTCCTGGTCGACGCCAAGGTCACCACCGACTCCCCGTCCTGGTGGCTGGAAGAGGCGTTCCGCGGGCACTGAGCGTCAAAGTGGGCATCGGTCGGTCGAGCTTGTCGAGACCCCCGGCCGGTCGAGCCGGTCGAGACCTCCGGCTGGTCGAGCCCGTCGAGACCTCCGGCTGGTCGAGCTTGTCGAGACCTCCACCTACGTAGGTAGTACGTAGGCCCGAGCTGCAACCGTTACCGATGGCGTGCTCGTTCGGTCCCTCACTCGGGCGACTCCGTGACAGCGTGGCGTGATCCGCCTTTTCAACCCCTGTTTCGGAGCGCACCCATGCACCTGTCCTCCCGTCCAC
>DASSOK010000050.1:0-11162 GCA_035700665.1 Marmoricola sp.
GGTCACAACCCCGACTCGGGCGTCCGGACCAGGATGCGGTTGCACTCCTCGCAGCGGATCACCTCGTCGGCCGGCGCCTTGGCGATGGTCGCCAGATCGGTGTTGTTGAGCGTGAGCCGGCAGCCTCCGCACTCGCGGGCGCGCAGGGCTGCTGCGCCCACGCCGCCTTTCTGATCGCGCAATTTCTCGTAGAGCGCCAGGAGGTCGCCCGGCACGTCCGCAGCGACCGCGCTGCGCTCTTCACGCAGCTGCGCCAGCTCGGCCTCGATCTCCGCCACCTTGGTGGAGTGCACCGACCCGACGGTTCCCGCCTCCTCCTCGAGCTTGCCCAGCTCGACGAGGTGCGCGTCCAGCGCGCTCTGCGCCTCCTCGAGCCGCTCCATCACCTCGAGCTCGGTGTCCTCGAGGCTGGCGATGCGCCGCTGGAGCGACTCCAGCTCGCCGAGCATCCGCTCGAGCGCCTTGGGGTCTCCCACCGCACCGCTGTCCACCATGCCCTGGTCACGCACCCGCCGGGCCTTGACCTGCTCGACGTCCGCGTCGGCCTTGCGCTGCTCCTCGGTCAGGTCACTGACGTCGACCTGCAGGTCGCGGATGGTGCCCTCGAGCGCCTTGCGGCGAGCGTCAAGGTCGGCCAGCGCCGCCGTCTCCGGCAAGGTGCGCAGGCGGTGCTGCAACGCGTCCATCCGGGCGTCGATGCCCTGGACGTCGAGCAGCGTCAGCTGGGCGTTCGGGTCGGCTTTCAGGACTGCTCCTCAGACATCGGCGGATCGGCGCGGAAGGTCCACGGATCCGTGTTGGTCGTGCTCACGCGGAGGTCCACCGTATCCCCCAGCTCGGCCGCGAGGCGGTCGCGCAGGACCGGCAGCCAGGTCCACTCCGCCGCCCAGTGGGCCACGTCGAGGAGGGCTGGAGCGTCCGGGTGCTCGAGGAGCTCCGAGGCGGGGTGGTGGCGGAGGTCCGAGGTCACGTAGGCGTCCGCCCCGGCGGCACGGGCGCGGTCGAGCAGGAAGTCACCGGCACCCCCGCAGAGGGCCACCGTCCGGAGCGGCCGCTCGGGGTCACCCGCCACCCGCACGCCGTGCGCTGTCCCGGGAAGTACGGCGGCCACGTGGCCGGCGAACTCGCGCAGGGACATCTCGCCCGGAAGCCGGCCCAGCCGACCGGAGCCCCGGTGCCGGTCCGGCAGCGGTGCCAGCTCGTAGACGTCGTAGGCCGGCTCCTCGTAGGGATGAACCTCCCGGACCACCTCGACCAGCCGCTCACCCAGGTGACGGGACGCGATCACCTCGATCCGCTCCTCCGCCACGCTCTCGAGGCTCCCGACGCTCCCGACCGCGGGATGGGCACCGTCGAGCGGTCGGAAGCGACCGGTGCCGACCGAGCTGAACGACGCACTGTCGTAGTCTCCGATCCGGCCCGCCCCGGCGTCGGCGAGCGCCTGGCGCAGGTGGTCTGCCGCGTCGGCCGGCGCGAAGACCACCAGCTTGACCAGCGGCTGCTGCGGGTCCGGCTCCAGCGGGGTGACGTCCTCCAGGCCGAGGGCCATCGCCATCGACTCCGAGACGCCACCCACGGGGGCGTCGGCGTTGGTGTGCGCGGCGAAGAGCGCGCAGCCGTGGGACAGCAGCTGGTGCACCACCCGGCCCTTCGGCGTGGTGGCTGCGACGCCGTGGACACCCTTGAGGAACAACGGGTGGTGGACGACGACCAGGTCGGCGTCGTACTCGACGGCCTCGTCGGCCACGGCCTGGACGGGGTCGACCGCCAGCAGGACCCGTCGTACCTCCGCGGCGGGGTCGCCGCAGACCAGCCCGACCGCGTCCCAGGAATCCGCGAGGTGCGGCGGGTACCAGCGGTCCAGGAGGGCCAGGACGTCCTGCAACTGCATGACCAGAGGCTAGGGCACGATGGCGTGCGCGCGCGTGGCAGCATGGGCGCTCGTGTGGAGGCCGTGGCGGAGCAGCGAGCAGCGCGGCGCCCCGCTTCCCGCGGATGTCTGGGCGATGTCCGGGGTCGCGCTGTGCGTGGCGCTCGGGTTCGGCGTCGTCGCGCCGGCGATCCCGCTGTTCGCCCGGCAGTTCGGCGTGGATGCGACAGCCGCCGGCGCGGTCGTGTCGGCCTTCGCGCTGATGCGGCTGGTGTCCGGACCGCTCGCGGGTCGCCTGGTCGACCGCCTCGGCGAGCGGCTTGCCCTGATGCTGGGACTGGGCGTCGTCGCGGTCTCCAGCCTGCTGGCCGGCCTGGCGGCGAACTACCCGCAGTTGCTGGTGCTGCGAGGTGTGGGCGGCGTGGGCTCTGCCGTCTTCGGCGTCGCCGCGGTGAGCCTCGTGCTCAAGGTCGCGACCAACCGCACGCGCGGCCAGGCGATGAGTGTCTACCGCTCCGGCTTCCTCGTCGGCGGCATCGTCGGCCCCGCGCTGGGCGGCGCCGCCCTGGGCATCTCCTTGCGCGCGCCGTTCTTCCTGTACGCCGGCACCCTCGTGCTGGCCGCCGTCGTCGCGATGGTCTACGTCGGTCGGGCGGAGCGCCGACGGCCCCTCGCCGACAGCGAGCCGGCTCCCGTGCCCGAGGATCCCGACCCCGGGCCGACCTTCCGCGAGGTGCTGCGCACCAGCCAGTACCAGGTGGCACTGATGGCCAACCTCGCCGTGGGACTGGCGCTGTTCGGCCTGCGCAGCGCCGTGGTCCCGCTCTACTTCGTCGAGGTGCTGGACACCCCGGCGAGCTGGGTCGCGTTCGCCTTCCTGGCCTCGACGGTCGTGCAGACGGCGCTGATGCTCCCGGCCGGTCGCTGGTCCGACACGGCCGGCCGACGACCCGCACTGCTCGTGGGCGTGGCCGGGTCGGCGGCGGGCATGGTGCTGCTGGCGGTCAGCGACGACCTGGTCGTCGCGCTGGTCGCGATGGCGGTCTTCGGCGCGGGCTCCGCCTTCCTCGGTAGCGTCCCGGCAGCGCTGGTCGGTGACGTCGCCGGCAGGCGCAGCGGCAACGTCGTGGCCATCTTCAACATGGCCAGCGACCTCGGCGCGGTCGTCGGCCCGGTCCTCGCCGGGCTGCTCGTCGACCACGGGTCCTACGCAGCGGCGTTCTTCCTCGGCGCAGGGGTGATCGCCCTCACCGGCGTACTGGGCCTCCGCCTCCCAGCGGGTGCTCCGGCCTCTGACAGCGACGGATAGTCCGACGCGATTTGCCGCATCCGCGAGCGCCCAGCCCCGGCAATTCGCGTCGTACTACCCGATTCGTTGGGCTCAGTTGACCTGGCGCTCCCGGCCTTCCCAATACTCGGCGCGGAGCTTGAACTTCTGCAGCTTGCCGGTGGCCGTGCGGGCGAGCACGTCACGGAACTCCACCGACGTGGGAGCCTTGTAGCCGGCGACCTTCGACTTGCAGTAGGCGATCAGGTCGGCCTCGGTGAGGTCGGAGCCCTCGGCCTTCACGACCAGGGCCTTGATCGTCTCGCCCCACTTGTCGTCGGGAACGCCGATCACCGCGACCTCGGCGACGTCGGGGTGGGAGAAGATCACGTCCTCCACCTCGATCGACGAGACGTTCTCCCCGCCGGTGATGATCACGTCCTTCTTGCGGTCACTGATGACCAGGTAGCCGTCGTCCTCGATGTGGCCACCGTCACCGGTGTGGAACCAACCGCCGGCCAGGGCGGCCTCGGTCTCCTCCGGCTGCTGCCAGTAGCCCTCGAGGATGACGTTCGAGCGGGCCAGCACCTCGCCCGACTCCGAGACGTCGAGGGTCACCCCGATCGCCGGCTGCCCGGCACGGACCAGCTTGGCGGCGCGCTCCTCGGGAGCCAGGTCGTCCCACTCGGAGCGGTTCCGGTTCACGGTCAACAGGGGGGATGTCTCGGTCAGGCCGTAGATCTGCATGAACTCCCAGCCGAGCTCCTCCTGCACACGCACGATCGTCTTGGTCGGCGGCGGAGCGCCGGCCACGATGATCCGCACCTGGTCGCGGCCGGGGATCTCGCCCTCCCAGTCGGGGGCAGCGTCGAGCACGGCGTTGACGACGGCGGGCGCCGCGCACATCACCGTGACGCCGTACTGCTGCACCCGGCGGAGGATCTCGGTGCCGTCGACCTTGCGCAACACCACCTGCGGGACGCCCATGCCGGTCATCGCGAACGGCATGCCCCACCCGTTGGCGTGGAACATCGGAAGCGTGTGGAGGTAGACGTCGCGGTCGGTCACCCCGGCGTGCAAGGCGAACGTGACGGCGTTGGTCCAGATGTTGCGGTGCGTGATCTGGACGCCCTTGGGCCGGGCGGTCGTGCCGCTGGTGTAGTTGATCGTCGCGGTGGCGTTCTCGTCGGCCTCCCAGGCCTTCGGCTCCGCATCGGCGTAGAGGTCCTCGTCGTGTCCGATGAGGAACTTGTGCTCGCACTCCACGTCGGCGAGGTGCTGCTCGAGCTCGGGATCGACGTAGAGCACCCTGGCGCCGCTGTGCTCGACGATGTAGCGGACCTCGTCCGCGGAGAGCCGGAAGTTGATCGGCACCAGTACCCGGCCGTAGCCGGTGACGCCGAAGAAGGCGGTGAACAGCCGGGCGGAGTTGTGGGAGACGAACGCCACCCGCTCACCCACGCCGATGCCCAGCTCGTCGAGGCGGGCTGCCATCGCGCGGGCACGCTGGCCCACCTGCGCATAGGTCAGCTCCCCCAGCGAGGGCGCCGGCTGGTCGGGCTCGTCGACGATTCCGATGCGTTCGCGATAGACCGCGAGCGCCCGGTCGAGGAAGTCGTTGGCACTGAAGGGAACGATCACGAGTGGCCTCCGTCACAGGGCAGGTTCTGCTGCCCACGATAGGACTCCCGGGGAAGGCAGGGGACACCCGATCGGAGGGGCGACGCCGAACCGGCCGGATCCTGCGACGAGCGGAGGTCGGGACGGGTGGGCGCAGCAGGGATCGAACCTGCGACCACCTCCTTGTAAGGGAGGTGCTCTACCGCTGAGCTATACGCCCGGGGGACCAGGACGAGCGCCGGGCCGCGGCAAGGGTACGGGAGACGGCGCGCTCGCGACCAATCCGGACGTCGCCAGACCATCCTCGACACAAAAAAGTCGCGACCGCCGGCGTCTCGGGTCACCAGCGGTCGCAACACCAGAATCATGACAGGTCGATCAAGGCAGCGGGAGCAGAATTCCGCCCCCCGCAACGAAATGGTCCCATCGGACTAGCCCGCACCACCCGCTCGGGCCAGTGCCGCAGCGTGCTCGTCGAGGTCGCGGGCCTGCCCCATCGGGCTGTGCACCGACCACTCGACCCGTCCTGAGCGGCCGACCACGAAGGAGGAGCGCCGGGGACAGCCCTGGCGCTCGTCGAAGACGCCGAAAGCCGTGGCGACGTCGCCGTGCGGCCAGTAGTCCGCGAGCAGCGGGAAGAAGATGCCGTCCCGGTCGGCGAGAGCCCGCTGGGTGTAGATCGGGTCGCACGAGATGGCGACCAGCGTCGTGGTGTCGGTCTCGAACTCGCCGAGGCGGTCCCGCAAGCCGGTGAGCTCGCCGGTGCAGACCCCGCTGAACGCGAACGGGTAGAACACCACCAGCACCGCCTTGTCCCCGGAGTACGACGACAGGGTGACGTCCTGGCCGTGCTGGTCGAGCAGCGTGAAGTCGGGGGCCACGACCCCGATCGGCAAGGGTTGCAAGCTCAGGCCTCTCGGTCTGCGAGCTCGCGCTTGAGGATCTTGCCGGTCGCGTTGCGAGGCAGCTCGTCGAGGAACACGAAGTCGCGCGGCACCTTGTAGCGGGCGAGGTTGGCCTTGACGTGCTCGCGCAGGTCGTCCTCGTTCGTCGAGGCGTCGTCGCGCAGCACCACGAAGGCGCGCAGCCGTTTGCCGAAGTCGTCGTCATCGACCCCGATCGCCGCAGCCTCCACCACGGCGTCATGGCGACTGAGGCAGTCCTCGACCTCCTTGGGGAAGACGTTCTCGCCGCCGGAGACGATCATCTCGTCGTCGCGACCCTCCACGAAGAGCCGGCCCTCCTCGTCGAAGCGGCCCACGTCGCCGGAGCTGAGCAGGCCGTCGATCGCGTGCTTGTGACCTCCGCCGGTGTAGCCCTCGAAGAGCATGGAGTTGCCCACGAAGATCCGACCGGTCTGGCCCGCCGGGACCGGCTGGTCGTTCTCGTCGTACAGCCGGACGATGGTGTTGACCGGCGGCTTGCCCGCCGTCCCCGGGGCGGCGCGCATGTCCGCCGGCTGGGCGACGCTCGCCCAGGCGACCTCCGTCGAGCCGTAGATGTTGTAGAGGTTGTCGCCGTACTGGTCCATCCACTCCAGGGCCAGGTTGCCCGGCAGCGCAGAACCCGAGGCGGCGACCACCTTGACGTGGGATAGGTCGTAGGAGTCGAGCGTCTCCTGCGGCAGCTTGAGGATGCGCTGCAGCATCACCGGCACCACGACGAGGGAGTCGCACCGGTGCTCGGTGAGGGTCCGGAGGCACCCTTCGGGCTCGAACCTGCGGGAGAGCACCACCGTCGTCCCGAGCAGCATGGCCAGGGCGAGGTGGGCGTAGCCCCAGGTGTGGAACAGCGGCGCGGCGATGTGGCAGCGCCAGCCGGCACGAAGCGGGATCCGCTCCAGCAGCGCAACCGCCGCGTCGAAGTTGCCGCCGCCACGGGGCGCGCCCTTGGGCGTCCCGGTGGTGCCGGAGGTCAGGATCACCAGCCTGCCCTCGCGCGAGGGCGGCCGGCGGCCCGCACGCGATCCTCGCGCGATCAGACCCTCGACGGTGTCCCGTCCGGCCAGCGTCGACTCGTCGTCCACCCACGCCACCACCTGCGCTGCGTCGCACGCAGCCTCCCCGATGAGCTGGTCGAACTCCTGGTCGTGGATGACCAGCTTCGCGCCCTCGCGGGCACACACCTCCCCGAGCTGGGGAGCCGCGAAGGCGGTGTTGAGCAGCAGCACGTCGGCGCCGAGCTTGGAGATCGCGAGCGCCGCCTCCACGAAGCCGCGGTGGTTGCGCGCCAGCAGCGCGATGCCGTCGCCCTCCTGCACGCCGAGGCCGGCGAGCTGGTCCGCGAGGGCGTTGCTCCGCTCGTCCAGCTCCCGGAACGTCACCGAGCCGCGCTCGTCGATGATGCCGGTGCGGTCGGGGAACCGGACGGCCACGGCGGTGAACCCGCCGGCCAGCCCCATCCCCCACTCGTGGACCGACTTCACGATGCCGGCGAGCTTGACCGGGCCGAACGGCTGGATGACGCCTGCGGTCGTGAGGACCTTCAGCGCGATCGCCTTGTTGCGCGCCTGGTCGGCCACGCGAGCGGCCAGGGAGAGCGTCACTCTGCGCCTCTCAGTGGCTCTTGGGGGCCACCAGCTTGGTGGCGGTCCAGTCCGCGGAGATCGGGATGGTCGAGGTGGTCGAGAGCCCGGCGATCGGCGCGGCCTCCGCGATGTCGGCAGCGTCGACCGAGGCCGGGCGGCCCACCTTCGGGGTGAACAGCCAGATCGAGCCGCCGCCCGCGAGGTCGGTCAGAGAGTCGACGAGCGCGTCGACCAGGTCCCCGTCGCCGTCGCGCCACCACATCACCACGGCGTCGACGACATCTCCGTAGTCCCCGTCGACCAGGTCGGCGTCGATGGCGTCCTCCAGGGCCACCCGCACCGCGTCGTCGACGTCCTCGTCCCAGCCGAGCTCCTGTACGACCATGCCGGGCTTCAGTCCCAGGCGGTCGCCCACCGCGACGTCCGCGCCACCCGCTGTCGGGCTCACCTCTCGTTGCCTCTTCTCATGCCTTGTACGACGCCCCCACTGGGCGCCGGCTGCGACAAGTGCACCCGACGCGGGCCCCCCTCCGCAACCCCGGGTGCCCAGATGTGGCCCCACGAGCCCCACTGGAGGGCGCCTTGCCGGGCCGGTGAGCGGCCGATCCGGGCTACCCGACGGTAGATGTCGTGGTTCGTCCGGACGTGCCAAGATGAAAGCGTGGCTGATGACACCAACACCCAGGCTCCCGACCAGGGGGACGTACGTCCGGCACCACCGACACCCACGGTGATCCACGAGGGGCTGCCCACCCAGCTGCCCGACATCGACCCGGACGAGACCACCGACTGGATCGACTCTTTCGACGCGATGATCGCGGACAAGGGCCGCGACCGCGCCCGCTACGTGATGCTGCGACTGCTCGAGCGTGCGCGTGAGAAGCAGGTCGGCGTGCCGGCGCTGCGCAGCACCGACTTCATCAACACCATCCCGCCGGACAAGGAACCGTGGTTCCCCGGCGACGAGGACGTCGAGCGCCGCATCCGGGCCTTCATCCGGTGGAACGCCGCCGTGATGGTGTCCGGCGCCAACCGCAAGGGCCTCGAGGTGGGCGGCCACATCGCGACGTACCAGTCCGCTGCCAGCCTGTACGAGGTCGGCTTCAACCACTTCTTCCGGGGCAAGAGCCATCCCGGCGGCGGCGACCAGATCTTCTTCCAGGGCCACGGCTCCCCCGGCATCTACGCCCGTGCCTTCCTCGAGGGCCGGCTCACCGAGGAGCAGCTGCGCAACTTCCGCCAGGAGGTCCAGCACGGCCCGCACCAGGGGCTTCCGTCGTACCCGCACCCCCGGCTGATGCCGGACTTCTGGGAGTTCCCCACCGTCTCGATGGGGCTCACCGCCCTCAACGCCATCTACCAGGCCCGGTTCAACAAGTACCTGCAGAACCGCGGCATCAAGGACACCAGCCAGCAGCACGTCTGGGCCTTCCTCGGCGACGGCGAGATGGGCGAGCCGGAGTCGCTCGGCGCGATCGGCCTGCCGGCCCGCGAGGAGCTCGACAACCTGACCTTCGTGATCAACTGCAACCTGCAGCAGCTCGACGGCCCGGTGCGCGGCAACGGCAAGATCATCCAGGAGCTGGAGTCCATCTTCCGGGGTGCCGGCTGGAACGTGATCAAGGTGATCTGGGGCCGCGAGTGGGACGCGCTGCTCGCCCGCGACGTCGACGGCGTCCTGGTCAACCAGATGAACAAGACGCCCGACGGCGCGTTCCAGACCTACTCCGTGGAGGACGGCGCCTACAACCGCGAGCACTTCTTCGGGCCGGACCCGCGCCTGCGCAAGATGGTCGAGCACATGACCGACCGGCAGATCGAGAAGCTGCCCCGCGGCGGCCACGACTACCGAAAGGTCTACGCCGCGTTCAAGGCGGCCAGCGAGCACGTCGGGCAGCCGACGGTGATCCTGGCGCACACCATCAAGGGCTGGACGATCGACGCCCTCGAGGGCAAGAACGCCACCCACCAGATGAAGAAGCTCAACAAGGACGACCTCAAGCGCTTCCGCGACCGGCTCTACCTGCCGATCAGCGACAAGGACATCGAGCAGCAGTACGACGCCGACGGCACCGCCCCGTTCTTCCACCCGGGCATGGAGTCGCCCGAGATGGAGTACATGATGGAGCGACGCCGCGCGCTGGGCGGCTCGCTGCCCAAGCGGGTGGTCCGCGCCAAGCCCCTGAAGGTCCCGGGCGACGACGTCTACGCCGAGCTGAAGCAGGGTTCGGGCAAGAACAAGATCGCCACGACGATGGCACTGGTCCGGCTGCTCAAGGACTGGATGAAGGACCCCGAGCTGGGCCCGCGGATCGTGCCGATCGCACCAGACGAGTTCCGGACCTTCGGGATGGACTCGTTCTTCCCGAGCGCCAAGATCTACAACCCGCACGGCCAGCAGTACGAGTCGGTCGACCGCAAGCTGCTGCTGAAGTGGCGCGAGTCCGAGCAGGGCCAGATGCTGCACGAGGGCATCTCGGAGGCCGGCGCCGTGGCGTCGGCGACCGCGGCCGGGTCGGCGTACGCCACCCACGGGCACGTGATGATCCCGTTCTACATCTTCTACTCGATGTTCGGCTTCCAGCGGACCGGCGACGGCATCTGGGCGATGGCCGACCAGATGGCGCGCGGCTTCCTCATCGGGGCCACCGCAGGGCGGACCACCCTGACCGGCGAGGGTCTGCAGCACGCCGACGGGCACTCGCCCCTGCTCGCGGTGACGAACCCGGCCGTCGTGCACTACGACCCCGCCTTCGCCCACGAGGTGGCGCACATCATGCAGGACGGCCTCCGCCGGATGTACACCTCGAGCGAGGAGCACCCCGAGGGCGAGAGCGTCATCTACTACCTGACGGTCTACAACGAGCCGATCAGCCAGCCCAGGGAGCCGGACGGCATCGACGTCGAAGGCCTGCTCAAGGGCATCTACCGGTTCGCCGAGGGCCCGGAGCTCGGCGACGAGGCGCCGACGGTGCAGCTGATGGCCAGTGGCGTCGCGTTCCCGTGGATCCAGCGGGCCCAGGAGCTGCTCGCGGAGGACTGGGGCGTGAAGGCGGACCTGTGGTCGGTCACCTCGTGGAACGAGCTGGCGCGCGACGGCGTCGCCGCCGAGGAGTGGAACCTCAACCACCCCGGCGAGACGCCCCGCACTGCCTACGTCACCAGCAAGCTCGCCGACGTCGCCGGCCCCGCCGTCGCGGTCACGGACTTCATGCGTGCGGTCCCCCTCCAGATCGCGCAGTGGATGCCGGTCGACTACCACGTGCTCGGCACGGACGGGTTCGGCTTCGCCGACACGCGTCCGGCCGCTCGCCGGTTCTTCCAGGTGGACGCCGAGTCGATCGTCGTACAGGCCCTGGAGGCGCTCGCGCAGCGCGGCGAGATCAAGCCGGAGGTGGCTGCCGAGGCGTTCGCCAAGTACCGCATCGACGACCCGACCGCCGTCTCGGGGGTCCAGCAGGAGGGCGGCGACGCGTGACCCCGTCGCCTGCCCGCTGGCGGCGGGCACTGCGCCGCTGCGTGCCGTTCGTCGCTGCCGGCGTGCTGCTGCTCGTCCTCGCCGTGCCGGCGCTCTTCGACCTGCGCCGCCTGTTCGTCGGCCTGGGCGTGGTCGCGATCGCGCTCGGCGTCGTCACGGCGCTGTTCACGGCCTTCGACGACCGCGCCGATCTCAGATCGCGCTGAGCCCGGCGAGCTGCCGGGTGACCGGCTCCTCCGGACCGTTGCGGAGCAGGTCGCGCCAGCGGTCGCGGTCGTACGACGCGGGGCGGGTGTGCCGGATGAAGTCGTTGAGCGTCTTGACGAACCGCTCCGGGTGGTCCTTGTGCGGGAAGTGGCCGCAGTTGCCGATCACCTCGACCACAGCACCCGGCGCGATC
>DASSOK010000051.1:0-9760 GCA_035700665.1 Marmoricola sp.
GTGCCGACGTCGGCGAAGGAGAGCGTCGGGTAGTTGAAGATCGAGGAGTACTTCTGCGCGCCGGCGATCAGCTTCTCGGTCAGCTCGTCGCGGGTGGCGCCGAGCGTCTCGGTGGCGGAGTAGAGGTAGAGGCCGTGACCCGCCTCGTCCTGGATCTTGGCGAGCAGGATCGCCTTGCGGCGCAACGACGGTGCGCGGGTGAGCCAGTTGCCCTCCGGCTGCATCCCGATGATCTCGGAGTGGGCGTGCTGGGCGATCTGGCGGACCAGGGTCTTCCGATAGCCCTCCGGCATCCAGTCCCGCGGCTCGATCCGGTCGGAGTGGGCGATGGTGTGCTCGAAGCCGGCCTGGAGCTCCTCGATCTCGGGTGCGGCAGTCATGTCTCTCCCCATTTACTGACCGATCGGTCTGTAATAGTGTGGCACGCGCCGCCGAGATTCCGCAACGAAGGGGACGCCGTGACCGAGCTGCTGGAGAGCTACGCCGACGGGAAGTGGTTCCGGGCCGCTGACGAGGGGGCTCCGCTCGTGGACGCCGCGACCGGCGAGGAGGTCGCCCGGATCTCGTCCCGCGGCCTCGACGTCGGCGCGATGGTCGAGCACGCGCGGCGTGTCGGCGGTCCGGCCGTGCGCGAGCTGACCTTCCACGAGCGGGCCGGGCTGCTCAAGCAGCTGGCGAAGCACCTGTCCGCCGACAAGGAGGGCCTCTACGAGCTCTCCTTCCGCACCGGCGCGACGCGCCGGGACTCGATGGTGGACATCGACGGTGGCTTCGGCACCGTCTTCAGCTACGCCTCCAAGGGCACCCGCGAACTGCCCAACGACACCATCGTGCTCGACGGCGCGCTCGAGCCGCTGGGCAAGGGCGGGACCTTCGTCGGCCGGCACTTCTACACCTCCCGGCCGGGCGTGGCGGTGCAGATCAACGCCTTCAACTTCCCTGTCTGGGGGATGCTCGAGAAGCTCGCCCCCGCGTTCCTGGCGGGGCTGCCCTCGATCGTGAAGCCGGCCAGCCAGACGGCGTACCTCACCGAGGCCGTGGTCCGGCGGATCATCGACTCCGGCATCCTGCCCGAGGGCTCGCTGCAGCTGCTCTGCGGCAGCGCCGACGGCCTGCTCGACGCCCTCAGCGTGCAGGACTCGGTCGCCTTCACCGGGTCGGCGCACACCGCCGGCGTGCTGCGTCAGCACCCGTCGGTGGTCCACGGCGGCGTGCAGCTCGGCGTCGAGGCCGACTCGCTGAACTGCTCGATCCTCGGGCCGGACGTGTCGGTGGACGACCCCGAGTTCGACGTGTTCGTCAAGGGCGTCGTCACGGAGATGACGGTCAAGGCCGGCCAGAAGTGCACCGCCATCCGTCGCGCGATCGTGCCGGACGGCATGGCCGACGCGGTCGTCGACGCCGTCGCGGACCGGCTTGCCAGGGTCACCGTCGGCAACCCGGCGGACCCGGACGTCCGGATGGGCGCCCTCGCCTCTCTGGCCCAGCGCGAGGAGGTGCGCAAGGCGATCGAGGCGCTGCGCTCCCAGGCCGACGTCGTGTACGGCGACCCGACGCACGTCGAGGTGCTGGACGCCGACGCCGAGCGCGGCGCCTTCCTCTCCCCCGTGCTGCTCCACGCCCGTGCCGGCGCCACCGAGCCGCACGACGTGGAGCCCTTCGGCCCGGTCAGCACGGTGCTGTCCTACGCCGACCTCGACGAGGCGATCGCCCTGGCGGCCCGCGGGAAGGGCAGCCTCGTGGGCTCGCTGGCCACCCACGACGCGGACGTCGCTCGCCGCGTCACCCTCGGCCTGGCTCCGTGGCACGGCCGCCTGCTCGTCCTGGACCGCGAGGACGCCGCCGAGGCAGCAGCGGCCGGCGGCCACGGCTCTCCCCTGCCGGTGCTGGTGCACGGCGGTCCCGGCCGCGCCGGGGGCGGCGAGGAGCTCGGTGGCGTCCGTGGGGTGCTGCACCACATGCAGCGCACGGCGATCCAGGCCTCACCCGACATGATGACCGCGATCACCGGCCAGTGGACGACCGGTGCCGATCGTCGTACTGACGACGTGCACCCGTTCCGCAAGTCCCTCGCCGAGCTGCGGATCGGCGACAGCATCGTCTCCGAGACCCGCACGGTCTCGCGCGAGGACATCGACCACTTCGCGGAGTTCACCGGCGACACCTTCTACGCCCACACCGATCCCGAGGCGGCCGCGGCCAACCCCCTGTTCGGTGGCATCGTCGCGCACGGCTACCTGGTCGTCTCGCTGGCCGCGGGGCTGTTCGTGGAGCCGAACCCCGGGCCGGTGCTGGCGAACTTCGGCGTGGACAACCTGCGCTTCCTCACGCCGGTGAAGGCGGGCGACACCATCCGGGTCACCCTGACGGTCAAGCAGATCACCCCGCGGGCGACCGCCGACTACGGCGAGGTGCGCTGGGACGCGGTGGTCACCAACGCCGACGAGGCGCCGGTGGCGACCTACGACGTGCTCACGCTGGTGGCGAAGGACTGGCCGGCCCGGCAGCCCTGATCGCCGAGAGCGGTCAGAAGAGGGCGGAGGCCAGGTCCCGGCGCGCCCGCTGGACCCGCGGGTCGGCGTCGCCGACGGCGCCGAACAGGGCGACGAGGTGCTTGCGGGCCTTGTCACGGTCGTCACCCGCCGAGCGTCGTACGACGTCGATGAGCCGGCTGAACGCGTCGTCGACGTGGCCGCCGAGCAGGTCGAGGTCGGCGCACAGCGTCTGGGCGTCGACGTCGTCGGGGTTGGCCGCAGCGGCCTCCCGGGCGGCGTGGAGGTCGACACCCTGCGTGCGCTTCAGCACGTTGGCCATCGCGAGCCCCGCGGCGGCCTCGGAGTCGGCCGGGTTGGCGTCGAGGAGCTTCTGGTACTCGGCGACGGCCGCGTCGATGTCGCCGCGCTCGAGCGCTTCCTGGGCCGGGGCGTAGCGGGGGTCCAGCGTCTCCTCGCCCGTCTCCGCGTCCACGCCGCCGCCGGACCGGGGCTGGTGCCGGCCGGTGAAGCCGCCCTGGGTCAGCTGCTGCAGGACCTGGGTGATCACGTTGCGCAGGTCGTCGATCGGCGCGGCCTGGTCGAGCAGCGGCATCGGCCTCCCTTGGGCCACCAGCACGACGAGCGGCACGGACGGGATCTGCATCGCCTGGGCGATCTGCGGGTGGGCGTCGACGTCGAGCCGGCCGAGGAGGAACCGGCCCTCGAACTCGTTGGACAGCGTCTGCAGGTCGTCGGCCAGCTGCACGCTCTGCGGCGCGCGCGACGGGCTGAAGCAGGCCAGCACCACCGGAGCGTTCATCGAGCTCTCCAGCAGCTGCTGGAAGTTCTGCTGGTCGACCGTCACCGAGTAGGCGCCACTGGCGGCCGGGGCACCACCCTGACCCGGCTGTCCCGCGGACGCGGGCTGGAGGCCGGAGAGGTCGATGGCACCGGGACGGCTGAAGGGCTGCTGCGTCATGGCGCCCATCCTAGGAAAGGGTCAGAAGCGTGCCGGCTCCCGGTACTCGCCCCACTCCGCGCGCAGGGCGTCGCAGATCTCCCCCAGCGTCGCCTCGGCCCGCACCGCCTCGAGCATCGGCTCGATCAGGTTTCCCTCACCGCGGGCGACGTCGACCATCCTGGCCAGGGCGGCGTCGATGGCCGCCTTGTCACGTGCGTCGCGGCGGTTGCCGAGCTCGCGGACCTGCTCCACCTCGACCTCGTGGGACACCCGGAGGATCTCCAGGTCGTGCGTCACCGACTCGGTGTGGCAGTTCACGCCGACGACCAACTTGTCGCCCTTCTCGAGCGCGGTCTGGTACTGGAACGCCGCCTCGGCGATCTCGGACATGAACCAGCCGTCCTCGATGCCTTGCAACAGCCCCTTGGTGACCGGGTTCTCGCCGTTGCGGGTCGCCGTGGCCAGTCCCTCCACGTCAGCGGAGGTCAGCCGCGAGCCGCCCATGGCGAGGATCCGGTCGAAGATCGCGTTGGCCTCTGCCTCGAGCCGGTCCGTCAGCGCCTCGACGTACCAGCTGCCGCCCAGCGGGTCGGCGACGTTGGTGACGCCGGTCTCCTCCATGATCACCTGCTGCGTGCGCAGCGCGATCTCGGCAGCCTGCTCGCTCGGCAGGGCAAGCGTCTCGTCGAGGGCGTTGGTGTGCAGCGAGTTGGTGCCCCCGAGCACCGCCGCGAGGGCCTCGATGCCGGTGCGGACCACGTTGTTGTAGGGCTGCTGGGCCGTCAGCGAGACTCCGGCGGTCTGGGTGTGGAACCGCAGCCACTGCGCCTTGTCGGTCTTCGCGCCGTAGACGTCGCGCAGCCACTTCGCCCAGATGCGGCGGGCGGCTCGGAACTTCGCGATCTCCTCGAAGAAGTCGAGGTGGCTGTCGAAGAAGAAGCTCAGCCCGGGCGCGAAGACGTCGACGTCCAGGCCGCGGGACAGCCCCAGCTCGACGTAGCCGAAGCCGTCGGCGAGGGTGAAGGCGAGCTCCTGCGCGGCCGTCGAGCCGGCCTCCCGGATGTGGTAGCCGGAGACGGACAGCGGCTTGTAGGCCGGGATCTTCTCGGCGCAGTACTCCATCAGGTCACCGATCAGCCGCAGGTGCGGCTCGGGAGCGAACAGCCACTCCTTCTGGGCGATGTATTCCTTGAAGATGTCGGTCTGCAGGGTGCCGTTGAGCGTGCCGATGTCGACGCCCTGACGCTCGGCCGCGACGAGGTACATGCAGAAGACGGGTACGGCGGGCCCGCTGATCGTCATCGACGTGGTGACGTCACCGAGCGGGATGTCGGAAAAGAGGATGTCCATGTCGGCGGCGCTGTCGACCGCGACGCCGCAGTGCCCGACCTCACCGAGGCTCTTCGGGTCGTCGGAGTCGCGGCCCATCAGGGTCGGCATGTCGAAGGCCACCGAGAGGCCACCACCGCCGCGGCCGAGGATCATCTTGTAGCGCTCGTTGGTCTGCTGGGCGTTGCCGAAGCCGGCGAACTGGCGAATGGTCCAGGTGCGGCCACGGTTGCCGGTCGCGTGGAGGCCGCGGGTGAACGGGAACTCGCCGGGCCACTCGGAGTCCTCGGTCCCGTAGGCGGGCTCGACCTCCAGCCCGGACAGCGTGGTGAAGTCGGCGTCGCGGACGCGGCCGGCGTCCAGGGCGGCGTCGTACCGCTGCTGCCAGCGGTCGCGCGCGTTCGGGGTCGACTGCTCGGTGTGCTCCATGGAGAAATAGTAGGACTCCCTACTAAACCTTTCCAACCGGCTCGACCGGTCAGGGGAGGTCGAAGTCCCCGGCGGCCACCCGGACCGGACGGAGCAGCTCGGAGAGCTCGCCGAGCCCCGCCTCGTCGAGCGCACCGAGGCCGAAGTCGGCGGCCACCAGGTCGGCGGTGGCGCGCTCCACGAGCGCCCGGCCCGCCGGCGTGATCTCCGCCAGCACCGCACGGCCGTCCTCCGGATGTGGCCGTCGTACGACGAGTCCCGCGGCGTCGAGCCGCTGGACGATGGAGGTGACGGACGTGGGGTGCACCTGCAGCCGCTCCCCCATCTTGCCCAGAGGAAGTGATCCGCGGGAGGAGAAGGTGAGCAGCACCAGCGCCTCGTAGCGCGCGAACGTCAGCCCGTGCGGCCGAAGGATCGCGTCGAGCCGGCCGAGCACGATCTGCTGCGCCCGCATCAGCGAGGTGACCGCGTGCATCTGGGACACGCCCGTCCAGCGATTGCCCCACTGGCGGGCGGCCTCGTCGATCGGGTCGAAGGGCAGCGCCACGGCGATCAGTTGACCCGGGGAGCGCCGCGCAGGCCGGAGCGCTGGACGACCCGCTGGATGGCGAGGTCGCGCTCGTCCGGGCGACCGACGTAGCGGATCTCCCGGAGCCCCTGCTCCTGGGCGGCCGACTCGAAGACGAAGTGCCCGAACCCGAGCAGCCGCCCGTGGAACGGCTTGTAGACCGTGATGTCGAGGATCCGGCCCAGCGGCATCGTGGCCAGGGACCGCGCGAAGACGCCCTTGACCCGGAACACCCGCATGTTGGTGATCACGAACCGGTCCGAGCGCTCGCGCAGCGCCCGCCAGGCGGCGTACACCGCCAGCACCACGCCGACGAAGAGCGGCAGCGGCGCGATGTCCACCGGCGCGACCAGGAAGGCCCAGAAGAAGAACAGGGACGCGAACGCCAGCAAAGTCGGCAGCACGTAGACCACCCAGTGCCGGCGGACCTCGTCGACGATGACCTCCCCCTCGTCGCGGAGCAGGTGTCGGCCGATGTCGGGCTCGGCCAGCGGACGGGTCAGCGCCATGGGAGCGGACCGGCTAGTCGCCGAGGGCGCCGATGAAGGCGATCACGGCCTCGAACAGGCTGACCAGCATCCCCCACACCGTCTCGACCAGCTGCTGGGCCATGTCGGCTGCCCCGTTGGGGTCGGTGAACAGGTAGAAGCCGAGGAAGAGGACGACGACCAGGGCCGCGCCCTTCTTCATGACGCCTTCCATCCGATCCTCCTCGCGGTCAGCCGATACGCCCGAGCACACCGGTCCCGCCGTTTGTAGCAGGGATCGACCGTCGGTCGTGGGAGGCTCGCGCGAGCTCAGTCTGCATACGTCGCCAGCAGCTCGTCGGCCGCGGCGTAGGGGTCGGTCTCCCCCGCGACCAGCTGCTCGGCGAGCTCGTCCAGCTCGGTGCGCTCGTGCACGTCGCCCCAGCGCTCGCGCAGCGCGGTGACGGCGATGGCCTCGATCTCCTCGCGGGCCCGGCGGGTCCGGCGCCGCTGCAGCTCGCCGCTCTCCTGCAGCCACTGCCAGTGCCGGTCGAGCGCCGCGACGACCTCGTCGACCCCCTCGCCGGTCTGGGCGACGGTCTTGAGGATCTCCGGCTTCCAGGCGCCGTCGGCCCGGTCCGCCATCGCGACCATGTTGCGCAGCTCGCGGCGGACCTGGTCGGCGCCCTCGTGGTCGGCCTTGTTGATCACGTAGAGGTCGGCGATCTCGAGGATGCCCGCCTTCGCGGCCTGGATCCCGTCACCCATCCCCGGCGCCAGGAGCACCACCGTGCTGTCGGCCATCGAGGCGATCTCCACCTCGCTCTGCCCGACGCCGACGGTCTCGACGAGGACGACGTCACAGCCCGCGGCGTCGAGGACCCGGAGTGCCTGCGGAGTCGCCCACGACAGCCCCCCGAGGTGTCCCCGGGAGGCCATCGAGCGGATGTAGACCTCGCGGTCCAGGGCGTGGTCCTGCATCCGGATCCGGTCGCCCAGCAGCGCCCCGCCGGAGAACGGCGAGGACGGGTCGACCGCCAAGACCCCGACCCGCTTGCCCTGCCCCCGCAGCGCCGTGACCAGCGCGTTCGTCGACGTGGACTTCCCCACACCTGGCGGGCCGGTGAGGCCGACGATCTGCGCGCCGCCTCCGCCGGCCGCGCCGGTGTACGGCGCCAGCCCCGCCATGACCTCGCGCAGCAGCGGCGAGGCGTCCTCGACCAGCGAGATCAGCCGGGCGACAGAACGGGCGTCCCCGGCCCTGGCCTTCTCGACCAGTCCGGGGACGTCCGCCGTCGTACGACGCCTCACGCCTTGGGCACCCGCACCACCAGTGCGTCGCCCTGACCACCGCCACCGCACAGCGCGGCGACGCCGACGCCGCCACCGCGACGCTTGAGCTCCAGGGCCAGGTGCAGGGCCAGGCGGGCGCCCGACATGCCCACCGGGTGGCCGACGGCGATCGCGCCACCGTTGACGTTGACCTTCTCCTCGGGGATGCCGAGCTCCCGCGCCGAGGCGATGCCGACGGCGGCGAAGGCCTCGTTGAACTCGAAGAGGTCCACGTCGTCGACCGAGAGGCCCTCCTTCTCCAGCGCCTTCGCGGCGGCCCGCGCGGGCTGCAGCTGCAGAGTGGAGTCGGGGCCGGCGACCTGGCCCGAGGCGCCGATCTCGGCGAGCCACTCGAGGCCGAGCTCCTCGGCCTTCGCCTTGCTCATCACCACGACCGCGCAGGCGCCGTCGGAGATCTGGGAGGACGAGCCGGCCGTGATGGTGCCGTCCTTGCTGAACGCCGGGCGCAGCTTGGAGAGCGACTCGGCGGTGGTGTCGCCACGGACGCCCTCGTCTTCGCTGACCACGATCGGGTCGCCCTTGCGCTGCGGGATCTCGACCGGCACGACCTCGTCGGTGAAGACACCGTTCTTCCACGCCTGCGCGGCGAGCTGGTGGCTGCGCGCGGAGAACTCGTCCTGCTCCTCGCGGCTCAGGCCGAGCCCCTCGGCGTTGCACGACTCGGTCAGGCCACCCATCGCCTGGCTGGTGAACTGGTCGTAGAGGGCGTCGTAGGCCATCGAGTCGACCAGGGTGCCGTCGCCGTACTTGATGCCCTCGCGGGACTTGGGCAGCAGGTGGGGGGCGTTGGTCATCGACTCCATGCCACCCGCGACGACCACGTCGTGCTCCCCGGCGCGGACGAGCTGGTCGGCCAGCGCGATGGCGTTGAGGCCGGAGAGGCAGACCTTGTTGATGGTGATGGCGGGGACGTCCATCGGGATGCCCCCCTTGACGGCCGCCTGGCGGGCAGTGATCTGGCCGGTGCCGGCCTGGATGACGTGACCCATGATCACGTACTCGACCTGGTCACCGGAGACGCCGGCCTTCTCCAGGGCACCCTTGATGGCGACACCGCCGAGGTCGGCTGCGGACTGGCTCTTCAGCCCGCCGAGCAGGCGGCCGATCGGCGTACGCGCGCCGGCGACGATCACGGATCCGGACATGGGGTCCTCCTGGGACAGGTGCGGGGATGGGGGCCTGGGCGGCACTTCCGAGACTACCCAGATCGGCCCCCCAGCGATGTCAGCCGGGTCACACCCCTGCCCACAGGTCCGCGGTTTCGGTCAGGATGGCCTCCATGAGCGCACCGCTGGACATCCCCGAGAGCCTGTTCGTCTGCATCGACCACGTCGGCGTGGCCGTCCCCGACCTCGACGAGGCCAAGCGCCTCTACACCGAGGTGTTCGGGATGACGGTCGCCCACGAGGAGACCAACGAGGAGCAGGGCGTGCGCGAGGCGATGGTGCAGGTCAACCCCGCAGGGGGCGACACTGCGTCCCAGTGCATCCAGCTGCTCGCGCCGCTGAGCGAGGAGTCCACGATCGCGAAGTTCCTCGACCGCAACGGCCCCGGCATCCAGCAGCTGGCCTACCGGGTCACCGACGTGGAGAAGGTCGCCGAGGTGCTGCGCAGCCGCGGTGTCCGGCTGCTGTACGACGCCGCGAAGCGCGGCACCTCCGACAGCCGGGTCAACTTCATCCACCCCAAGGACGCCGGCGGCGTGCTCGTCGAGCTGGTGCAACCGGCCCCGGGATCTGTCGACGCGTCCGCCCACTGACCGCCTCACGAGCCGCCGGTTACCCGTCGGTAATCTCATCCCCTGCAGTAACGCCACATCCCCAGGAGCTGACGTGCAGCACATTCTCGACGCCATCCAGTCCGGCCAGTCCGGCGACGCCTCCGGCGAGGACTTCGCCAATCTTTCCCTCCCGGATTCCTACCGCGCTGCCTTCGTGAAGAAGGACGAGGTGGACCTGTTCGAAGGGCAGGCCACCCGCGACAAGGACCCGCGCAAGTCGTTGCACGTCGACGACGTCCCCCTCCCTGAGCTCGGCCCCGGCGAGGCCCTGGTGGCCGTGATGGCCTCCGCGATCAACTACAACACCGTCTGGACCTCGATCTTCGAGCCGGTCTCGACCTTCGGCTTCCTCGAGCGCTACGGCCGGGTCTCGCCGCTGGGCAAGCGGCACGACCTGCC